>SXSU01000018.1 GCA_005793345.1 Bdellovibrionales bacterium
ATCAGAGGTTGCGAAAAAAAGAAAGGCATTGAAAGCAGAAGTTGACTCACAAGCACCGATCAATTAGCACTACGCCATCAACTGGCCAAATTTAATTGGCGCCATAAACAAAATCTGGTCAAATTTAAAAGTCGGATAACAGTAATCTCAAAATTAACTCCAATGGGTAATTAGGTATCATTAATTCTTCATTAAAAACAGTTTTAAGATCAGAATAATTTTGTATCTCTCTAACCAAATATTCAGCGCCATTAATTTTATAAAAACTTTTATTCCAAATCCCAATTGAATGCGATTCAAAAACACGATGAATACAAAGAGTGGTCATAAACATAGCTGAGCGATCGAAAGTCTTTTTAATACCAATATCTAGATCCTGTTTTGTAAAAGGCAACGATGAAGATTCAAACTTCCTTATCAATTTACCATCTCTGCAAATTTCAAAAAGATAATTTTCACAATCGTTCAATGGAGAAAATATAAATCGTTGATTTCCAAGGTCCTTGGTAAAAGATGCAGATGGATGGATTAGAAAAGGACCGGCTATTGATGACATAATACCAACATCGACAAAGTAATTTGATCCATCTATATTAACTCGAAGACTCAAGTGCGAAAGAATACCATCTTTTCGAATACCAATAAGTTCTGATTTAAATCCAATGTAATTTAAAATATAGTTGAGATAAATATTCTGAGTGAAACAAGTGCCACCATATGTTTTTTAAGCTACACCCTCGACAAACTCTTCGAGGGTTGGAATTGAAGGTCCAATTTCGTAATAACGAATTATTTTTGATATGTTTTCATATGGGATCTTAGATAAATGGTGATGAATAAGTGAAGTTAAATATGAAACACTAGGTGGTCTTTGCTGAATACCAATAAGATTTAAGTATCTTTCCTCATTCGTCACCATTGACCTCCGCAAAAGAAACTGCATTTAATTTAATATTCTTCTCACAATGTTATGTGGACTTACTTTGTTTGTTGAAAATATACAAACTGATTTGTAATAAGTAGAAATATAATTTTAAAAATAACTATTTTACAAACTTTCAATGAAAGTAAATCCATGTATTTTTTGAATAAGAAATTTTGGAGCCACTGGAAATTATACCAACTTTTTGATATGCTCTACAAGCAAATACAATTTTTCGTGCATACGAAGTCGATCAAATAAAGAGCATTCAATTAGTGGTTTTTTCTCAGGCCAAATTTTATAACCATTTATCTTATCACCCTTTAATGAGTGAGTTTCATAAATGAGACGAAATTTTTTTGTAGTTTCATCTTTTTTCCAGAACAAAAATTCTCTCATAAGAAATTGGAGGACACTTGACATACCTGCAAGTTCAAATACCTTCATATGATCTTCATCAATTTTATGATCTTGGACATTGATACCAATTTCGATGCCAATAAATTTTTGGCTTAAATACTTTTCTAATTTTTTAATATCTTCAGAGGACTGATCTGCTCTATTTTTGATGTTATCTGCCGTAGTTTCCAGTTCAGAAATGGCTTTGGCTAATGTTTGAGAGTGAAACATATATCTCCTTTACGTTATTCGCTGCAATCAAGCATTCAAGGCCCACTCAAGGGGTTATTAGATCCACTCAAAGATTATAATATCATACTATATGAAGATCAAGATCTGTCAAATTCAATCCAAAATTCTCATATCACATTTTATTTAAAAATTGATAAAATGGGTATACTTCCAAGTAAAGTGGAGTTTGAGAAGTTTTGAAAATACTTGTGTAATGTCACTAAAATCAATTCTTGAATTTTTTTTTGAACAAATGTACCTTCATAAAAAAGGATCAATTATGAAACTAGTACTTTTATTGATTTCAATATTACTTTTCGTCCAAGTATCTTTTGCTGAAGTCATCATCTTGGATGTTAACAAAAATTCCTCCGGACAATGGATTGTTGAAGAACAGTTGGTGGGAAACTCTCCTGAGAACGAATGGAGTTTGACAAGGTTAATTTATAAAGGAAAAATAATTGGTGAATCAAACTCCGCTATCTGTAATCAATTTCTGATACCAAATCCAGATACGATTCAGTTATTGACCCCAAAACCAATAGGCACACTTTGCAAAGTTCGAATCTCTATCTCAGCATTTGACTGTCCTGGAGGTTCAGCTTTTGCTACAGCCACAATTGAGGGACTCAATTGCAATTCAACCGTGGAGCAGTTCAAGAAGTCTGCACCTATCCATTCCAAAGGATCAGTCGAGCTTGATACAGCAACACCAGAAGAAGTTAATAATATAGAATTTATCTTTGAATAAACAATTATTTTTATCTTTTAAAATTTAATAGTCCATTGAACTTCAACAGAAGAGGATTGAAAATCTTTTGTTAAAAGTTTAAAATTCATTTTTTTTATTTCTGTTGAAAAACAATCTGGTACTTCGTTTGAGGCGTTAAGATTTACCAATTTTGTATCTATCAAGTTACCTGTTTTTGTTAATCGTGAAGTTAATAAAAGTTCATTGCTCATTGTAAAATGATTTTCAAGACAAGAAATAAAACTAGGAGATATTTGCTTACTAAACATCGATCTAAATACTTCCGGGTCAAGCTTATCTTGGTTATGAGCATTTAACTGTGTTGATTTTATATTTTTATTCTTATGTTTTGGGTTTTTGATATTGTTAAATTCTATTTTGTTTTGCAAATTCTGAATTGCATTAACTGAGTTTGGCATTTGAACTATTAAATCCATACTGATTCTGGTAGCGAAAAAAAGTATGAAAATAAAAAAAACATTTCGATAAATCTTAATCTTTGAATCGTCCATCATTAATAATTATCCCAATTATCCCAAATCTCATAATTATTTTCAAGGGGGCGAATATAAAATTCTCTATAGGGCAATTGTGTAGGATATTCAAATGGGATATTAAGGTTTCCATTAGAACTTTTTAGTGTTTTTAAATCTAATTGACCCAACTTTAAAATACCATTACGAACTGCAGAATTACCTTTGATCCAATTGTCATCCAATGAATTTGTAAAAGTAAAGATCAGTTGTTGAATATTTTCATTTTCAGAATCACTTGCTTTATTTAATAATGACTTAAGTTTTAAAATTATTATTTGGTTTATGGATTTTAAATTCTGGAAATCTGCTTGAGAAAGTTGTAATTGAACTTTAGCATAATCATTAATAAAGTTGATTGCGGATTGTTTCAATCTGTTATTTGAAAAATTGTTTTTTGAATTCAATTCTTTTTTTAATTTATTTGCATTACGTTCTAAGACTGATACATAAAGATTTAATTCTTTAAAAAAATAATGATTTTTAGGAATACGTTTCAATACAGAATAAAACTCTTTTCGATTCCCATTAAAAGCATATTTTTTAAGTAAATCTAAATTAAATTTTAACCATAATGATTTTGGTATACTTGCTGCAAATGCACCTAATGATGTATCATCCCATTTTATTTCAGTAAATATTTGCGCGGCAAAATTAGTTAATTGATTATTTCCACCCTCATTTAATAAAAGCCGCAAATAAAACAATGTTTTTTGTAAGTTATTTTTTTTCCAATAAGTATAGCAAAGTTCATACAAAACATCTGTATTCTTTTGATACTTATCAAAGGAGTTTAACAACTCAAGAAGTTTTAACTTTAAATCGATATCTGTTTTTTTTAAATCAACCAAAGCAATCCACTCTATATCTTCGACTGTTTTTGCATTCTTTACTATATCTAGTATGGTTTTATTTTTTAATTCTTCAGAAATTTGATTTTTACTTACCTTTAAATTCCATAAAAAACGTCGCTCTGGTTCTTTGATATTTTTAAAACTATCAACACTTAAATCATTCAATCGTTCTTCCAATATTGGATTTGCAATTTTAAGTTGCTGTGATAATTCAAAGCCCCGAGCTAAAATTTCTGGCTTATAAAATGGAGAATTTTTATTTTGCAAAAAAAGTATTAAATATTCAAATTCTTTATTTTGCGAATACAATTGATCACCAATATGGGTATCAAATAAATTTCGGCAATTACTTCCTGAAATTAATTTTGAATTAGGAATATCTCGTAAATATAGATCTGAGAATTGAGATAAAGAACTAACTAAAACACCATCTTGAAACCACTTTTCAAAAGTGTCACCCACTTGGTAATCAGGTGTAATAAATTTTCGATAATTTCTAAATACTGATGCAAATAATAAATTTTTAAAATCTTCTCCTATGGGGTCGGACGTGAATATATCTTTGTAGTTTTGAAATGGACATACTTTTGCAGAATATTCTGCAAGTAATGCCAGTCTCAGGGATTCATGGTTTGACCTTTGTGTTCTCTCTAAAATTTGATGGGATCTCCATACTTCATTATAATTACTTTTATGATAATTATAATTCATTAAGAAAATTACTTTTTTCGTCCAATTTATTTTATCTCCAAATTGAATCTTACGAAATAACTCTGAACCTTTTTCTAAATCCCCTTGTTTGTAAAATAAAATTCCTTGTTCTAAATTTTCAACTGTTGCAGAAGCTTTAAAAATATAAAGAGTGAAAAGTAAAATAAATATTCTTTTTAAAATATTGACCAAGCAATTCCTCCTCCTAAAATTGTCCAGGATTTTAAATCTTGATCAGGTTTTTTAAGTGGATATTGATAATCATAGTCAACAAAAACACTTAGAGACTTTGGCAAAGAAAATTGCAATCGTAAACCCACTTCACTTACAAACTGATATTTAATAGGACGTTGGGCAGGTAATACACCTTTTTTATCATATAAATTGTAATGCAAACCTATTTTCGCCAATATTAAATGTTCCCAGTCTGACATCCATGGACTTAATATTGTAAAACTTCGGCCTGCAATTATAGGAATGCCAAATTGAAAGTAAAGTTCTTTTCTACTTGGTTGTGCCGCCTGATTAAATGGTGTTAAGGATAAAGAGTCAGACGAAGTGGTGCTTGTTACTGAAGTTGATCTAATACCCGTATATAAAAAATACTTTGCAGATAAATTTGTTCTCAAACCTAAAGAAATTCCGTTGGATTCAAAATTATTTTTTTCATTAACAGAATATTTAGTTAACTCAAAACCAAATTTTTCTAAATTTAAATCATATAATCGTGGATTTTCAGATTGCACAATGACTTCATTAACTAAATCAAATGAAGAAACAGGCGCTGCAGCGACCGTAACAGACAAACTCTGAAATATAATAACACAAATAAATAAATATATAGTAAATTCGAAATTAATTTTATTTATATTAATAAAATTATTAAAAATATCTTTAGTTATTATACTTATTTTACTTAATTTACTTATATTGAATTTTCTTTGTAAAGTTGCCATTAGTTTTTTTCCGGAAACATTGAATTTATACATTGACTAGAATTACGATCTCGCCAAATAGAATCAAGTTGATAAACACCAGCCTCATCAAAGTAGGGATGATCACAAAAATCCGTACAGTGCTCAAAAATATTATTTAAATTCCACAAAGGCCTAATCCATTTTTTATCGCCGACTTCCTTATGAGATTGAATATCTTTTTTAAAAGGAATAATTCCAATTACAGAACCAGTAACTGGCAAATTGTAATAGACGGCACCCCAAAATGCATAACTCCATGAAACACCTATTTTAAAATTTCCTCCATTTTTATCTGCATTAAATATATTTAGACCCTGAAGATAATTAAATGCAGGTTCAGTGCTATTTATTTTTTTAAATCGTATTTGCGATAACAAAAACTCATTATCGTTTTCAGAACAAATGCGTAACGCTTCATTTTCATTGAGTATCAATTTTTGACTTTCAAAATAAGTAATCATTTGCGATTCATCTTGCTGTGTAAACTCATTTGCTGGAACACTTATAAATTTAAGTTTTGGATTTTTACTTAAACCTCTATCCCCATGCTTTTGGACATAAGCTTCGTAATTTGCCCGGGTTGGAAATGGTCCCATTGGAATAAGAAAATTAAACAAACTGTTTTTTATGACTCCACCGTCATCGACTAAACAATTATCATCACCCATTAATTCACTTCCTACTGGAACATTTTTTTGTGGACACCAAACAATACTTTGTGAAGCTAATAAAGGGTGATTAAACTCAGCGGTACTATCATAGATAAAACCACCCACTAAACGTGGCGAAATTTTAAATTTTTCAGATTCAATGATTTGATTAAGCACTTCGAGAACGATCTCTTGAATTCGTTGAAATTCTGAATTAAATTTGTGATTAATAATAATTTTAAAAATAAAATCATATTGTTGTTGCTGATTTGAAGTTTTAAACTTCTGTAAGTCTGTAACTAATTTATTTTTGAATTCATTTTGAAAATTAATTTCATTTCCTAATTTAAAACATATTTTTTCATTAGATAGATTTTGAAATCCCATGATAAAATTTTGATATTCAAAAAATAAAGGTGAAAACAGGTTCGCTGACTTCTCATCATTAGGACATGGAAAAACAGCTATCGGAATTTGTAAAGTATCTTTGAGTGGTGTTTTGAACTGAATATTTTCTTTATATACTTTAGGATTTTTACGAGCCAAAGAAAAAGTCTTAAATAACTCTTTATAATCTTTACTTAAACCACTGATATTTATACAAACTCCAGTATAAGAGTTTGGACTATTACCTATGTCAGAATTTACCCAAGTGTATGGTTCTGTTATACTTTGATTTAAATTAATAGTTACTTGATCTTCTCTACAGACTAGAGCCGGAAATAAATAAGAATTTTGACTGGTAATTTTTAGCATACTTAACTCATCGGAATCAGCAGATGTTAAGTTTAAATGATTTATCTTAAAGTTTCTACTCAACCCATATTGACTAATTTCACTATCACTTGGGCTTCCAAAATTATTCACAAATCGGAGTTGAATATGTTGATTATTTTTATCAAATACACCATAAAATAAAGCACTGAAACTATCACCACTATCATTGTGACGATGTTTCTGCACAAAAGAATCAGCCTCAACATACATTGATGAACGCTCATGGTATTTTAGCCGTAAAAAAATTTGTTCAGGTGCTGTATCAGAGTAAAAACTAAAACTTCCACACAAATCAGTTCCACAGTCAAGCTGTGCATGAGTATGAACCCCCTGATTTAAATCTAAAATTTTATACTTATCTTTTTGTGAAGTATCCGTCCATTCCAATTGAAAGTTATGGCTCATTATTGACTCACCCTTAATTCGATAGAAAAAATAGCTTACTTTCTCTTGCTCAAACCAATGAGTTGAAATGATTTGCAAATCAATTTTTAATGGGCGAATTGGAACTTTAGTTGAATTGCAACCAACAGTGAATGTAAGAAATGCAAGAAGCGCAATTAGAAGCGCAAGTAGTGAACGAAGTAAATTTGCTAGATTATGAATATAATTATTTTCTATTTTTATAGACTTACTCATTTGCAAATCCTATAAGCCAGTCAAAAAAATCTTTTGTTTCTTTTTTGATTTGCTCATCCCTTGCAATTAACCCATTCTCTCCAGGATCTGGTGATTCAATTCCTTTGACAAATAATAAATTAGTTTGAGGTAAAAACCACTTCCAATATTCAAAATATCCCCAGGTCTTATTTGAAATTAAAAAATAATGTAAACTTTTTGACCTAACATTTTTTTCTTTCAAAACTTTAATTTCTAGCCAATCATTAGATTGCACTGACGGTGAAGGTGATCTTGAATAGACATCACGATCCCAGAAAATTGCTTTTAAATGTAAACTCAAACGTAATTTACTATCTGCTTGTGTCGGATATTGTGGATTTAGTGCTGAGTTTGAAATAGATCGATCTTCAATTAAATATAAAGTTTTGCAGTCACCTGGTGGAATTTTAATTTCATTAATGATAACTTTATCTGCAAGTTGAGTTAAACCTTCCTTAATCAATTTAAAGCGCATACTCCACTCATTTAAGCGGTACTTTTTTTCACTTTCAAGGCCCATAAAACAATTACTATCATTAATGCTTTCTGGTGATAACATTATTGCATCTAATATAATTGTATAAAATGGTAATGGAATTGGATCAACACGTCGATTTTGAGGTCCACTAGGATCTTTTCTTTTCCGTGAACTCCCCTCATAACAATGAACTTGCAATAATAGCGAACAAAGTAATCCAATTTTTAAAACTATTTTTAAAATTAAATTTAAAATAAATTTAAATTTGATTATTCGTTTTCTCATTAATTCATCCTAATCTTATTCTTATTCTTATTCTTATTCTAAATCTTAATAGTAATCCCATTCTCGAATACTACACAGATCCTTAACTAAAAATCTACTCAAATTAATCATTACTAACTCTCTAAAAGTGATTCATTAATTCGTTTTAAATTAATTTTTCCTTTTAAAACTTGATTTCGAATTTGTTGAACAATGGCATCTCGTCCAACAGATTCATTTTTTATTGTTGAAGAATCTTCGATAAAATCCAAAGAATTCGCAAAATTAAATTGAACCTTGATACTATTTGCTAGAACAGGATTAACTCTCGATAAAATTTTATCTGCAAAGGAAATTTTTGATAAATAAGATGCAATTTGATCTGTTGGTATAGAAACAAAAATTTCATTCAAAACTTCAATTGGTAAAATCAGTAAACTTTCATCTAAAAACAATGAGTCTATGACTTGATCAAATAATTCTTTATGATTTACTTTTAAACCTTGAATCAACTGGTAACGTGCTTTTGGTTCTAATGTATTAATTAATTGTTCAATAACTGGAAGTTTATTAAGTTCAACGGTTTTTAGTTCTGTTCGTTTTGCTAAATACATATTTCGAATGAAAAGAGCTCGTTCCCTCACTATTTTATCTGATAGATATTTTGTTTTTGTTATTTCATTAACTAAATTTGAAATTTGTTGTGGCTGCAATTTTTTATAAAAAGCATTTTGCAAATGATTGGGTGAAAATGATAAAACCAATGCTATATCTTCTTCTGCTAATATTTGCAGTAAATGAAAAAATTCAGAAGTATCCAATGTATGAATAAAAGAAAATTCTTCATGAAGTGATTTTTCATAGGAACCAACTTCTGCCGCGACAATATATCTTTCAATTTTATCAAAAAAACTCCAGACATCAAGATTTGATTCTGCGATATCATTATAGTTTTGATACGCTTCTCTGAGCTGTGTTAGTTTTTCTTTAAATTCTAGTTTATCTGCAAATGGTTTTAAACTTTCAGATCCAAAATGTCTTAATAATAAACATAAATTCTTTAAATCTGAATTTTGTAAAAATGGAGTCAATGCCATTTCAGTTAAAATTTGATTTTGATTTAGTTTGTCTTTTAAATGTTGTGAACGATTTAATATCATTGCAGTAGTAACATCAGGGATTGCATTTTTATTCTGCATTGAATTCTGCAATGCAGTCTTCTCTAAGTCTTGAGAATTTAACTTCGGATTTAATTTCGAATTTATTTTTGATTGACGTGAGAGAAAATAAACTAAACTTGCTAGTAATAACAATGCAGCCATACCGATTAAAAGATACAAATTATTGTTACTATTTTTTTCTTGAGACTTGTTATCTTGTAATTTCAAATCAGCCTGTGGCAATGGACTTGCCAATAGTTGCACCAGTTGGTTTGACTTCGGATTTAACTTGCGTCCAATTAATTGCAACTGAGTTCCTGACCATTTAGCTTTTGCTAAAATTCGTTGTTTTATAGAATTTAAAGTTTCATTATTTAAGGTGGACTCATAGGTAAATTCGCACTTCACCTGTGAAATTTTATACTGTGGAGTTTTTATATTTTCTTGTGGAGTTTCCAGCCCAGGTAATGAGGAGTCTTGTTTTTCATCCAAAGTTAAAAATCTTACAACATCACAATTAACTGGTGAACATAAACTCGAAGGGCATTCTTCACTAAGGACTTGATAAAATTTTTCTTGATAACTTTGAAGTTGTGATTCAACAACTGCAGGTATCTGAATAGTGTCTTCTGAAATTTGTGCGAACCCCATATTACCAAATAATAATATTAAAAAATAACTAATTAATTTGTTCATGGATTTTTATCCTCTTCTTTTTCTAAATTATCAATTACCTTTTGTACTCTTTGACTTGGCTCCAACTCTTGAGCTTTTTGATAACTAGCCAATGCCGCTTTCTTTTCACCCATTTTTAACAATAGAGCCCCTTTTGTACGAAGGGATTCTGCATGTTGGGGATATCGTTCTAAAATTTGAGTAACATATTCTAACGCCAAAGAGTAGTTACCAGATTTTGCTAATTTTTGAATTTCAGTTTGTGATTTAGTAATACTCACAGGTTGAGCTTTTGCAGATATGCTCTTACCATCCTTTAAATAACTCTCTTCAATTGCTTTGTCGGAATCTGACGGTGGAAGGGGAATTAAATTAAAATTGCGATCATTACCTTTACCTTTATGATCAATAACTATTTGCTGTCCCGATGAAATAACTGGAATTTCAACTTGAGTCATGGTTTTACCATCATTAAAAGCTACTTTCACAACTTGCTGTTGATGATTTGTAGCTACAGTATTATTTACTTCACCAACTTCTCGTTTAGAAGTTTTTGTCACAGGTTCTTCCACAATATAATTCCAAAATTCACGACCACTGGCACAACCAAGCAGTACCTGCACTTCAATTACTAAGCTTAATAATATAATAATTCTTTTATTCATTTCTACCTCAAAACTTTTAAAAAACTACAACAAAAACGGAAACAATACTGGATTTAAAAATGTAATACCAAATGAAATTGTTCCCTTAGAATTAGCCATTCCAAATAATGCATAATTACCACTAATTGCCCATTGCCCCATTGCTTGATAAACTAACGTTACTGGATTTTTTGGATTTGCTGAATTTCCATAACTAAATAATGTTATAAATGTCGTTAAACTAAAATTTAGTTTACGATGATTTGGAATTAAATAATGATAAGTGGCACCCAATCCCCCTACAGGTTCCCATAGCGAAAGTACTAAACCTGATAAATGTTGATTGCGATCACCCCATTGTTCAAGAAACTCAAACTGAAGAGTATTTCCTTGATAAAATCCAAAATCTATAAATACATAGTTTAATGATTGTCCGGATTGTCGCCGTTCAAGTTCTTTTGCTAAATGCAATGGTTTAAAACTACTCTCAAGTGTTTTTGTACTATCAGCAATTGTCATAAATAATATTTTGCCATCACTAATTCGAATGAGTTTAGTTT
Source organism: Bdellovibrionales bacterium (assembly GCA_005793345.1). GTDB lineage: Bacteria > Bdellovibrionota > Bdellovibrionia > Bdellovibrionales > Bdellovibrionaceae > SXSU01. Next base: position 11,247 of record SXSU01000018.1, read on the forward strand.
CCACTCCTGCTGGAGATTCTTTAATTGTCAAAAATGATTTTGCATTTTTATAATTAGGCCGTGTTTTTAAAACCGCAAGATCAGCTAAAGACATTTCACCATTTATTATATTTAATTTTCCATCATGAGAAACATAAGTACGATTTTGAATGCACTCTGGACATAATATTAACTCTTGGTTATTAAAAAGCTGTTGCAACATTTGATACGTTACACTTGCAAAATCACTTGCAGACTCTTTCCAATAACTTTGAGGAACACCTATTAAAAGTGGTGTCCATTCCTGCGCTAAACCTGGATTTTTTTGTAATTCATTTTGCAATTGATCCGATAACACAGCGAGGTCGCTTTGTGTTTGTTGAAAAATAGCAAATGTAGGAATCCTAAAAATAGTAATTAAAATATAAATTGTAAATTTACTGCATTTTTTTAAAATATTATTTTTTACCATTGGAACACCAATGCCGTTCCTATTCCATGATAAGGAATAATCAATGATTGTTCGTGAATAATTTTACTTTTACTCAGAGCGGGAATAAACTCTAAATAGACTGATAAACCAAACTTATATTTTATTAAAGCCTCAAAACCAAATTGATAATTTGTCAAAGAGGCCTTAGGATCATCATCACTATTAATTAGTTTATTTAAATCCAATTGATTCTCTGCAAATACCGCTGCACCTGGACCTTGTAATCGCATATATTGAACACCTAAAAACCAATACATATCTGGATGAATCAAACTCGGTGAATCTCGAAACATGAGCTTCGAATAACGACCGCCGACAGTCCATCCTGAATAGGAATCACGAACACTTCCAACCCCAACGCTCAATCCAAATTTTTGATTTCGCTCTGGAAGAATTTCACCTTCTAAACTTTGCTCTCCAAATAGTAATGGAGGTAAAGTGTAGTTCTCATCAGTTTCAAAATTATGAATTTGCAATCTCGATATAAATTTTAAAGGTTCTCGTCCTATCAATATTTTGTTTTGAATTTCACGTGCACTTTCTAAACTTAATAAAGGGGTTGCTTCTCGCAAGGAAGCCCGCACGCCCATACTGGTAGAATACTTCTGGGCCCATAATATTTTTTGCGGGGGAGCCAGTTCAAAAATATGAGATTGTAAATAAATTTCTCGTTCCTGGACTTCAAAGTTTAATGACAGAGCCATTGTTTTGGGTGCAAGTTTTAAAATTCCATTTAAAACTTCAGGTTGATCAATACCACGACTAATAATAGTTTTTTCAGAATTAGAATAAGAGACAATCTGAGAACATGAAGAGCAATGTACAAGTTCTATTTTTAATTGTGGATTTTTTTGGAATAACTCGTAGAGCCTATTTTCGATTACAGTATTAAAACGATTATCTAAACTTACTGGTGCTGTAATTTCAACAATTGTAACTTGAGTTTGATTGCTAAAAGGTGGGTTTTTTAACCAACTATAAACCATGTCATCGACCAATTCAGCAGCCATTATATGTAAATCTCGAAATATAATTTCTTCTTTTGATTCTACATTAAGACAAAATCCAAACCCCACAAAAAAAATAAAAATAATACTTATAAATCTTATAAAATATATTTTCATAATTTTCTCACTTCAATTAGCTCAGAATTATTTTTTGAAAAATAACTTATTTCCATAAAAGCCATTGGATCTTGTAATTTTTTGATTTTGATTTTAATTCGCGGATAATAATTTTTGTTATTAGATATATTATTTGATAATCGACTGACAGTCTCAGGACCAAATACTGCTGTAAATTCTTGGATAAATGTAGATTTTAAGGTGGGCAATACATCAGTCATATCTGTTTCAAATTCAAATGACAGAGGTTGCTTTCCTTCTTTTAAAATTGTATTAGCTCCCCCACTATCCCCTTCAATGATTTTTTGTAATGCCATGGCTGCACTTCGTGCTCGATTGACTTGATGAGAAGCAATATAGTCTACAAAACTATTTCTCTCACCATAGTTAAAAATATTTCGTTCGCATACATAAGTTCCTTTTAATTTAAATCCATCAAGTCTATGGGGCTCGGGTATTTGTAGACTTTTTGTATTTAAATCTTCTTCAACACAATGGGGTTCTTTTGAATTGAGCATGTCTTCAGGACTCGCAAAAAAATATTTATCTGCTGAAGTTCCAATTACTAATAATAGAGCAAAAAATATTGTACTCACAATGCTCCCGTAATCATTTGATTAGTCGTATAGATACGATTGCTAATATAATCAGAGATTAATTTATCTTGATGGATCTCCGAATTGCGCGCATCAGACTGATTTAAAAGTACAAGCCAACCAAAATAAGTTCTACGATTAAAACTCATGGGATAATTATTAGTTATAGTTCCATTTTTATCACGAATTACTAACTCACCATTCTCCCATTCACGTCCTTTACATGGTATTATCCAAAAGCTTAAATAACTAATCCAACCGCCAAGCCCGCAGCCTTCACTTTTTTGCAAAATACGACGGTAGCTAATAATATAATTATATTTTTCATCTGAGTTCATTTTTAAAACATGAGCACCATAAAATTCTAATTTCTTTTTAATGGTTTTACAAATAGTTGTACTGGGAGAATAATTAGAATTGGTTTTCAATTCCCAACTTCTACAATCTAATTTTATTGATAAATCTTGCAAACTTTGACTTTCCTTTAGATTTAAATCTAAAGGCCTTTGCCACTCACCAGAAGGTCCATTCTCTGAAGTCAATTCAAAAGAAGTGCAACCAGACATTGCAAAAAGCAAAATCAGTCCATATACTAATCCCATGTATATTGGTTGCAAAAAATTAATTCTCATTGAATTTTTATATATGAATTAAAATTGATTTTCAATACTCCAAATTAAATAGAATATTTAATTAAATTAATTATACGAATGAGAGACAAAAATTGTCTTGATTTTTAAAAAAATAATAAGAGTTCTAATTCAACTATAAACTTTATCAATTAATCACTATAACTGCATCAGATTAAGTCTGTTGAGCTTCGCTATTTACTAAAAGAATGAGGATTTTAAATAATGGGAACTTCGATTTTTGGATTTTTAACTTTAATTGCTGTTTTTATTTTTTGTCTGGGTGACAAATCTGAAGTGCAATCTCTTGGCTTTTTTGATCTCCATGCAGCAGTGGTTGTATTTGGCGGAGTTTTAGGAGCTCTCTTAATCGCACTTAACAAAGACACTTTAAAATTAATGTTTTCTTCACTCTTAAAACATTTTATTGGTATTAAAAAAGCAAGTGATGAAACTCAATCTATTAAAAATGAAATTGAAAAAATAAAAACTGCATGTCGTGATGGTAACCGTGCAGTACTGCTAAATTATGTCGACCAAAGTACATCTCTTGAAATTAAATATGCTACGCAAATTATATTGGGACAAATTCAAGGTCCTTCTGCTATCGAAAAGTTTGCAGAAATTCGACAATTGTATCTTTCTAAATATGAACCTGTTATAGAAGGTTGGGATCTCATTTCAAGATTGGCACCTTCTTTTGGTATGGTTGGAACTGTAACAGGAATGGTACAACTTTTTAAAAATATGTCGACGTCAACTGATAATCTTGGAGGATCCATGGGTATGGCTTTACTAGCAACACTTTACGGTATTGCACTTGGTACAGCTCTAGGTGGCCCAATGTCAACGCGCTCAAGTAATGAACTTAATGATAAGTTAAATTTAGTTGATTACATTGAAGCAATTTCGAGTTCACTCGTTCAAGAATTTAAATTACATAATGGTAATAAATAATGATCAGAAGAAAAAGATTAAAAACGGGAAATGAGGGATGGTTAACAAGTTACGCAGATTTAATTACTAATCTGTTAATTTTCTTTATTTTAATTATTGCCGCCTCAGAAGTTAAAATAGGTAAATTGGAATCTATAGCCTCTTCTTTTAGTAAAAATAAATCTGCATATTCACTGTACAGTGCTCAAGAGGATTTAAAACGTGAAATTGAAGCCAAAAATATTTCAAAGTTTGTAGAAGTCCAACTGACAGATTCAGGATTAGAGTTATCATTTAACTCTGGAATTACTTTCACATCAGGATCTTCTATGATCCTTCCCCAAATGATTGAGCCCATGAAGAGTGTCTTAAAAATGCTTCTGCCCTATGGTGAGAAATATCATTTTGCAGTCGAAGGTCATACTGATGAAGTTCCAATTAAAAAAGATTCTGTTTTTAAATCAAATTGGGATTTGGCTGCTGCTAGGGCATTGACAGTGCGCGATTATTTAGAAGATATTGGTTTAGAGAAAAATAAAATTAAAGTTGAATCCTATGCCGACACTAAGCCCCTTGAAATGAAAGATCTTTCAGTCTTAAATTATCACGAAAAGTTGGCAAAACACCGTCGCGTTGTTATTAGAGTTTACTAAAAATTGAGTTTTATTATCTACGTAAAAATTATAAAAAAGAAGCACTACTTGACACTATCACTGTCATTAAGATACTAGCCTACATCAAATGTAGGAGATACCTGTGTCAGAATTTATTCCCCCAATTCCACCAAAGTCTTTTCGTGTCACTTTAGAAGTACTAGCAAAAAATGCTCGTCTAGATCAAGTTTTACTTGCAGCACTTAAAACACAAAATCAAAATTTAACGCTACAAAATATTTCTAGAACTCAATTTAAAGAATTGTTTAATCAATCTAAGATTCAAATCAAAGGACAAACAGCCAGACCGTCATCATCTATAAATCGTGGCACAACTTATGTCGATATTTTAGGTTTTAAAAATTAATTATGTTTTTTAATAAATCTCTATTAATTTATATTTTTGTATTGATATCTTTTAACTCTTCCGTATATGCAAAATTATCGATTTTTACAGATATTAAAAATAATATTATCCTTCATGGAAATTCATTTTCTGAAATTAATAGTGAATTAATAGACCTTCTAGTTTGGAGTCATTCTGAAAATAAATTAGAATGTGACAAGTCTCAAATTATTCAAAAAAATGAAGGCAATTATGAAGTTAATATTAGTTCATGCCTTCCTACTCACCCCATCGAATTTATAAATAAAAACCCACATTACAATGGTCCAAATTGTTTTAATCTTGTTTTAAATTATATGGATGTAACTCTGGGATTATACGAATCTGACTCAGCTGAACTTGAATCTTACTTACAATCCCCTTTATGTACCCAATTAAAAAAAGATGAGTCCATACAACCTGGTGATATTGGACTAATAAAAAATGGAATTGGTTATATACATGGATTTATCTACGGAACAAAAAATATTGCGTATACTAAAAATGGAGTAAGTAAGGAAAGTCCCTATCAACTTCAACCTATTAACGAAGTTTTTGATTTATATCATGTAGGAATAAAAACCAGTGAAAATAATGAATCTGAATGTTACAAATCTACAGAACCCGAATGCCAAGATATAATTGAATCAAAAGTATTTCGATGTAAAAGTTTTAAAGATTTTGCGAAAAGTAATCACTCATTGTCAAAATATAGTAATAACATTTTGTATTGGCTGGAAAGAATATCAGTATTAGAATTACCATTTAGATCTGCAATGTTTACTGCCCCTGATTATTTAAATAAGGATAAATTAGTTTGGCAAAATCATCTCAACGGAAAAAGAATTTTATCAGACTTACAAAAAAGTAGCCCTATAATTTCAGAAGATCTAAATCAATATGATAAATTTCTTAAAAAATTAATTCTAGCTAAAACTAATAATTTTTCATATATATTTATTCTTCCACCCTTAAATGACAGTGAAAGCGAATGGACTGACGAGTTAAATTCAAAACTTCAAAACCATCTTGACTCAATACTTTAACTGAAAAGTCATTAATCACATCTAAATCGTTCGTGGTGAGTTTAGTTGTCAAGGTCGTATAATAAATATAAACTCCTTGTATCTACTCTATATAAAGAACACGATCTCCTTACATGCAACCTGGAGGTCATCATGATTTTGTCTTTCATATCATTTTTAATTAGTACTTTGGTAATTATACCTCTACTCATAGGTTGGATTTTAGTATTATTTCCCATTATACTTGGACTTACTTTTCCAATTTTGATTATATTTTATTTAACATTTAATTTTTGGAAATACTTTAGTTATATTTTTCAAATTAATGAATTTAAAAAAATCAAAATAAGATTAGCTTATAATAATAATTTATTTGTAAAATTCGATGATTATTTTCCTAAATTAATTTCTGATTTAAATTCTTATACATTATTAAATCCACTTAAAGGTAGTTTTATAGTTGGTGAAAAATTAAATTTAGCACAGTATTTCTTACCAACTGGATTTAGTTTTTTAATCAGTAAATATTATTTTTTAAAAAGTGACTTTATTTATTTAAAACTAATTGATGAGGAAAATTTAGATAATAATCAAATAAAATTTAATTTATTTAATTTTATTTCTGATGGTGGAATAAAATTAGACAAAAGCATTCAACAATTGCGAGATAGAAATAATCTGCTAAAAGAGGTTTTACAAAGTGCTGGCTTTATTGGATCGAATAGTAATTGGAATCTCAAAATGATTCCAATAAAACAAAACAGTTTCTTAAAATCCACCTAGGACTTATTAAAAATAAATTATAAAGAAGTATTGACAACTCTTTATTAATTAATAGATTCTGTATCAATAAGGCAGTCAGCTGTCTATTCTAGAGCGGTTTTATGCCTTATTTTTTGTTACTTCAAATTATTGAATTCAAATTGTTACCTAGTTATTGATTCGAATAAAAAGATACTTAATGAAAAGTTATATTTAAAACTAAAACATTTATCGCAAAGGAGTGGATTATGTCAGTTCAAGTTGTTTCATTTCATTGTGTTTTAAAAAATAAGTTGGGACGGATTATAAGTAGTTCCTTTAACAATGAGGTAATTTTAGAAAATCAGCCCAATCAACAGACACTAGCTGGGCTTATTGAGGGACTAAAAGATCTTAAATCTGGAGAAAAAAGAAAAGTTTCTCTACGAGCTGATCAAGCCTATGGATACTATGATCCAAAACTTGTAAAAGTACTTAATTTAGAGGACCTTGATATAAATCACAAAATCAAAATTGGTGAATCAGTAATTTATTCCCATCAAGGAAAGCAAAAATCATTTCGTGTCATTTCAATTTTAAATGATAAAATTACTTTAGATGGCAATCATCCTTTAGCTGGACAAGATTTAGTTTTTGAAATTGAAGCGACAAATTCACGACTAGCAACACCTGAAGAACTTTTTGACGCTGATTATTTTACAATCTCTGAAGTCTATCACTAGATTATTGTTTAGAAATTTTGATATTTTTTATTTATTAGGTATTTTTGAAAAAGTATGCCATACTATTTCCAAGATAAATGCTAGTGTTTCGAGTTTGTGGGTGTCTTACCCTTAATCTCCGATCTGGCACCCTGGCCTTAGGAGGTTATGAATGGGTAAAAAATTATATATTGGAAATCTTCCATATTCAGCAACAGAACAAAGTTTAGCTGATAAATTATCAGAGTGTGGAACTGTTGAGTCTGCAAAAATTATTACTGACAGAGATTCTGGACGTAGTAAAGGTTTTGCTTTTGTTGAAATGTCTTCAGATGCTGAAGCAAAATCTGCAATAAGCAAATTTGATGGTTCTGATTTTGATGGTCGAGCAATGACTGTGAATGAAGCAAGACCTCAAGCTCCAAGAGAAAATAATCGTGGCGGCGGAAATCGCGGCGGTGGTCGTTGGTAATTTTCAAATAATTTCAAGTTTGTGCCTGGGGTGTATTTTAAATCACCCCAAACAAACAAGAAAACAACAGCACTAGATTTTATGTCACATAATCTCGAAACGATCAGACTTAATTTTAACTCTCAATATCGGCAATATCATTGGCTTCTGTAATTTCAGGATCAGACCAAGACGGTATGTCATCAATGTCATCGCTATGATTGACTTCAAGTTTAGAATTTTCAACTTCATTTTCTTCAACGTAATTTAACGAATCTGAAACTTCTGAAAATATATTCGTTGAAGTTGTCATCGATGTCGTTGGCTCTGGATTTAATAATTTTTCTTCATATTTTTTAAGCCAATTTTTATCACGAGATGAAACTTCCTCTCCAACAGCCAATGCTTCTTTAATGTTTTGAGCTTTCTCTAATTCCTTTTGTTCTTTTTGTCTTATTTTTTCTTTTTCAAAGAAATCTGAAGAAGTCTCTATGGCCTGCAGCTGATCTGTGATTTTATTTAATTCTTCTTCACCTTCAGAATATGTTGTACCGGTTTTTTGAGAAAGGTCATCCGTTATGTCATGCAATTTTGGTTTTGCAATTTCTTCTTCACCAATCCCCTCTGGCAACAATTCATCAATTTGACTCAAAGTCGGAAGTTCTTTTAAATTTCGTAAAGAAAATATCTCCAAAAATTTTCTTGAAGTCACATATTGCATTGGCTTTCCAGGCAAATCACTTTTACCAGCAAAATGAACCAAGTTTTTTTCCATCAATGCCCGAAGCAAATGACCCGATTCGACTCCCCTAATCTGATCTATTTCATTTTTAACTGTAGGTTGTTTGTAAGCAACGATAGCTAAAACTTCTAGAGCCGGACCTGAAAGTTTAAAAGGTTTTGCTTTCAAAGATTTTTTTAAAAACTCCATATTATCAAGCTTAGTTCTTAATTGATAACCACTCCCTACATCTTCAAGGGTGACTCCAGATATTTGAGCCGCATAGTATGTTTTTAAATTCTCAAGTGTGTGCTTTATTCGTGAATTATTAACATTGGTACCTTGAAACACTTGCTTTATTGATGCCAATGAAACTGGACGATCAGAAGCAAATAATATACTTTCAATTGTAGACTGAAGCTGTTCATCTGAAACAAAATCTAACTCTTCAATTTCAACAGATTCAAATGACTCTAGTTCCGAGCCATTAAAAACAACAGAATTATCCTTAGTTTCGTCTGTATCTTCGACTACATCTTGTTGATCCAAGGCTTCTTCCAAATTGGCTTTTGATTTAAATTCTTCATTTTCAACTTCAGAAGCAAAAGTATTTTGTGATTCAAATAAAAGCTCATCTAAAGCATCAGAATCATATTCATCTAGCACTTGTTGAGAAACTTCTTCTTTTATCTCATCAACATTATTAATGTTTGAAACATTGATACTTGAATCGTCAATACTTGAAGAATCAATCACCTTGTCTTCTATAAAATCTATACTGTCATCAAAATGAAACATCCCAGATTTTACTTCATCCATTAAATGCGAAATGGAACTCTCGTTATTAGTGTCCAGTAAATTAGATTTTTTATTTTCTTCTGATTTTTTATTTTTTTTAGACATAACCATCTTCTTCTTTATTTTTAAATTCATTTATAGATTTCTCTGAAGAATCCTCAATTCCTATATCTAAATTACTATTTTCAACTTGAGGATCTGCAAAAAGAAAAGGTGTAAGGGATTTTTGTTCATTTAAATTTTCAAATTCTTTTTCTGCCGCTAATATTTCTTCATCGGTCGCCATTTCTTCAGCGCCCAATGAAAAATCATTGTTAATAAGTGGAAGCCCATCAACATCTGCTACTATTTCATTATCTTGGAATGTTATTGTAGCTTGTTCTTGCTCACCATTTTCATTAAGCTCAATAAGTGGCTCCTCATTAATTCTAGTTTCTTCGGCCTTAGCAAATAAATCTTCGGCAGCTTGCTTAGCACCCATTCCGTCAAACTCTTCAACTCTTGAAATTATATCAGATTGAATTTCTTTTTTTGGATCAATATAAATATCTCCATAAGTTTCAGATTGAAATAAATTTACAAATCCCATTTTACCTAGCTCAAGCAAAGATAAAAATGTAATTAAAATTTGTCGTTGCAAAACCTCTTCTGTCATGGACTCCGTTTTTTGAATTAAAGATTTCATCACAACTCGATGACCAATCTTTAAACGGTCTTTAATTTCTAAAATTCGTGAGGCAATGGATTGAGCTTTCAATGCCACTTTATGTATTTTCTTTTGAAACAAACGAATTGCATTTCTATATGCAGTAATTAATGAAAATAATGCATTCTCTTCAAGGGCAATTTCTTCTTCATAGGGTTTAATAATTTCTTTACTCCCTCTCGCCCAAATATCTCGTCCCACCCATGGACGTTCAGATAATTTTTTTGCGGCTTCTTGAAACTTCTGATACTCTAGTAATCTTTGCACAAGCTCTTTACGAGGGTCATCATTTTCTACCAATTCACCTTGCTCATTATACTGTGGTAATAACATTCTGCTTTTAATATGAATCAATGTTGAAGCCATCGAAACAAATTCGCCCGCCACTTCTAGATCTAGTTCTTTCATCATTTTTATAAAATCTAGATATTGCTTTGTAATCTCATGAATCTTTATATCAAAGATATCCATTTCATCTTTGCGAATAAGATACAAAAGCAAATCAAGTGGCCCTTCAAACTTGGGCAAATGTACAGTAATCATAGTTTCATTTTTTCCCTGACAAATTGCAGCGTTTTTTGAGCCTCAACTCGAGCTCTTTCACAACCTTCGTCAATAATTGAATCAAGCTCATTTGAATTATTCAACAATTCTTTTTTACGCACTCTTGCCCTACTCAACATATCATTCATATTAGTAAATAATTTATTTTTACAATCACCACACCCAATACCAGCGGTTGTACATCCTTGAACCACCCATTCTTGATCTTGTTTATTAGAAAATAATTTATGAAAGGACCATACAGAGCACAATTCAGGGTTACCAGAATCCTCGCGTCTTACTCTATGGGAGTCTGTCACCATTAGATTTACTTTTTTTCGAAGTTCTTTTTCTTCTTCACACAATAATATTCCATTTCCATAGGATTTAGACATTTTACGACCATCAAGCCCAGGCACAGCAGGATTCTCAGTTAACAATGGTTTTGGTTCTGGAAGATTGGCTTTGTAAATATGATTAAATCGTCGAACAATTTCACGAGTGAGTTCAAGATGTGCCACTTGATCTGCACCCACAGGGACCAGTGCACCACGGTAAATTGCAACATCTGCAGCTTGTAAAACTGGGTATGCAAAGCGACCAAGATTATGGGTGTCAGCTTGTTTATTTTCTTCTTCAGAATCTTTCCATGTCGGAACACGTTCTAACCAACCCATTGGAGTTAAATTTGAAAAAATCATAAATAACTCTAAATGCTCTGGCACTCGGCTCTGAATAAAAAAAATTGATTTTTTAGGATCTAATCCCCAAGAGAGCATGTCCGCCATCATATCTCGGGTCCAAGTTTTAATTTCCTTTGTGGTTTTATAAGCAGAGGTCATTCCATGCCAATCCATCAATCCAAAATAACAAGAGTACTGATCTTGAAGTTGAATCCAGTTTTTTAAGGCACCAAAATAATGACCAATATGGAGTTGACCTGTGACACGTATACCACTCATCACACGAGGGGGATACTTGGGAGTCACTTCACTTTCTTTATTTTCTTTATTTTCTTTTTTTAAATCATCCATACAAAACTCGCCACTTTCATTAATAATTCATACATCACTTCAATGGGCCAATGTAAAATCATCTGCATTGGACTATTGAGAACGACAAGCAGAAAAATAAATAATAAAAATTGATTTTCCTCAAGCCACCTATCCCATTGATCAGGAATAAAACGTGCAATTATTTTTCCTCCATCCAATGGATGAAGTGGAATCGCATTAAATACAGCTAAACTTAGATTTGTACTTATTAAAATTTTACCAAGGTCAGAAACTGTTCTCTCAAGTGGAAATCCAAAAAAAAACTTTTTTAAAAGCCCTATTAAAAGGGCCGCCATAAGCGCTAACAAAATATTAGAAACCGGACCAGCCAGAGCAATCCAAAAATAATCTTTCTTTGGATTTTTTAAATTTCGATCATTGACAGGGACAGGTTTTGCCCATCCAAAAAAGAAACCCGTCATCATCCCTATAATTGGAAAAATAACTGTACCTAATAAATCTGCATGGGCAAATGGACTTAAGCTCAAGCGCCCCATCATTTCAGCGGTACGATCACCTTTCCATTTTGCGACCAAAGCATGAGCAAATTCATGAAAGCAAATTGAAAATAAAAATATTGGAAAAAATACTGCTATTTTCGTAATTATTAAAAACATATCCATACTTCAAATCACCTCATAAACTAAATTTTAAATAGACTTAGTCATGAGAGGTTATTTTAAAAATAAGCAAATTGTCATTTCAAATTATCTGAAACAGTAAGTCATATTGGATAGATAAAGTTTATCCCTTATTGATTGCTTTTACCAAAACAAGATTGACAAGTGTTTAAAAGAGATTTTCATTATATGCTCGTTGCGGTTAAATCTAAAATGTAAAAATATTTAAGGAGAATTATGGAACACAGGCCTGCATTAACTATACTTTCTGAAGATGAAATTGCTTTTAAAGAAGCCGTGCGATCATTTGCTGAAGCAGAAATCAAACCTCATGTGAACGAAATGGATGAAGCGGCTCAACTGAAACCAGAACTTATAAAAAAACTTTTTGAAATGGGACTAATGGGAATCGAGTCCCCTGAAACTTATGGCGGCGCTGGTAGCTCTTTCACAATGGCATGTCTTGCAGTTGAAGAACTTGGTCGAATAGATGGCTCAGTCAGTGTGCTTGTGGATGTTCAAAATACATTGGTTACGAATGCCATTATTCGTTGGGCGACAGAAGATCAAAAGAAAAAATATCTCCCTAAAATGGCCACTGAATGGGTTGGGGCCTATGCTCTTTCAGAAAGTACAAGCGGATCAGATGCCTTTGCATTAAAATTAAAAGCTGAACTTAAGGGTGATAAATATATTTTAAACGGTAGTAAACTTTGGATTACAAACGGAAAAGACGCTTCGTTTTATATTGTTTTTGCTAATACTGATTTTAGTAAAGGATATAAAGGAATCACTGCTTTCATAGTAGAAAAAGATTTCAAGGGTTTTAAAGTAGGAAAAAAAGAGGATAAAGTTGGTATTCGCGCAAGTTCTACAACAGAATTACTTTTCGAAAATTGTGAAGTGCCTGTAGCAAATGTTCTTGGTGAAGTTGGAAAAGGATATAAAATAGCCATTGAAACTTTAAATGAAGGTCGTATTGGTATCGGTGCACAAATGATTGGAATCGCACAGGGTGCATTCGAAGCCACAGTCAATTATGTAAAAGCAAGAGAACAATTTGGAAAACCAATTGCTCAATTTCAAGGGGTTCAATTTCAATTGGCAGAAATGAGAGTTCAATTAGAAGCTGCTCGACTACTCGTATACAATGCCGCTCGTCTCAAAGATATGAATTTAGACTTTGTTGAATCCGCAGCTATTGCAAAATTGTTTGCATCAAGAGCCGCAGAAAAAATCACATCAATGGCAATAGATCTTTTTGGTGGTAATGGATTTACAAAGGAATATCCTGTGGAAAAATTTTGGAGAGATGCTAAAATTGGACAGATCTACGAAGGTACTAGCAACATGCAATTGCAAACAATTGCTAAAATGGAATTGGGAAATTAATAAGATTTACCAAACTAATAAAATTGTAAAATGTAAAAATAAAAAAGGCCAATTCATAAATTGGCCTTTTTGTTTTTACTGTTATATTTGCAAGCGTAAAACTTCTAGAAACTCCTCTTGCGACAATTTTTTCTTGTTTATTAATATAATTTTAACTTTCTAAAATCCAGGAAAAAATCTACCTGATCGTTTGATATATTTAGAATATTCAATCGAAAAATCTGAATTTAAAAACTTTTCCTCTTCCATCAAACTTCCCTTATAATATAAAAATAAAATAGTAAATGAACTTATTATTCCAATTAGATCTAAATATATAAAACTTAATGAAAAGTATGAAAGCATGTAAGTGCTATAAAATGGATGCCGAATGTATTTATATAAGCCTTTTTGTACAAACCTTTGGGGCTTATCCATACTAAATACAATTGTAAATCCATTTTCTTTTACAATTTTAGAATGTGTCCAAAAGATTACTGCACATATTAATTGAATAATTAATGCAATCCAGATTTTAAAATCAGAATCGAAATGTACAAAAAAAACAGCTTTGATCATTACTAACCATTGAAGGATCGAAAAAAACTGTAAAACTCTATAGTATTTATATTGCATCTCAGAATGTTTTTTAAATACACCAATGACAGACCAAGCAAATGAAAGTACATTTAAAACTACAAAAGCTTGCAATAAAAAAATCAAATATTGATTCATATAACTTAGCTTAAAAAAAATTATCAACAAAGGCAATGGGTATGTCATCTGAAAAAAAAGAAAAAAAAATAAATAAACTTCTTTGGATTGATTTAGAGATGAGTGGGCTAGACGTCAATAAAGAAGTTATTATTGAATGCGCAGCTATTATTACAAATATGAATTTTGATACTTTAGATACTTATGAAACTGTTGTGTACCAAGAACAAAAATATATTGATCACATGGATGCATGGAACAAAAAGCATCATGGAGAATCTGGATTAATTGCCAAAATACCTCTTGGGAAAAAAAGCAATATTGTTGAAGCAGAATTAATAAACTTAATTGAAAAGCATTTTAGTAATGAAGATGAGAAAAAACCAATTTTATGTGGAAATTCAATCTCTCAAGATCGATTATTTATCTCAAAATACTGGCCTCAATTAGATTCAAAACTTCATTACAGAATGTGTGATGTGAGCAGTTGGAAAGTTATCTTTAACAATATTTACGATTTAAAATTTAAAAAACAAGACAAACATCGAGCTCTAGATGACATTCAAGAATCCATAAATGAACTTAAATTTTACTTAAGTCATATTCCCATAGACATAACTTGATTTTTAAATCATGTTTTGGCTATTTTTATTAATAAAATAAATTATTCCGATCTTAATGCATCTATCACTTGAAGCTTTTCTGCTTTTATTGCAGGGAACAAGCCACTTAAAATCCCTACTGTTAGAATAGAAAATAAAGATAAAAAAATTGCAAACCAGTCAACAATCCAACTGAATTTTAATTTAGACACAAATTTGGATGCTGCCCAAATTGATAACTGATACCCAATAAATCCAACAAATAATCCGATCAGGCCAGCAACAAAACAAATTATTATTGATTCAACAATAAATTGAAATTTAATTTCTTGATTTGTTGCTCCTAGAGCTTTTCTTAATCCTATTTCACGAAATCGTTCAGAGACTGAAACTAACATCATATTGGTTATGCCAATCCCACCCACTGCTAAAGTAACAAATGCAATTGATGATAATAAAATTGTAAAGAGTGATAAAAATCGCCTCATTTGTGCGACTAATACAGTATCAGAATCCACACGAAAACGTCCTGAAACCCCATAACGCTGTTCAAAAAATACTCTAATCGCCTTACTAATTTTTTCAACATCAGAACCTAAAGATGTTTGAATCATTACTTCTTTAACTTGGGAGTTCCACCAATCACCAGCAAGAGCCTGGAAAAAAGTATATGGGAAATAAACTTGCAGATTGGGTTTCATATACTCTTCTTTACTCGTTGTACTTTTTAAAACTCCTATAATACGGCAGCCAAAAGAATTATCACCTTGTGTGACTCGCAAAACTTGACCGATTGGATAAGTTTTAGAAAATAATCTTTCTCCAACTTCATAACCAATGACACAAACTCCATTTTTTTGTTCAATTTCAACAGCTGAAAAATTGCGCCCTAACAATAACTCTCGCTTTGATATTAAGAGAGCATCCTCATTAACTCCAATAAGTCGAATTTCTTGCTCAATTGACCTACCACCGTAATCAACAGCCCCATCCCATCCAAATAAAACAGGTGAAATTCTAATGATTTCTGGAAATATTTTTTTCAAAGGTTTCAGATCCCTTTCCCATTCAAAATATCGAAAAGGTGTTGGTACAATATCAATGGCCTTTCTTTCCCAATTAGGATAACCATAGAACACAATTGAATTAACTCCCATTTCTTCATATCCGGATAATATTTTTTGTTTTGTGAATTTTCCCAAAGTAATCATTGAAATAATCGCTGCGATACCAATTGATATTCCAATCATATTAAGAGCTGATCGAGTTTTATTACGAGATAAATTTTTTAAAGCACTGGGAAATGATTTATAAAAGTAATTCAAAAAATAAAATAAATTAAAAATCCCCCTGTTTTTCCAATTTGATTGGTTCTGATCATTTTTTTTATTTATTTTTTCCACTTTATTTTTAGAATCATTCCAATTATCAATCTCAGATTTTTCTTCTGAAACTTTTTTAATATTTTGATCTAAAACTCTTCCATCTTTTACTCGAATAATACGATCACAACGACTTGCAACTTCATTATCATGAGTTATAATAATTATTGTTTTATTAAAATCGCGATTTAATTTTTGTAATAATTCAAGTATTTGATGAGCTGAAACTGAATCTAAATTTCCAGTGGGTTCATCAGCTAAAATGATGTCTGGATTTTTAATAAGAGCGCGACAAATGGCAACTCGTTGCTGTTGACCTCCAGAAAGTTGATTTGGAAATTTATGGGTGTGTTCAGTAAGTCCAACAAGGTCAATCAGTTTATGTGCACGATCAATACGATCAGTAGATTGATTAAGTTCAGTAGATTGTCCCACACTACTTATACCATATTGAGTTGGTACAAGAATATTATCCAGCACACTCGTTTTAGGTAATAGATGAAAATGTTGAAAAATAAAACCAATAGACTGGCTTCGCATTTGTGCTTTTTGCGAATCTTCAAAAGTTGAAACATCCTGGCCATTTATTTTTATAATACCACTTAAAGGAGTTGTTAATAATCCCAATAAATATAATAAAGTTGATTTACCTGATCCAGATGGACCTTGAATAGCTACAAAATCACCTTTTTTAACTTTAAGTGAAAGCCCTTTTAAAATAGGAGTCGCATTATCCTGAGAGCCATATGAAAAAACCAAATCAGTAACTTCAATAACATTCATAAATTAATTTTCCGATGAATTTATATTAGCAAAATCTACAAGTTTAATTTTTTCGCCCTCTTTTAAGCCCGATAATATTTCAAAACCATCTTCATTTTGAATCCCAACTTTAATATCCTTACGACTTCCATCAGCTAAAATAACGTAATAATTTTCATTTTCACGCTGAATATACTCATGTCGTAAAGTCAAAATATTATCCTTTCTTTCTGTAATCACATCGATGACAACAGACATTCCTGGTTTTATATTTTCGTCACGCTCAGTAATTTCAATTTTTATTGGAAACTCTACAACCTGGGATCTACTCCATTGATCCTTTTCTTTTGCAGCAAGTGATAATTCACGAATAATCCCTTTATAAGTTTTATTTAATATGGCTGAGGCTTTAATAATAACTTCTTGTCCTGCTTTTAATTTTACTCGGTCAATCTCTGGAACATTTGCTAATATAAATAATTTACTCAAATCATCAATTCGTAAAATAAATTCTTTAGGATCTTCAACCCTCACAAACTCACCTTCATTCTTTGCAATTTGCACAACAGTACCATTTAAAGGTGAACGTAAAGGAAAAATATTATCATTTGATTGTAAGGATTGCACCACAGAGACTAATGAATCTCCAATTTTAACTTGTTCTCCAATAGTAACAAAAAGTTTTTTCACATAACCATTGTAGGGCGCTGTTATAATTGTTTTACGTATTGGCATCACCGCTCCAGCAATTGTTACCCTTTGGATTAGATTTTGTTTTAAGACTTCACCAAAAATATTTTTTGAGGAACTTACTTTATTTGAATTTATGTTATAAAAAAAATAAACTAATCCCGCACTTAATATTAATAAAAATACTATAATTAATTTTTTCTTACTGCCGAATAACATCGTATAGTCTTCCCTGATTGTGTAAAATTTTGAAATTAAGTTGAAGTAATGAGGTTACTGTTGAATAATATTTAATTTCTGCATCTGTTAAATAATTCATACCAGTAATCAAATCTAAATATTGAATTTTTCCATTAAAATAATCTCTTTGAATCAAATCAAAGTTATCTTTTTCCAAATTGAAAAGCGATTTAGTCATTTTGAGGTTTTGTTGTTCTTCCGAATAATTAATTTTTAAACTTTCTAGCTCAGTCGTTATTCCAAGAAGTTCACTACTCACTACATTTTCTTGAATCTTATATTCATAGTTGGCTATATCAGTATTTCGACTTCGAGTACCCCAATCTAAAAAATTAAATTTAACTGTCAAAAAAGTATCCCACCCCAATTCATCATTATCTGCAAAGGACTGACCTGTTTTAAAATAATTTGAACTAGTATAATTTATGCCTGCAGATAAATTCCATTCGGGCAATAATTTACGGTTAGTTAAGTTTATTTTTTCACCATTTATTTCTTTTATAATTTTTGATTTCTTAAAATAATAGTGCTCCTCAATATTAAATTGCAAATTTGCATTTGATACTAAATCTGAATAATCATCAATCTTAAGAGGTTCGATATTTATTTTTTCTTGTGAAAATGTCTTTACTCCAATTAAATTAATTAACTCTAATTTAATTCGTTCAATATCATTTTTTGCATTTAGCAATAGTATCTCGCTTCGACTCAATTGTGTTTTAAATCTCAAATAATCTCTTTTTGTTTTCATTCCATTATGAAAGTCATTTGAAACAGAATTATATTGCTTATTAAATAGTTCGTGTTGTTTTTCTTGAATATCATAAACTTTCTTTTTCAAAGAATATTCTAAATATTTATACGCAATTTCAAAACAAATCTTATTAATTTTGAACTGCTTTTCTAGCTCAGCTTGTTTTTTTAATAAACCAGCGACTTTGTAATTCGTTAATGAAACTCCATTATCATATAAATTTTCAGTCATTGATAATTTAAAATCACTATACCATGAACTTTGCGAGGTATAATCACGATAGCCATGAGTTGCAGTTAAATCTAATGAAGGTAGAAACTCTGCAAAGGCATTTTTTTCTTTCAACTCAGAAATTCTTGCTGCTTTAAGAATGGAATCAACTTCAGGGGATAATTCTATGGCCATTTCCACAGCCTGTTTGAGATCTTTAATTCTAATATCACCACTTTTTTTATTATCAAGTTCGGCTAATGATCGACTTAGACAGATTAATTGGATTAAAAAATTAATTAAATAAAGAGTTAATCGTTTAGTTTTATTCATGAATAAAGTCCAACCAAATGTGTTTAATGAGAGATCGACAAGTTCAAAGTAACAATTTTTGGTATTACAATTTTTGTCAAAGATGTCTATATCTCTACAGTTGAGAAAATTTACAAATTTTTATATAGTTAGTATATTAAGTCAACAACAGGAGTCCGCACAATGAAAAAATTAATTATTTCTTTATCAATTTTATTATCCTATTCGTTTAATATACAAGCAGACGTTATGATCGACATAAAAGATTTAAGTTTAACTGGAATTGTTTCTAAAACTGAAAGTGAATGTAAAATTGAACATAAACTAATAGCTAGTTATCAGAAATCAAAACTTACCTTTAAAATTGGTGAATATAATATTGAAATACCAACTCCATTTTATGAATCTTTCACAAGTTTGCTAAAGACAACGGAACCGATAGAATATCCACTCGATGACTCCGAATTCAATTATACACTCCAGAATCAAACAATTAAAGATGAACAGCTAATTTTGATTGATAGAATCCCTAAACAAAAAAACAATACCCAAAAAATCCACATAGAGATACATGCTAAAAATTCTGAAATTAATTCCTATTTTTTAAATATCTATGAAAAAAAATTTTCAGACATATCAATTGGATGTATTGAATTAAAATAGTTATAAATTTTTTGTAAAACTCCCATTTACTAAATTCAAAAACTTTTGTAGTTACCCAGTTTTGATATTATTTTAAGAAAATAAATTTAATGAACTATCTGCCACTCGCGACCGACAATTCCAATGGGAATGATCTCTAATCGTGAATTTGTGCGATTAGAAATTAAAAGATCTTTCCCTTCGGGACCACCAAATGAAAGGTTAGTCGGAAACTCGCCATGCAATTTATAACTTTGAACTAATATTCCCTCAGGAGAAATTTTATCTATTTGTCCTAAACTGATACGAGTCACGTATATATTGCCATCAACATCTGTTCTAATACCATCAACTGTATCTTCTTTAAATTCAAATAAAACACTTGGTAACTCCCCTTCATTTAACTTATTTAAATCCGCAACAAATAAATCACCAGAAATAGAATCTGTAAAATATAATTTAGTTTCATCGGGACTTAAATCAATTCCATTTGGAGTTCTTAAATCTTTAAATATCACTTTTAAATTTTTATCTTTAGTAAGTTGGTATATTGCACCCTTCTTTTCTTTTTTATTCCAATAAGGATCAGAGAAGTAAATTGAACCATCTTTCGCAAGTGCCATATCATTTGGTTGATTCAATGATTTATTTTCATAAAATAATTCTAACGATGGGTTTAGATTTGAATAATCAAAAGTATATATTCTGTGATTTATATAATCATTTAAAAATATCTTTTTATCTTTTCCAATTCGCATTGAACTTGCCACCCCATTATCAGGTAATTTTAACAAGTCGATAAATACTTTATCATTGCTGCGCTTAACTGAAATCCACCCTTTTTGATTTACATTTGCAATAAATTTATTTCCATCAATGTCCATTACCGGCCCATCAATACTAATAGAGTTGTTTTCAGATTCAAACAATACTGTAGATTGATAGTTTGAATCAGCTGAGTTCTGTGGATTATCACCTTTAATTGGATTACTTTGGGGAGTTCTTTTAATTCCATGGGAGCACGAAATAACTAAAAATACAAAAATTAACTTTAAATTATATTTTATAAAATTTTTCATTTACATACCTCAATCTAAGCTTCAAATATCTTTTCTTACATAAAAACAGAGGTCAACTTTTTTATTGTAGTATTAATTTTTAAGTATTTTAAAATTAACGTAATTTTTTTAGTTTGAAATTTAGCTATAAATAATAAACTATAGCCTTTAAATTATAATTAAATTTTTTTAAAAAAGGTAATCTATGATATCTAAATTCTCACAAAAAATAATTAACAATGAATTACCAAACGAACTTGACTGGAATGAGCACTTACTAGATGCCCATAAACAATCACCAAGTATGACACCAAAAGCATTTGCTAAATACTTTACCGATGAAGGATTAAACTCCTATGACATATTAGCAAAGACATTACCTCAACAAATAAAGCTCCAAAACTCTAAAAATATTACTATTGTTGATTTAGCATGTGGAGATGGTTTTTTAATTCATTCTATTTTTAAATACACAAATAATAATATTAATAATAAAAATAATAATTTAAAAATATTTGGATTTGATATGTCCGACTCCGAACTGAATGTCGCAATTAATAATATAAAAGATCCACGAGTACATTTTCAAAATAGCAAAGCCAATTCTCTACCCCTTGCAAATCAAAGCATTGATTATATCTTATGTCATATGGCCTTTATGCTAATGCTTCCTATAGAACCTGTTGTTGCAGAAATTTCTCGTATATTAAAACCAACCGGCTCATTTTCTGCTGTCATAGGACGATACGATTTAAAAACAATATACACAGACATTATAAAACAAGTGTATACACCAATTTTATCTAAATATCCTAAGTTGCGAGAATTTAAATCTGGTGATCCGCGAGTTGCAACTCTAAGCGGTCTTCAAAGTTTATTTACAAAAGAATTGGGATTTAATAAAGTCGAGCAATTAACTCCAATAGATCTCAATATCATTACTGATGCTGAAGGCGTATGGAATCTCTCAAAAGATATGTATGATTTCTGGATTTTATCCCATCTCGAAAAAGAAGATTTAAAAACAAACCTCATAAATGTTTGCAAGAAATACGAAGATAAAAATAAAATAATAAAATTTATATTTCCAATGAATTTAATTACGATTCAAAAAACAAGTTAAAGTCTAATCCCACACAATTATTAAATGTAGTAGTCAAATAATTTATTTATTATCTTCCATTTTTCATCGTCCTCAATTTTAAATTGCATTTGCAATTTACTTTTTGGATGCTGAAAAGTAATTTCATGAGCCATCAGACAAAGTCCTGAAATATTTAATTGTTCGCGAAAAAATCGATTATGTCGAGAATCACCATGCTCGCAATCACCAATTAAGGGATGAGAAATTCTATTAAAATGTCGTCGTATCTGATGGTAACGACCAGTTTTAGGTGTAACCTCAACCAACGAGTAACGAGATGATTTATGTTTATCACTTACTGCATAATTAAGTTCCACAGTCTTTAAACATTGATATTGGGTGAAAGCACCAACAGGTTCTCCTGTAGAATCTAATTCTAACGGGAGATCAATCTCACCACATGATTTAACATAACCACGCACAACAGCTTTATACTTTTTTAAAACATTGTTACCACTGAATTGTTGGCATAAAAGATTTGCGCTTTCTTTATTGAGCGCCATAATTAAAATTCCCATGGTAGGAACATCTAATCGATGCACAGGAAAAACTTTCTTTTTTAAAAAATCCTGTACCCTATAAATAAGAATGCGGTTCCATTGGACCCGCACTCTTTTATCTTCTGGGGGATGAACATGATCCCCCGATTCTTTTTTTAAGACAACGATATCGTCATCCTGATATAAAACATGATTTAACATTTATTTATAAATTTGTTAATTAACATCTTTATAATCAGCATCAATCACATCATCATTACCTTTAGATGAAGAACCACCTTCAGCTCCAGCATCTGCATGAGCATCGCCAGCACCAGGCTGCCCTTGAGCTCCAGCTTTTTTATAAAGTTCAGTTGAAAGTTTTTGACTTAATTGAGTCAGTTTTTCTAGAGCCGCTTTCATTTCATTGAGCTCAGCTTTTTTCTCAATTAACTTTTTCGCTTCATCAACAGAACTTTGAGCTGACTTCACATCTTCTGCAGCTAACTGCGCACCACTTTCTTTAATTAACTTCTCAGTTTGATAAACTAAATTATCTAAATTATTTTGTACTGTAACTTTTTCTTGTCTTTGTTTATCTGCATCAGCATGAAGTTCTGCATCGTTCACAGCTTTTTTAATCTCTTCTTCAGATAGACCAGATTGAGCAGTGATTTTTATATTTTGAGATTTTCCTGTTCCAAGGTCTTTAGCTGATACACTCAAGATACCATTGGCATCAATATCAAAAATAACTTCAACCTGTGGTACTCCACGGGGAGCTGGAGGCAATCCACTCAATTCAAAACGACCAAGTGTCTTATTGTCCGTAGCCATTTTTCTTTCACCCTGTAGAACGTGAATATCAACTGCAGGTTGGTTGTCAGCAGCAGTAGAAAACACTTGAGTTTTCTTAGTTGGAATTGCTGAATTTCTCTCGATCAAAGGAGTCATTACTCCACCAAGAGTTTCAATACCAAGAGACAGTGGAGTTACATCTAACAACAATACTTCCTTCACATCACCAGACAACACCCCACCCTGAACAGCAGCACCAATTGCTACAACCTCATCAGGATTTACTGTACGATTTGGCTCTTTACCGAAGAAATCTTTAACTGCTTTTTGAATAGCTGGTATACGGGTAGAACCACCCACTAAAACGACTTCATCAATTTCAGAAGCTTTTAAACCAGAATCTTGTAAACATTTTTTACAAGGCTCTAAAGATCGTTTTACAAGATCTTCAGTCATTTGCTCAAATTTACTTTTTGTAAGTTTCATTTGTAAATGTTTAGGACCACTTTGATCTGCAGTAATAAATGGAAGATTAATTTCAGTCTCTTGAGAAGATGAAAGTTCAATTTTTGCTTTTTCTGCAGCTTCTTTTAATCTTTGCAAAGCCATTTTATCATTTTTTAAATCAATAGCCTGCTCTTTTTTAAATTCAGAGATCATCCACTCTAAAATTTTATGGTCAAAGTTATCTCCACCAAGATGAGTATCACCATTGGTCGCTCTCACCTCGACAACACCATCTCCAACTTCTAAAATCGAGATATCAAAAGTACCTCCACCGAAGTCATAAATTACGATTTTTTCATCTTTCTTTTTATCTAGACCATAAGCAAGAGCCGCTGCAGTTGGCTCATTGATGATACGTTTCACATCAAGACCAGCTATACGTCCCGCATCTTTAGTCGCTTGTCTTTGAGCATCGTTAAAATAAGCAGGAACGGTAATAACTGCTTCTGTTACTTCTTGCCCTAAATAGTCTTCAGCAACCTTTTTTAATTTTGCTAGAACCCCAGCTCCGATTTCCTCAGGAGAAACTTTTTTTCCTTGCACATCAAAGGCACAATCATTTCCTTTGGCAACTACGTTATAAGGAACAAGTTTGATTTCTTCTTGAACTTCATCTGGACGGCGTCCGATAAACCTTTTTGCAGAGTAAATTGTATTCTCTGGATTCGTAACCGCCTGTCTTTTTGCAATTTGACCAACAAGACGAGTACCGTCTTTAGCAAAAGCAACAACTGATGGAGTTGTACGAGCACCTTCTTCATTAACTAAAACTTTTGCTTCACCGCCCTCCATAACCGCAACGCAAGAATTTGTCGTTCCTAAATCGATCCCAATAATTTTACCCATACTAACTACTCCTTTTTCTTTCATTTATTTATAATTTTAATTTTAAATATATTTTGCTTAAATTGTTTTACTTATCTTTAACTAACCTGAGTTGAATTTTAAATAAGTCAAGTTCCTGTAATTAAAAAAATAACGACCAGGATTAGCCCTAATATAATCGCGAAGCGATCAGACTTAATCATAATTAAGGGGTGATTGAAAATCGCCCCAAACAAGAAAATAACGGCGCATGATTTTATCTCCTATAATCGCGAAGTGAGCAGACTTAATCATGAGCAGTTATTGTTTACGACCAAACAAACTCCCCAGTCCACCACCAGAAGATCCAATTTTCTCATTTTTAGATTCGGCAATTTTTTTAAGTAATTTTTCTTCGTCTCCAGAAACTTTTTTAGGTATATCAATTGTCACTTCAAAATATAAATCACCACGACGAGAACCCCTTAACTGAGGAATACCTTGCCCTGATAATCGGATCATTTCTCCAACTTGAATTCCAGCAGGTATATTTATTTTTTCTTTACCAGTTATGGTTTCAGCTTCAACCTCACCACCTAAAATTGCTTGTAAATAGGATATACTTAAAGATCCAATCACATCATTTTCCCGACGCTCAAAGCGATCATCGTCAGCAATTCTCATCTCCACATATAAATCACCGGGATGTCCACCTTGGTAACCCCCCTCTCCCTCACCTGCCACTCGAAGTCGTGTTCCATTATCAACTCCCGCAGGAACTGTAACTCTTATTTTGCGATGCTTACTTGTACGACCTCTACCCTTACAGTTTTTGCATTTTGATTTTATCATCTGCCCTTTACCTTGACAGCTTGGACAGGTACTTGCCATTTGAAAGAAACCCTGTTGGCGCACTACTTGTCCTTGTCCTCCACATGTAGAGCATGTCTCGGGCTTTGTTCCTTCTTCAGCTCCAGACCCCTTACAGGTACTACAGCTTTCGTCACAATCAAACTCGATGTCTTTTTCAATTCCAGTAACAACTTCTTTTAATGAGAGTTCTAATATATAACGAAGATCGGCACCTTTGCGGGATTGATTATGGGAACGACGTCTTTGTCCAGCTCCACCGCCCATTCCTCCCATTCCAAATATGTCGCCAAAAATATCTCCAAAATGTGAGAAAATATCTTCGACATCTTGAAAGCCACCACCTCCTCCAAAACCACCTGATCCTTGAAAGGCTTGATGACCAAAACGATCATATTTAGCTCTTTTATCTGGATCACTTAATATTTCATAAGCTCCAGCCGCTTCTTTAAACTTTTCTTCTGCTTCTTTATTTCCTGGATTTTTATCTGGATGAAATTGCATTGCCAATTTGCGATATGCTTTTTTTATCACATCTTGGTTTGCTCCTCTCTCCACTCCTAAAATTTCGTAATAATCTCTTTGAGACATCAACTTCTCCAATTTGAATTTATTTTTAAAGCTTTTAGTAATATGTAGTTAGTATTAATCTTGTCAATATATACTATACTCCTTAAGACCATAAGTTTTTTGTATTTTATTTTTATATAAACTCAATTTTTTAAAGAATTTTGTTTAAGGTGACTTGGCCATTGTATGATTTCAAACTTCTTTGCAAATAAAAAATTAAGTTGATTATTAGTGTTAAGTGTTTTTTATTTTTAAAAATTTATAACGCATCAAATTCTTGCGAAACATTTCATCGCACTTTGCGAAAAATAAAAAAAATCTAACAAAAAATTGACTCCTTTAAAAAAAGGGATGACGCTTGAATTATTCGATACAGTAGTCCTTATTGATTCAAGTAAGGATGTAACCACTATATATAGTAGTCTGTTCCCCCTTAAAACGGGATTACACCGACCTCTTTTTTAGGAATCTCTGCAGGGTTTCTATGGAATTCTTCGGTCCAGTTTTAGGTATTAATAAGCATGATGTACTAGTTCACGGAGGATGTGAGATGAATTATTTTGAAAACCAAGAAGCGAACCCAAACCACCACCCCTTATCGACGCCGTCACCAGTGATGAGAGTACGAAAAAGAGATGGGCACCTAGAACCTGTTGATGTTACAAAAATCGTCGAACGCGTTCGAAGCTGTTGCCAAGCTCTAACACAAGTTGATCCTTTAAGAGTAGCAACAAAAGCCATCAGTGGTTTGTATGATGGGGCTACTACTAAAGAGCTTGATAATCTTTGTATCCAAACAGCTTCATTATTAATTGGCGAAGAACCAGAATACAGCAAACTTGCCGCTCGTTTACTTGGAACTTACATCGACGAAGAAGTACGTTCACAAAAAATTAAAAGTTTTGCGGATAGTATGCAATTTGGAAAACAAGCAGGATTAGTCAGTGAAACCGTGGCTAGTTTTGTTGATCAACACAAGGCTGAACTTTGTGCTGCAATTGAGCCCTACCGTACTGATCGTTTTGAATATTTTGGCTTACGAACAATTTATGATCGCTATTTATTAAAAAATCCAACAAGCCGTCAGGTTTTTGAAACACCACAGTACTTTTTCATGAGGGTAGCATGTGGTCTTGCAACAACAGTTCATGAGGCCGTTGAATTTTATCAATTGATTTCTTCTTTAGATTATATGGCTTCAACTCCAACTTTATTTAACTCTGGAACATTGAGACCACAAATGTCTTCATGCTATTTATTAGATTCTCCAGAAGACGATCTACGTTCAATCTATGAAAAATATATGGATGTCGCTCTACTTTCTAAATTTGCTGGAGGAATCGGCTTAGCATATCATCGTATTCGCTCCCGTGGCTCATTGATTAAGGGAACTAACGGCCACTCAAACGGTATTATACCATGGCTTAAAACATTAGATTCAAGTGTTGCCGCTGTAAACCAGGGCGGAAAACGCAAAGGGGCTGCTTGTGTTTACCTTGAAACTTGGCATGCAGATATCGAAGAGTTTTTAGAGCTACGCGATAACACTGGCGATGAAGCAAAGCGAACTTACAATTTAAATTTAGCAAACTGGGTTCCTGATTTATTTATGAAACGTGTTGAAGCCGATCAAATGTGGTCATTATTTGACCCTTCCAGAGTACCACAACTAACAGATATTTTTGGTACTGAATTTGAACAAGCTTACATAGAAGCCGAAGCACAAAAATTATATACGAAACAAATTAGTGCACGTGATCTTTATTCACGAATGATGAAAACCCTTGCGCAAACGGGTAATGGCTGGATGACTTTTAAAGATGCATCAAATTTAAAATGCAACCAAACAGGAAACGGTGGCGGTACAGTTCATCTTTCAAATCTATGCACAGAAATTTTAGAGGTTACAGATAATAAAGAAACTGCTGTTTGCAATTTAGGATCGGTTAATCTTTCTCGTCATATTACTAATGGTCAATTTGACTTTGATAAATTAGGCCGCACTGTAAGAACCGCAGTTAAATATTTAGATCGTGTGGTCGATATTAATTTTTATCCAATTCCACAAGCTGAACACTCAAACCGTAAATGGAGACCTGTGGGTCTTGGTTTAATGGGATTACAAGATGTGTTTTTTCAATTAAAGTTGCCATTTGATTCTGAAGAAGCCCAAGCACTTTCAACTCGTATTCAAGAGGATGTTTACTTTCATGCACTAAGCACAAGTTGTGATATCGCAGAAAAAATAGGTCCCCATGAGAACTACGAAAAAACAAGAATTGCACAAGGACAACTTCAATTTGATCTTTGGAATGTGACACCTTCACAACCAGAGCGCTGGAGCAAACTCAAAGAAAAAATTGCAAAATATGGCGTCCGTAATTCATTGATGATTGCTATTGCACCAACAGCCACTATTGCAACACTTGTTGGCTGCTGTGAAGCGATTGAACCGCAAATATCAAATTTATTTAAAAGAGAAACCTTATCGGGTGAATTTTTACAAATTAATCGTTACTTAGTCTCTGAGTTAAAATCATTAGGTCTTTGGAATGAAGAAATCCGCAATGAAATTAAAATTGCAGAAGGATCAATTCAAAATATCACAGCCATCCCTCCTCAATTGAAAGAACTTTTCAGAACGGTTTGGGAAGTTCCAATGAAAGCATTGATTGATATGGCTGCAAGGCGAGGACCTTATATTGACCAAAGCCAAAGTTTAAATCTTTTCTTAGAAAGCCCAACTATTGGTAAATTGTCTTCGATGTATATGTATGCTTGGAAGCAAGGAATAAAAACAACTTATTACTTGAGATCAAGACCAGCAACTTCAATCTCGAAAACCACAACGAAAAAGAACAACACAACAAATGCAATATCTGCAGATGACCCTGCAAAAGTATACACCGACAGCGAAGCAATTGCATGCAGCCTTGAAAACCCAGAAGCTTGTGAAGCTTGTCAATAACGGAGAATCAACATGAAAAAACATATATTATTATCACCAGGATTTGATCTTACACTAAGGCCTATGAAGTATCCTGTTTTTTATGAAATGTATAAAAATGGAATTAAAAATACGTGGACTGTTGAAGAAGTAGATTTTTCAACAGATCTAGTTGATTTAAACACTAAACTTTCACCCAGCGAAAGACATCTTATAAATCGCTTGGTTGCGTTTTTTGCTACAGGTGATTCTATAGTCGGTAACAATTTAGTTTTAAATTTATATAAGCACATCAACGCTCCTGAAGCACGACTGTATCTTTCACGACAATTATTTGAAGAAGCACTTCATGTGCAATTTTATTTAACTCTACTTGATACTTATATTCCTCACCCTGACGAAAGAGCAAAAGCATTTGATGCCATAGAAAATATTCCTTCCATAAAAAGAAAAGCAGACTTCTGTTTTAAGTGGATGGACTCTATCAATCAAATGGACCGCATTGAAACAATTGAAGATCGTCGTAAATTTGTGATGAATATGATTTGCTTTGCAACGTGTATCGAAGGTTTGTTTTTCTTTGCAGCCTTTGCTTATGTGTATTTCTTAAGATCAAAAGGATTATTAGCTGGTCTTGCCACTGGAACCAATTGGGTTTTCAGAGATGAGAGCATGCACATCGAATTTGCTCTTGAAGTTATTAAAACAGCTCGTCAAGAAGAACCACAATTATTTGACTCACAGATGAACGAAATGGTTGCGCAAATGATTGATGAAGCCATTGAGTGTGAAATGAGTTTTGCGGAAGATATATTAGAATTTGGTGTTGCTGGGCTTTCTATCAAAGATATGAGACAGTATTTACAATTTGTTGCCGATCAAAGACTAGAAAGCTTACATATCCCTGCTCGCTATCATTCTAAAAATCCATTTCCATTTATGGAATTACAAGATATGCAAGAGCTTGCAAACTTCTTTGAAAGACGTGTTTCCGCTTATCAAACAGGTATTACTGGGTCTGTAAGTTTTGATGAAGCCTTTTAATTAAAAGTACTGATTAAGAGTCTGGTCGTTTAATAAAAACACCAGACTTAATCTAAACTTATTTCGCATTTAATAAAATCTGGTTTAAATTTTCCTGCGAAATTTTTTTTAATCGAAGCCTTTTTAATTTCTGAATTTTTAATTTCTAAGACAATTTCATCTTTTTCACTTATGGTGGCATATAAAATAGAAACCACATCAGATCTTGTGTTTTCTAAACTAGATGCTGGCTGATTAATATTATGATTACCATCACCCTTGTCATTACTATTATTAATACCTTTTTTACTGGCAATCTGATTTAACTTCCTAATTATATCATCTTTAATAAAAGATGATATTAATTCATTGGACTCTAAAATTTTATCAGGATTCTCAGTATCAGTAATTTGTGAATTAATTTTAATTACACCCAAGGGTGAATGTGGACTTGCAGATAATTGTACTGAACAAAATTCATTTCCCCGACGAACTTCTTTTTTTCCTAAAATTTCAATTAAATCTAAACTAAATACATTAGTTGAAAATGTTAATAGAGATGAAAATAAAAAAATATTCAAAAAAACATTTCGCATAGAATCCTCATAACTTTAAAAATATAATTCATCCAATTTACATACCTAAAATGTATAACACATTAAAAAATACTCCACAAAAGTGATGATAGTCTTGATAACGTGCAAGTTCGAAGTCAAATTTTTACTTTAACTTCGAACTTTCAATTACAATATACTCCTTGCGGACATAAATATTAAATTACAATAATAAAATTAACCCGCAGCGGCTGCTGAGCTTGCACTAGCTTCGTCCTCGTCAGGTACATCAACAGAATTTGAACTATCAACTGACATACTAGTTGGAACCAAAACCGTCCCAGCATTGTATTTAATTGAATTTGCAGTATTTAGATCCTTTCGAATTCCATTTAAGTCATATGAATAACCAACCTTTTTAGCACTATCTTTTCCACTAAAGGTTTCAATATGACTGATAGCACCCTCTGAAGGACACCCAACTAAGTGAGCTAAATTGGTGAATGTTTTTGGTCCAGTTCGAACATAAGTATATGCTAAATCAATCTCTGTTCCATCTTTATCAACTAAGTATTCTGCTTTTACCTTCACAACACGGTAATCAAACGTTTTACCATTCATCTGGGCTTTTGAAGTTTTGACATCAGTGATATGAAACTTTGTACTAGGTTTTTTTTCACCACAATTTTGACACCAAAAAATAACATCACGATAGGACGGTTGACCATTACTACCCGGCTGGAAAAATAATTTTTTCGCAGCAGAAGCATATTTAACATCATTCCATGCACACTGATCAGCGAAGGCTGCCGACTGGAATACTAACACACTTGCAATTAAAACTAGAAATTTCATTTTATCTCCTCTTGTTGTTTTTATTTAGTATCTAATTTATTTTTTTACAAAAAATCTTTTTTTATCTAATTCCCTTTTATGTGAATCTAATGCTAAAATCATTCCATCGTTCAAATCGTATTATATCGAAATAAAGCAAAACCACTAGATATTGATTAGACACTCAAGTGACATAATTTGTTCCCCCCCCCTTCTCCACACTTGCAATAACAACTACCAATGATTAAGGATAAAATTAAGTTCTCATAAGTAAACTGTATTGAATCATAAGTAATTAATTTCATATTTACTTAGTATTTTTATCAAGCCTCTTGTATTTATTAATTGAAATAAATTAAAATGATTTAAATTAATTTAAGTGATAAAACTTGATTTACTGAAATTAACACGATTTATTTTAAGTATATAAAAGTAATAAATTAGAGGGGCTACGATGAGTGAAATGGAAGTTAATTATTTAGGACACAAAAGATGCGAGTTAACACATAAGAGTTCAGGGACTAAAATAATTACTGATGCTCCAACAGATAACTTTGGTAAAGGAGAAAGCTTTTCTCCCACAGACCTTATGAGTGCTTCACTTGGCGCTTGCATGTTGACTATTATGGGAATTCAACTCGAGCCCCTTAATATTTTAATTCAGGGAAGTAGTTGTAAGATAAAAAAACAAATGTCGACCAATCCTAGACGAGTGAACCAAATTGATGTGTATCTAAAAATGAGTTCACTAATTAAATTAGAAGATCGTCCTAAAGTGGAAGAAATAGCTCGAACCTGCCCCGTACAAATGAGTATTAATCCTGAAATAAAAATAAATTTACAAATAGAATATATTTAGTTTGAATCTTTTAATTTTGAACTTTTAAGTCTTAGTAAAATTCGGTGTTTTATTTCCTCAGGTAGTTTTATTTCATCTAAAGTTTGAATTAAGTTTTGTTGTTCGACGACCATCCCTTCCTCTGAATAAAGTTTTGCAGCTAAAGCAAAGACCCATTGAGGAGCTCCTAGTCTTGCTGCTTTATCGAAGTACAAAGCGGCTTTTTTTTTATCACCTATATCATATAATAAAATAGTGGCTCCTCGATAAAAAATTGTCCAATCATTAGGAAAATACAGTTCTGCCTTAGTTAAAATCATTTGTGAGTACTTTTTTTCATCCAACAAAAAAGTTAACATAAGGGGTCCAAGGGCATAAGGCATTCTAAACCTGGGACTCAATTCTGTAATACGTAATAACATCTCTCCCAATTTATCAGATAATGTACAAATTTTTATATTGTTTGAACAAATACTTAATTTTTGAATAAATTGAATCCAAAGGACATCTGCAATGAGTTCTTGAAATCCAAAAGTAAATTTTTCTATTTTTTGAGGTGGAACATATAAAGAGGCTTGAAATTTAATTTCGTTAAATTTTGTTTTTTTATTTAAATGATCAGTAGAAATAATAATTAAAGATATCGCTAAAATTAAACCTATAATTGAATAGCTTGAAAATAATCTTACTAATATTTTCATAATTAAATTATAACTCTAAGGTAATTTTAATTATTACCAATCGGCTTTAAAGACAACTCCGTCAATTGGAGTCACCAAAAGTTTCATAGTCTTAAAAAGTTCATTTTTTGAATTGGCACTCTTCAAATAATCTTCTTCAGTTTTAAAGTCATATTGAAAACCCACGCGCAAGCGAGGATCAACTAGAATTTCTTTTCTGACTCCACCAAGAACTTCACTACAACTTTGCTTAAGTCCTTCAATAAAGAAGTGACTTCTTTTTGTTGTTTGAACTCCAACCTTCACAAGTCCTGGAATTTCTGGTTGACTTATATTTTTTTGACAAAGAACTCTTAAATTTGATTCATTATTTTGTGATCCTTCAGTTAACTCTAAAAAATAGGCTTCATTTTTATATTCAATTTTACGAAATGTTTTTCCTTGAATATCAATAATCGATTCTTTAACCGTTATTGTCTTTTTATTATTACTCGTTACAGATTTAGCGGCTAAAACTTGTACTGAATAAATACAATTTAAAATCAAAGAGAAACACAAAACGTGAATTGTAGATTTTAGAACTTGTTTCAAAACATTATTTTTATTTTTTAAAATCAATTTCATAAATAACCCTTTCAAATAAAAAACATTAATCAATTAATAGAAAAACTCAAACTTAAATTTGGTTTTTTATACGGAGTAATTCATTAAACATCTCCAATAAACTAAGAGACCAAAATTATAAATATTAAAACTTAATTTAATCTAAAAAGGAATATCTTTTATTATAATTTTAATTACAATGTTATATTAACTTATTGAATTAAATGTAAATTTAATCAAGTAACATTTATTGTTTGTTTGTACAAAACTCTACAGTTTATTAATTCTCCAATTTAAGATATACCTATTAAATCAGATTCATCTCTTTGGACAATAGGGGAAATTAATCCCACCAAATTTGGAACTGTATCCATTATTTATATGAAGGAGTTTTTATGACTAAAATAGTTTTTATGATTGCAATTATACCATTTATAACTTTATTTTCTCAAGCTGATACAGCTTATACGGCGTATAGCCAATCCTTTGGTTTTTCTTTAACTCGAAATCAAAGTACCATTGAAATATGCACTGAAGATCAAAAAAAATGCTTGTCCTTTTTAAAAAGTATTCCTAAAAAAGGTAATAGTACTGAATATACAGAATATAAAGAAGAAAATGGAAAATGCAAATTAACAGTTGAGCAATTTGAAAAGAATTTTGCTACAGGTAATACACAAAATGAGTTTATGTTAAATTTGACTGTTTTTGTAGTTAAAGTTACTGAAAATGAAGAATCCTGCAAGTTGAAAGTTGAATCTCTAAAAGATTTTAAAAGTCTAACTGGTATTTATTTATAATAATTTAAAAGCTAATTACCATTTGAACTTAAGGTAGCAAGCTAAAATGAAAAAGCA
Source organism: Bdellovibrionales bacterium (assembly GCA_005793345.1). GTDB lineage: Bacteria > Bdellovibrionota > Bdellovibrionia > Bdellovibrionales > Bdellovibrionaceae > SXSU01. The sequence continues at coordinate 45,669 of SXSU01000018.1, forward strand.
TCTGAAAAATATTCTTGATATCAATTTATTTAAATAGTTAGAAGGAAGATCAAAAGTTGTTAGTGCGTTCGTCTACCGACAAAATTGGTGGTCTGTGCAGAACTCGAATCTGCGACCTCTCCCATGTCAAGGGAACGCGCTACCAACTGCGCCAACAGACCAATTATAACTTAAATAGAAGCTAATTAAGTTAAACTAAAATGGCAAGAATTATTTTTTACAGCTTTAGATATTCAGGCTATCAAAATTGTCTCTACTTTTTGTAGGTGAAATCCAATTTTTATAAATATATTCAAATTCATTTAATGCAACGGGCATCACTGAAAGTCTTTGCCCCTTTTGCAAAACTCCCATTTTTAAAAGGGAAGTATGGGCACGCAAATCATCAAGCGTAATAACTGATTTTAATTTTAATAAATACTCAACCTCAACGCAAAACCATCTTGGATGATCTACCCCAGCTTTTGGATCGAAGTATTCACTTTTTGAATTAAATTGAGTTTGATCTATTAATTTTGTCCGACTTACTTTTGCAAGCCCTGCAATACCAGATGGGTTAGCATTTGAATGATAAAATAAAACTAAATCACCCACTGCCATTGAGTTCATCATAAAATTTCTTGCCTGATAGTTTCTTACACCTTCCCATAAAGTGAATTTATCTTTAAACAAGTTATCTATTGAATAGACCTCAGGCTCAGATTTCATTAACCAAAAATTCATTTTTCCCTCATACTAGACTTAAATTTTTTAAAATTTTGTCAAATATTTTTTCAATAAAATAAACAATCGTCTCAATATAAGAACTTTTCATTTTCTTTTATTTTATTCATATAAACTGATTTATAATACTTATATTGCATTATTTATCGCTTATCAATTCGAGATTTCTATTTATAAATAGTTAAAATAGTGAGGATGCTATGAAAGACGTTTTCTCAAATTTATTACCTTCTTCTCTACTTGGCACTGTAGCAAGAAGTCAACTCAACCTAGTCCCTAACCCCTATGATCCTTTTATAATAAAAATTGCCGAAACTAAAGAAGAACTAGAGAGTGCTTTTAAATTATTTAAATATTTTAGTCACGAGGGCTTAAATTTAACCCTATACCATGCTCTCCCCTCAACCTCGGTAATTATTTTTGTTAAAAACAATGAGGTATGTGGAACGATGTCTGTTATAAAAGATAGTTCATTTGGTTTACCAATGGATCAATTTATGGACCTCTCAACTTTTCGTCGACATCAAAGAATTACTGAAATCACATCGTTTGCACTAGCCCCTGATTATCAAAAAGAAAGTGGAAGGTATTTATTTTCAATGATGAAGTACCTTTTTAACTATGTTGAAAATTTTATGAACTCCGACTCAGTAATATTTAGAGCCCCAAGATCTATGAAAGTTTTTTTAGACGAAATTTTATACTTTGATTCATTTGAAAAACAATTTCACAAAGAAGAACTTGATTCAAATTCTATATTTCGAATTGGATATTTACCTAAATTACACCTAACATGGCATGAAAAATATTTAGGTAAAAACAAAGAAGCTAACTTAAGTTATTTTTTTGATATCTTTAAAGAAAATAAATTTATTTTTCCAAATAGAATTTTCTTTAAAGATCATGATCCTGTTCTTAATACTGAAATGCTCGATCACTTTTTCATACGAGTTCCTTCAATTCTCAACGAAATAAGTTCTTCTGAAAAATACAAACTATTACACTTCTATTACATGACACCTTTTTTTGAACCACTAAAAAAATATTTTAATATAACCGAAGATATAAAATTACCAAGAAAAAATTTAAGACACGATGTTTTAAATAGAGGTTTGTTACAACACCACAAGTGGCAATATCATAATTCATCACATATTCTGGATGTTTCTAAAGAAGGGCTATCTATTCAAGTCAATGATAGTTTAGAAAAAATGATATTAAAAAATGAATCTCAATTACGACTTAAAATGAAAATCGGTTTTAACAGGTTTGTTGAACTTAAAATTGAACCCATTCATGATGAAAAAGAAAAATCTTTAGTGGGATGTAAAATTATAGATGCCAATAAAGATTGGGAAAATTATATTGATTTTTTAAATAGTGATTTAATGAAAGATGTTTTTATTAAAAAAGTATCTTAATTAACTATTTTCTTTTTTAATTACTTCTAAAATAGAACTTAATGCCATTTTATAAAATTCTTGAGATTTAGGATCTACTTTTGAGATAGCCTCTTCGAATTTTCTTTTAATCTCTAAAATTGAAGCTCCTGGTTTAACACCTAAAACCTCATAAGCATCCCATGAGTGACCGTTATACATAAAGATTACATTTAACGATTTCATTTGAATACTATTTTCTTCTTCTTTATTTATTAAGGTCTCTGGTGTAACTTTTTTTGATGAAAAAGCTAAGTCTGAATTATTATTATTTTTGTTATTAATATTTTTATTATCAAATTTAGAGTTTAATTTATTAGATGTAATTTTTTTTTTACCAGAACTCAACACCTTTAAATTAGTTTTTATATTCTGATTTTTGGATCTTCGACCAAAATAAAAAAATAATATTAAAACTATTGCTACAAATAAATTAAAATATAAAAACTGGTTCTGATCAATCACAATATTTTAATTAGACGTTTAATTAATTAATATATCAAGCATTCATTAGTATTTTTAATGAAAATACTAACTTTTAGTTGTGTTTTTAATTGAAAATTTAAAAATAATTAAAAACTTTATTGATTAAATAACTTAAGTCTTCTAGTAAATAAAATGTCTATAGAATAGGAGAATCCAATGGCAGGTATGAATCCCTTTGAACAACAAAAACAAATTCCAAATGTTAAACATATTATTGCGGTATCATCAGGTAAGGGGGGCGTTGGTAAATCAACTGTTGCTACGAATTTGGCTCTAGCATTAAGTCAACATGCTAAAGTTGGCCTTCTAGATGCAGATATATATGGCCCTAGTATACCTAGGATGCTGGGTGCTAATCAGCAAAAATTAAGTTTTAGTGCAGATGGAAAAATTCAACCTTTGGTTAAATTTGGATTAAAAATTATGAGCATTGGATTTTTAGTAGATGAGAATGCAGCACTTATTTGGAGAGGTCCTATGTTATTCAAAGCAATGGATCAATTTTTTAAAGATGTTGAATGGGGTGATTTAGATATTTTAGTCATTGATCTTCCACCAGGGACAGGAGATGTACAACTAACAATGGCTCAAAAAATACCAATTTCTGGAGCTGTCATGGTGTCTACACCTCAAAATATAGCACTTACCGATGTTAAAAAAGCAATCGATATGTTTGATAAAGTTAAAATCCCTATTATTGGTTTAGTAGAAAATATGAGTTATATGCTAAATCCTATAAACGGTGAAAAAATACAACTTTTTCCAAAAGGTGATTTGGAAAGTTATCTTGATTCAAAAAAAATACAAAAAATTGGAACAATCCCTTTTCATACTCAAGTTAGTATTTCATCAGAATCAGGAATTCCTATTGTAGAAGCAAATCCAAATTCTGATGAAGGAGTAGCCTTTGATCAAATCTCTAAGAAAGTTATTAGCTTTTTAAAACTATAAACGCGAGTTCGACAATAAATATTTGTTTTAGCTTGTTAATTTTTATAATTCCATCGTCATAACTCAAAAAATTATCTGCGGCTTATCGCAGGGGATAGGCCTCAATAATTTTATTGAGTTATTCCTTGTACTTAAAAAAATTCTCTGCGCTAAAAGCAAAATTTATTGTC
>SXSU01000131.1 GCA_005793345.1 Bdellovibrionales bacterium
AGGACTCATAGCAGGCCCTGTATGCCTTAAAAATGACTTGAGTACATTTTCTTTAAATTTTTTTGCAGACAAGATCGCGCCACCTAAAACTCTACCCTGCCCATCAATATGCTTTGTTCCAGAATAAACAATAACATCAGCACCCATTAAAATTGGCTTTTGTAAAACTGGACTTGCAAAAATATTATCTACCACTGTTATAATTTTATTTTTTTTTGCAATATTACATACTGCTCGAATATCAATTAATTCTAGAAGAGGATTAGAAGGAGTTTCAAAGAAAAAGACCTTAGTATTTTTTTTAACAGCTTTTTTCCACTCATTAATATTTTTTCCATCTATAAATGTGACCTCAATTCCATATCGAGGTAGAATATTTTTTACAATTTCCTTACAAGATCCAAATAAAGCAGACGATGAAACGATATGATCTCCAGCCTTAAGTTGACACATTAATGAAAAAAAAATAGCAGCCATTCCACTCGCGGTTGCGAAACAATCCTCAGAACCATCTAATAAAGCTAGTCTTTTCTCAAATATTTCAACCGTTGGATTTGAGTATCGAGAATATTGGAAACCTTTTTTACTACCTTTAAAAATTGCCTCAGCTTGCTCAGCGCTCTTATAAACAAATCCTGAAGTTAAAAATAATGCTTCTGAAGTTTCGTTAAACTGACTTCTGTTAATACCGCCACGTATTAAATTAGTATTGCTATCGAGTTTCATTTCTTAATTCTTTTGCAGCCTCAACCATCTTTTCTAGAGCAGCAGTGGTTTCGGGCCAGCCTCTAGTTTTAAGTCCACAATCTGGATTAACCCAAACTCTTTTAGGATCAATAAGTTTAGATGCTTTTTTAATTAATTCTTTCATTTCATCTTTTGTTGGAACGCGAGGCGAGTGAATATCATAAACTCCAGGTCCTACCTCATTAGGATATTTGAATTTTTCAAAAGTGGTAAGAAGTCCCATTCTTGATCTTGATGTTTCAATTGAAATAACATCTGCATCTAAGGCTGCAATAGAATTTATAATATCCTCAAATTCCGCATAACACATATGTGTATGAATTTGTGTTTCATCTTTAACAATTCCTGATGAAATTTTAAAACAATTCACCGACCACTCAAGATATTCTTTCCAGTCTTTTTTCTTTAATGGCAATCCTTCTCTTAAAGCTGGCTCATCAATTTGTATCATTCTAATTCCATTCTTTTCTAAATCCTGAACTTCATCTCGAATAGCAAAGGCAATTTCCTGCGCAGTATTTTTTCTATGCTGATCATCTCTAACAAAAGACCACTGGAGAATTGTTATAGGACCCGTTAGCATTCCTTTTACAATTTGTTTTGTCTGGTCTTGAGCGAATTTTGACCAACGGACTGTCATAGGTTTTGGTCTTGAAACATTTCCGTAAATAATAGGCGGTTTCACACAACGAGAGCCATAACTTTGAACAAATCCACTTGAGGTAAAAGTAAATCCTTTCAGCTGTTCACCAAAATACTCAACCATGTCATTTCTCTCAAATTCACCATGAACGATAACATCTATGCCTATTTTTTCTTGCTTTCTGATCGCATCAATTGTTTTTTCTTCTAAAAATTTTTCATAACTTTTCTCATCAAGCTCACCTCGCTTAAACTTTGCTCGCGCTTGTCTCACATCTGATGTTTGTGGGAAAGATCCAATAGTCGTTGTTGGATATTTAGGTAATGTAAAAATATCTTTTTGAACCTTAGCTCTGATTGTGTATGGCGACTTTCTATCTGTTATAGATTTATTTATAATTTTAATTCTATCTTTTACAGCATTATCGTAAATCAATTTAGATGTTTTTCTATCTTGAACATCATCAGTATTTTTTTTTAATTCTGCTTGGTGAGTATTGTTGTTTATGAAATTTTTAATAATATTTAATTCTTGAAGTTTTTGTTTAGAAAAAGACAACCATCTTTTAATCTCTTCAGGAACTTTTTGTTCTAAATCTAAATCATAGGGTGTATGTAATAAAGGACAGGATGAAGCTATGATAACATCTCCAGATGTATTGTTTTTAATAAATTCAATTTTTCCCTGTAAATCTGCTTTCCATACATTTCTTCCATCGATTAAACCTAGAGAAAGTTGTTTTTTTGAATTTTTAACATAACTCTTATTTCGGTTACCTCTTACTAAATCTAAATGAAGTATGTCAATATCGCTTCCAAAAACTTCATTTTTAACTTCTTCGTTTAAATCTTCAAAATAAGTGGCAACTAAAATTTTTGAAGATCCAGAGGATTTTTTTAATTCATTTAAAGTATTTTTAATTTGTGAGACAACTTGTGAGTCTAAGTCTTTAACTAAAATAGGTTCATCAATTTGAATCCATTCAACACCGAGTTCTGAGAGTTTTTTTATAATTTCTTTGTATATGGGTAAGATTTTACCCAATAAATTAATTGTTTTATATCCATCTAATCCCTTAGCTAATAATAAAAAAGATAGAGGGCCAAGAATTATTGGTTTTGTATTAAATCCATATTTTTTTGCCTCCTTAAATTCTTCAAAGGGTTTATTTGTACTTAATTGAAATGTCTGATCTTTCGAAAGTTCTGGAACTAGATAGTGATAATTGGTGTCAAACCATTTCGTCATTTCTAAAGCTGAAACATCAAGCTCAGAAGTTTGCGAACCTCTTGCCATTGCAAAATAAGTTTTAAGACTTACCTCTTTGCCATCCCACTTATATCTTTTAGGAATAGCTCCTAATAAACAAATAGTATCTAAAACTTGATCATAAAACGAAAAATCATTTGATGAAATAAGATCTACTCCATTTTCTTTTTGAGTTTGCCAATTTTTTCTTCTTAAATCTTTTGCAACAGTTTGAAGTTCTGTTTCTGAGATATCACCCTTCCAAAAATTTTCTAAAGCTACTTTTAGTTCCCTTTTAGCTCCTATTCTTGGATAGCCAATTGATGCTACTTTAATCATTCTTTATGATGCTGCCATAGTTTATCAGTACCACCAAAATGAGCCCAATCGCTGTCGGCCTTCATGGTGCTACTTATTCCGCCTCTTGGTCTAAATTGTATTTCAAGGCGCAATCTGATTGGTTTGTATGCGGCTGTAAGATGTTTATACATTACATCAATTGCACGCTCATAACTTATAACGGTGTCTCTGTACTGTAATAAATATTCTTTTAAACTTTTTAATTCGATTGTTGATTTTTTTCCATGAAACCAAATTTTGATATGCCCAAAGTCTGGTTGGCTTTGTACGCCCATAAAAGTGAACTCAGGTATATCTATATATTGTTCATACCCACTTGCTGGATTAGAAAGAGCCTTTAATAACTTTCCGTTAATTGTTTCCCAAAGTTTTTTCATTTTTCTAATTAATTATTAAGCTGTTAGCGCCTGTTCGATGTCCGCTAAGATATCGTCTGGATGCTCAATTCCAATTGATAATCTAACGTAACCTGGCGTTACCCCTGCTTTTAATTGCTCTTCAGGAGAAAGTTGAGAATGCGTTGTTGAGGCTGGATGAATTGCAAGCGATCTTGCATCTCCAATATTTGCAACGTGATATAAAAGTTTTAAAGCATTAATAAATTTCTTACCTGCTTCAATGCCTCCTTTTAATTCAATTCCACATAACCC
>SXSU01000132.1 GCA_005793345.1 Bdellovibrionales bacterium
ATAGTTTTTCCTGCAGGTTTCTCATCTACTTTTTCTTTTGGTGCACCTGGTTGTTTATACCAATAATCAGCATCTCTTACTGGATTAAGTCTTGGTCCGCATCCACCATAAGCTTTTGACTCTTTATCAGCAGCTTCCATTCGAGACATAACTAAGTCCATCTCTGCTGCAAGACGATCCATTGTTTGCTGTGCAGTAAATGTACCAGAATTAACTTCTCCAATGTGTTGCCACCATAATTGGGCAAGCTTCGGATAGTCAGGAACGTTAATACCAGTTGGTGACCAAACGTTTCTGTTAGGTGATCTATAGAATTCGATAAGTCCACCTAGTTCTGGCATTCTCTTAGTGAAAGACTCATGGTTAACATCACTATTTCTAATGATTGTTAAACCTACGTGAGCTTTTTTAAGAGATACAGTTTTTGAAACTGTAAACTGAGCGTACAACCATGCAGCTTTTCTTCTATCAACTGGAGTAGACTTAAATAAAGTCCATGATCCAACATCTTGATATCCAAGCTTCATGCCTTCTTCCCAATATGGTCCTTTTGGTGATGGACCCATTCTCCATAGCGGCATACCATTAGCATCAACTACTTTGTTGTTTGGATTTTTTCCAACTAAAGAAGCAGTAAACGCTGTGTACCAGAAAATTTGCTGAGCAACGTTTCCAGAAGATAGTGATGGTAGAGACTGATAAAAGTCCATAGCTGCAGCTCCCGGAGGTGCGTAAGCTCTTAACCATTCATCCCATTTTCTAATTGCGTATACAGCAGCAGGAGCATTAGTATCTCCACCTCTAGTTACTGAAGCTCCAACTGGGTTACAAGTGCCTTTTTCCATTCTTATACCCCACTCGTCCACTGGTGATCCATTAGGTAAACCTTTGTCTCCACTGCCGGCCATTGATAACCACGCGTCAGTCATTCTCCAGCCTAAGTCAGGAGCTCTTTTGCCGTAGTCCATGTGGCCATATACTTTAACACCGTTGATTTCTTTAATATCATTAGTAAAGAAAGATGCGATATCTTCATAAGCAGACCAGTTAAGTGGTACACCTAAATCGTATTTGTATTTGGCTTTAAACTTTTCTTTTATATCAGGTTTATCAAACCAATCTTTTCTAAACCAATAAAGGTTAGCAAATTGTTGATCTGGTAATTGATAAAGTTTTCCATCTGGACCAGTTGTAAATTGTAGTCCGATAAAATCTTTAAGATCTAAAGTTGGTAAAGTAACATCTTTACCTTCTCCAGCCATCCAATCAGTTAAGTTAACGGCTTTTTGCATACGCGCGTGCGTACCAATCAAGTCTGAGTCATTAACATATGCATCATAAATGCTAACATCAGTTTGCATTTGTGTTTGCACAGCCATAACCACGTCACCTTCTCCGATTATTTGGAGTGTAACTTTAATTCCTGTTACTTGCTCAAATGCTTTTGTAAGCACTTTAGACTCGTATTCGTGAGTTGGTATTCCTTCAGATACAACTTTGATCGACATTCCTTTGAATGGCGTCGCAGCTTTTTGGAACCATTTTAGTTCTTCAATTCTCTGTGCTTCAGAGATTGTTGATAAACTAAATTCACCTTTTGCTAAGTCTGTAATCGCATCTGCTAAAGCAGAAGAAATTACTAGTGAGTATGTAACAAGAGCTACTAATAATGTTCTAAGTTTAATAAACATATTTTTTCCTCTTTTTTTGTTGTTGATTATTAATTAACTAATTAAATAACAAAAAAAAACATGTGTAAAGTTATATTTGAACATAAAAACATATAAATTTAAAAAATAAATTTATATATTTACAAAAAAAATACACATAAACATAAATAGCTTAGTTAATAAAATACTATCCCCACTCCTAAAGTATTATGAAACTATGGTCTTTTAAACAACCTTGGGTTGTGTTAATGTTTTATTTATAGCTTTTGACCAGCCTTGGACAAGATTTTTTCTTAATTTTGAACTGAGGGCAGGATTAAAATTTTTATCCAAATGCCAATTTTTTGAAATATCTTTTAAAGATTTATAAACTCCAATTTGCAGTCCGGCCATAAACGCAGCGCCTAGCGCCGTTGTTTCTTGAACTTTTGGTCTTAATACTTTTATATTAATTACATTAGATAAAAATTGTGAAAACCAATTGTTCATTACCATACCCCCATCGACTTTAACAAACTTAGGTCTTAAACCATCGTGCTTCATTGCTTCAAATAAATCGTAGGTTTGATAGGCAACAGATTCTATTGTTGCTCTGATAATTTCTTTTGGTCCTGTATCTCGTGTTAGCCCACTTAGTACCCCTCTTGCATTGGCATCCCAATAAGGTGCCCCCAAACCAGTAAAAGCTGGAACTAAATAAATTCCTTTATTGTCTTTTAGAGATTTAATTATTTTTTCTGTTTCAGATGCTTTTTTAAAAAATTTTAATTTATCTCTTAACCACTGAACCCCTGCTCCAGCTATAAAAATTGAACCTTCCATAGCGTAAGTTGTTTTACCTTTAATACGATAAGCAATGGTAGTTAGTAATCTATTTTTTGAGTATATAATTTTATTACCAGTATTAAGTAAAACAAAAGCTCCTGTTCCATAAGTGCTCTTTAAAGAACCAGGTTCGAAACAACACTGCCCTATCGTTGCTGATTGCTGATCTCCAACAACTCCAGTTATAGAAATTGGTTTTCCAGTAATTGAAGAATCGGTATAGCCATAATCGTCCGCACAATCTTTAACGATTGGTAAGATATGTTTTTCAATTTTCAAAAGTTTTAAAATAGTATCATCCCATTTATTTGAAACGATGTTGTAGATCATAGTTCTACTTGCGTTGGTGGCGTCCGTTGCGTGAACTTTTCCTCTTGTAAGCCTCCAAATTAAAAAGCTATCAATCGTTCCAAAAAGCAGTTGCTTTTTTTTCATCAATTTTTTAGCTAAATGAACATTATCTAAAATCCAATTAATTTTAGTTCCTGAAAAATAAGAATCAATTAATAGTCCTGTACGATTAAAAATGAGAGTTTCTTTATTTTGTTTTCTTATTTTTTTACAAAATTCTTCCTGTCTTCGATCTTGCCAAACAATAGCATTGTAAACAGCTTTACCAGTCTTCTTGTCCCACAAAATAGTTGTTTCTCTTTGATTGGTAATGCCTATAGTTAAAATTAAACCTTTTAATTTTTTGGCTTTATTAATTACATCTTGTAAAGTTTGTTTTGTGGTTCTCCAGATCTCTTCGGGATCATGTTCTACCCAACCGCTTTTTGGAAAATATTGAGTGAATTCTTTTTTAGACACATAAACAGGTTTGCCTTTTAGGTCAAAAAGTATTGTTCTGCTTGATGTTGTTCCTTGATCTATCGAGATGATAAATTTTTTCATTATTAATTAAAATATTGCCAATCTAATTGCAATTTTTTATCTTCTAATATTGCATTAATCATACCAAGCATTAAAGGTAACTTTTTTTTATCAAAATCTTCGTTTACTTTTTTTCCAATTTCAATAGCTAAATCAGCTCCTTCAACAGTTACTTTTGGCATTTTATTTTTTTTCGCTTCTGAAAAAGTCATTCCTTGACCAATATAAGAGCCCATTAAGCTATTTCTACCACCACCTGAACTTACATAAAGATCGCCTAAACCAGCTAAACCTTTTACTGTTTCTTTTTTGCCTTTTAAAAATTCAACAAAAATTTCCATTTCTTGAACAGATTGTTTAATTAAGGCAGAGGCAGTATTTAAATAATTTTTTTCTCTTACTTCCTCGGTAATATTACTACTACAAAGTCCTTTTGCTGCTCCAACAGCCATCGAAAATATATTTTTTATTGCAGCTGATACTTCAACGCCCTTAAGATCGTCAGAATACGTTGTGTGATAATAATAAGTATTTAATAAGCTTGCTATTTTTTTCGCAACAGAGATATCTCTGTTAGCAATTACCACACTACTATGAACTTTATTGGCTAAACCAGTTGCAAGACACGGTCCTCCAACTGCAGAAATGTTAACTTCTTTAATTCCTTTAACA
>SXSU01000133.1 GCA_005793345.1 Bdellovibrionales bacterium
CGCGATTATATCAGACATAATCATTAGCAGTTATTTTCTTGTTTGTTGGGGCGATTTTCAATCACCCTATCTTCCTGCTAATGATTAAGTCTGATCGCTTCGCGATTTTATCAGACATAATCATTAGCAGTTATTTTCTTGTTTATTGGGGCGATTTTCAATCACCCTAACATTATTATGTGCGGTTATTTTGTGTAAATAAATCTCTGTAGATATCCATAATGATAACTTTCATTTTTTTTGCTACAGTTAATGAATTTGAAGGTAAAAATAGTATGCCGAAATTTTGAATCAATTGCTCATTATCTTTTAAAACTTTTCTATATCGTACCTCTCCTTCAAAATCGATAGGAGGACGACTATTAAAATGCATTGAACCCTTAATGATATCTTTAGATTTAAAAGAGGGAGTTTCAGATCTATAAATTAAAGAACATCCACCTGCGCTAATGTTTGCCATTTTTGCAAAGAACCTAGTTAACTTCATATTATGATATGAAATTTTGATAACTGCATAATAATCTTCTGGTAAGTAGATTCGTTCAAAATTTCTTCTTTGAAGAGTGTAAATTTGAGTTGTGGGCTTTATAATTACTTTTTCATTATCATAAAAAATACATTCTGCACTAAATAAGAATTTATTTCCTTCGGTTACAAAACTAAAAGTAGCTTTATGATTGCTTTCAACGGGTTTATTAGTTTTACATGTGCAATTAAAAGAACTAAAAACATTTTTATCATCGATAGTAGATTTAGCAAGTACAATGGCATGATTATCAAGTCTTCCCACAAGTGAAACTTTTCCTGATAAAAGATATCGAGATAAATTTACTACATCACCGTCATTTAAAGGTTGGAACATAATTAATCTCCATCAAATGATTTAACATTACATAGAAATATGACTTTGTCACAAGAACAAATCTTTAAATTTACAAGTATGACGAAGGACCGGGAGAGTCTAGTTTTAATATTTTAAAAATCAAAGTGTTAAAGTTTTTTACAATTTTTCCGAATAAAGAGTGAATCAGTTTTTTGTTAAACAACACTTTCAAGGAGGAAAAATGTTTATCCAAGGATCACTTCAAAATGTCTTTGATGCTTTATACAAAATGGGAAAAATTGATCCAGCATTAAATGCAGACTGGAAGGAAGCACAAAAAAAACTTAAATCTCAACCTGAAAAGTTTAATCTCGTTGTGCATGCTGTAAACTCTTCTAATGCAGATTTAGATTTATTAATTGATAAATTAAAAGAATTTGATGATGAATCTCTTGTATTTTTAGCAATGGAGGTGGCTCGTGAATATGTTGACTTCGAATGTTCTCCGACAAGACACTAAGAGAGCTGCTGTTGGTGCTTTTATGATTTTTTTATTTTTATTACTTTCAATATTTTCAATTGCTGCACCTGCAATTGAAGTTGATCTTTCTCAAAGAACATCAACTATTGATTCTGTTATGAAATCAAATGATACAGTTATTTTTAATAAGCTAAAATCAAAATTTTTTCAATCGCAGCCAATAGTTATAATTAATACTGATCAAGGATTTATTCCTAGTAAAGTCATATTAAAAAAATCTGTAAATTATAAATTTTATATTGCAAATGTTAACGAAAGTGAGAAAAAAACTAGTTTTCTACTTGAAGCATTTAATCAAAATCATGAAACATACTTTGGTAAATTAAAAGTCTTTGATTTTATTTCAAAAACAAATGGAGTTTTTAATTTTATATGTCCAGAAACGGGTTCAAAAGGAGAAGTTATAGTTCAAAATTTTGAGGGAGATGATAATAATAATGCAGAAAAAAAATCGAATCATTTAACTTCAAATATAGAATTAAAAGGACAATAGTTTATGTCTTCAGGACAATCATCAAGCGCAGCTCGTGAAGCGGTCAAAAATTTTCTAGGACCAATTGGCTATTTAATTGATGATCCAACTGTAACTGAAATTCTTGTAAATGGACCACAAGAAATATTTGTTGAGCGTAAGGGAAAACTTCACAGAATAAATGAAGCGCAATTTCGAGATGAAGATGATTTGCTTGCTGCTATAAATTCAATAGCACAAAGAGTAGGAAGAACAATTTCTGAAGAATCTCCAAGATTAGATGCAAGACTTGACGATGGTTCAAGAGTTGCTGCAGTTATTAGACCTTGTTCATTAAAAGGGCCAGCTCTTAGTATTCGTAAATTCACACAATCTTCTATTGGATTAAAAGAGTATGTTGAGTTGGGAGCCCTAACTCCAGATGCTGCGCAGTTTTTAAGTGTTGCAATGTTTTTAGGAAAAAATATTTTAGTTAGCGGTGGTACTGGGTCAGGTAAGACAACTTTATTAACCATACTTTGTAATTTGATTCCCCCTGGACAAAGAATAATAGTTATCGAAGATGCCCACGAATTAAAAGTAAATTATGAACATGTTCTTTTTTTAGAAACTCGACATGCGAATGCACAAGGAAAAGGAGCAGTGACAATTAAAGATTTACTAATTAGTAGTTTACGATTGCGTCCTGATCGAATTATTGTTGGAGAAGTTAGGTCCAGTGAAGCCCTAGAATTACTGAATGCAATGAATACTGGTCATAAAGGATGTATGGGTACAATTCATGCAAATTCACCAGCAGATGGAATAGTAAGACTTGAAGCTCTTGCACAAGGTGGCGATGCTCAAATATCTGAGAAAGCACTACGCTATCAAGTGAGTTCTGCAATAGAGCTTATTGTGCAGGTTTCAAGACTAAGTGATGGATCTAGAAAAGTAACGGAGATTGCAGAGGTCAGGGGATTTACTTCTGATGGAGGATATGATGTTATTCCAATTTATAAAATTCATCGTTTTAATCGTAAACCAGATGGTAAACTTGATGGTAAATTAGAATCAACTGGAGAAATTCCTCAATTTATGAATGAAATACTCGATAATAAACTTCCATTCCCAAAGACAAAGTTTCAAAAACCACAAGCAGCTTAGACTAGTATTTAGTCCTGTGTTGGATTTTATAAACTCAAGTTCTCAATGATAATACCGATAAAATTATAAATGGCAAACGAGAAGAAAAAAACAAAAATTCAATCGGATGTTGAAGAAACATTGATGAGTCTAATTAATGAGGCTGCTGATGATCCGTCTGCTGTTCCTATTGAAAGCCCGGATGAGGCTGAGAGTCATTGGCAATCTTTACAAAGTATTACAATCAGTAAAAATATAGAAAATTTAAATAATAGCACATTGATAAAAAATATAAAAAAAATAAATAACAAAAAAGATAGACCAGAAGGTTTGGATATTAGTGAACCCAAGATCGAAAAGTTTCAATCATATAAACCTGAAATATCAGGTTTAATTAATGAAGAGAAATCAGAGTCTATTCAAAGTCATGCTCCACAATTATCGCAATTGAACTTAAAAACAATGAACTCTAACCCTGGTGATTTGGATAAAACAATAGTTGCAACACAATTTGCAGAAGTACCACAAAGTATTGATCCCTATCAATTATCAAATGAACAGGAATTAAAAAAAGCGATTGAAGTAAATAATAATCAAAACAATTTAAATAAGTATGATGATGAAAATCAAAAATTTGAAAATAAGAATGAACAAGTCATCCCATTATTTGTAAATAAAGTCGTAGATGATAAAATTATAAAAACTGAGCAATTGAAGCTTGCACATACTAGGATTACTCAATTGGAAAAAGAAGTCGAAGAACTTCGGCTTGATAATGAGAAGTTAGCAACTGCTGCCAATATACTAGAAACTAAAAATTTAGAAATGAGTGAATATAAAATCAAAAGTGAAAAAATCATTGAATCATTAGAAATAAAAAATATTGAAGAAATCAAAATATTTAAAAATCAACTTGAATCTACAAAAGAAGAATTAAAAAATTTAAAGATTAAAAATTCTGAGCTAGAAAATCGTCTAGCTCAGGATATTAGACTTTCAAAAAGTAGAGAAAGAGAACTTGAAAACAGACTTGAACTTTTAAAATTAGAAAAATCTTCATTAGCCAGCTCAAAAGATGAAATGCTCTTGCGTTTAAAAAAAGATATTGATCAATTGCGCTATGATCTCGAAGTTTATAAGAAAAAGAATATTGATCTTCAGAAAAATATTGAATTAAATGAGGATCAAATAAGACGAACAATTAGGGCATTAAGGTTAGCCTTGACCAGCCTTGAAGTTGCGGATGAGAATAAGAGTAACTAATATAGCGGGGCAGTATTTAATAATCATGAAGGCATTTCAAATTAAAAAAATAAAATTAGTTATTAGTGACCTTCACTTGGGAAAAGGTAAATTTCTTCCTAGTGGAGGAATTAATTCTCTAGAGGAATTTCAATATGGAGAAAAATTAGTCGAATTTATTAATTACTATTCTTCAGGACAATTTAAAGATTACGAAGTAGAATTAATAATAAATGGAGATTTTTTAAATTTTCTGCAAGTTGATTATAAGGGTCATTTTTTAAAAGTAATTACTGAAGATATTGCATTAGAAATTTTGAAATCAATAATTGCAGGTCATCAAAATGTTTTTAAAGCATTACGTGAGTTTTCCTTAAATCCTCATCATACACTTACTTATATTGTTGGTAATCATGATCAGTCTATGTTATGGCCAGCTGCACAGGCTTATTTTAGTGAAATTGTAGGAGTTCCAGTTAAGTTTAAAAACATAGTATATTTTGTAGATGGTGTTCATATTGAGCATGGACATATGCATGAACCTGCAAATCGTCTTGATCCTAAAAGATTTTTTTTAAAAAGAGAAATTCCTGAAGCTATTTTAAATTTACCTTTTGGATCACATTTTTTTGTCGATTTTGTTTTAAAAGTTAAACAATCTTTTCCATATGTTGATAAAATTAGACCTTTTAATAAAATGATTAGGTGGCTTTTGATAAATGAAACATTTTTTGGAATAAAAACAGTGCTAAAGTTATTTTGGTATTTTGCTAAGAGTATTTTTTCAAAATCAAATCGCCAAACTTGGACTTTAAAAACATTATTTAAAGTCATGTTAGAAAATGCAGTATTTGGAAATCTCGAAGATTCTGCCTGTAAAATATTAGATGATCATCGTGTTCATACTGTAATTTTTGGTCATACTCATGTTTATTATTATAAACAATGGTCATTCGATAAGGAATATTTTAATACTGGAACCTGGACTGAGGTTACGTCTTTAGATATTGAATCCTTAGGAAAACTAACAAAACTTTCTTATGTGTTATTAGAATATAGTGAAGATCCTTTACGCCCACGAGGACGACTTAAAGAGTGGAAGGGATTTTATCGTATAGAAGAAGATATTTCAATTTGAGGTGTTTTTGCGAATCGAAAAATCATTACTTGACAATTATATAGAGCAAACTTTTGTTCAAGAATCATTAGCAATGAAATTGGCAAAAGAAAAAGCCCTACAATTTAATAAAGAAGGATTAAGCATAAGTTCTGGAGAGGGTGCTCTATTATCATTTTTAATTCGTCTAAGTGGTGCTAAAAAAATTATTGAAATTGGTACGTTCACTGGATATTCTGGTCTTTGGCTTCTTGATGGCACTCAAAATCTTGGTCAACTCTGGACTTTTGAATTAAACGAAAATTATTATAATTCGGCAAAAGAAGTTTTTGATTTTGCAAATCTTAGTGCACATGTAAATCTATTTTTAGGAATAGCTAAAGAAAGGTTAAAAGAAATTGAATCTTTAGGGCCATTTGATGCAGTATTTATTGATGCGAATAAAAATAGTTATAGTCTATATTTAGATTGGGCCTTTAAAAATCTAAAAGTAAATGGATTAGTCATTGCAGATAATACGTTATTAAGTGGATTAGTTTATGATGAAACAATTAAAAATAGCTTATTTTCAAAAGGACATATTCCAAAAATGCAAGCTTTCAATATTGATTTGGGAACTCAAATCCATTTTCAATCTATTTTAATACCTACTAAAGAAGGGCTTTCAGTTGGTATTAAAAAGTGAGATAGATCAAAATATAGTTTTATATTATTAACTTTAAAGAAGAGTTATTCCTGTTAGAATAATTGTATTATTTAAATCTGAATTATTTTAATTTTTTTGGAATTTTTTATGAAAATAAAAATGTATCAATTTAGTTTAGAAAATGGATGGAAGCTTGGTGAACCTAGTTTTGAAGATTCACAACAAACTTTGATTATTGCTTTTGGTTCTAAATTATTATTCGAAAAAAGCAATTTACAGTTAAAAGTTTCAAAATCCCATTTGATAGGATGCTCAACATCTGGAGAAATTTTTGAAGATACATTCAACGAAGAAACACTATCCGTATCAGTTTTAGAGTTTAAAAATACACCATTAAAAAGTGTAACTGTCGATTGTGAAAATATTAATTCTTTTGATGCGGGGAAAAAAATTGGTGAAACTTTAAAATCTCCTGATTTGAAATCGATTTTTATATTAAGTGAAGGAATAAATGTTAATGGTAGTCATCTAGTTGAAGGTATAAATTCAACTGTTTCAAAAAAGGTTAAAATAACAGGTGGTCTAGCAGGTGACGGTGCAAAATTTCAAAATACATATATCTATAGTAATACAAAAATAGGATCACAACAAATAAGAGCAATTGGATTTTATGGAAATAAAATCCAAGTTAGACATGGATCGTTTGGTGGTTGGGATATTTTTGGATTAGAGAGAAAAATAACCAAATCCCATGAAAATGAACTTTTTGAAATAGATGGTAAGTCAGCTTTAGATTTGTACAAAGAATATTTAGGTGAAAAAGCAAAAGACTTACCCCTCAGTGGATTATTTTATCCTTTGCAAATTCGGGCAAATGATAAAGATATTAATCCAGTAGTGAGAACAATATTATCTGTTAATGAAGAACGGAAATCAATGATATTTGCGGGAAATGTTCCAGAGGGATATCTTGCTCAACTAATGAGTGCAAACTTTGATAGAATTATTGATGGAGCAGAAAAAGCATCTGAACAACTTGATTTAGAAAATGATAAAAATCCCAAATTTTGCATTGCTATTAGTTGTGTTGGAAGGCGCTTAATTTTAGGGGAGCGAGTTGACGAAGAAATTGCATCCGTATTTGGAAAATTACCTTTAGGTTCCCATCTGATTGGATTTTATTCTTATGGCGAAATTTCTCCTTCCCAAAATGGAGAAAAGTGCTCTTTGCACAATCAAACGATGACAGTTACATCGATTGATGAATTGGATTAATAAATGAGTAACCATAAATTATTGGAACGGCAACTTCAAAAATGCAAATTAAGTAAAGATATCTTACCACAATCAGTTGAGCAGTGGAATGAGTTATTATCTAAAATTAGTGTCACATATGAGCAGGATGATGAAAGTCGAAAGAGACTAGAGCGAGCTCTTGAATTATCGTCAAAAGAAATGATAAAGCGATGGGAATCACTTCAAGAAAGTGAACAGCTGAAACGAGTCATTATAGAGTCATCAGTAGATGGATTTATTACAACTGATTCTGAAGGTGTAATATTATCAGTAAACCCAGTTATTGAAGAAATATTTAAATACAATTCAAATAAAATGTTTGGTCAAAATATTTTAAATTTTATTAATAATTATGATTCTCATTTTTTAACTAATAAAAACACTATTCAATTTAAGAAAATTGTAAAAATAGAGATGAGTGGAATTATTTATGAGCAAGATAAATTATCTGGATTAACAGATAAAAAAGAATTTCCTATTGAAGTAACTTGTATTCCATTACAACTAGAGAATCATAATATTTATTCTTGGTACATAAGAAATTTATCATCCCAAAGGGAGATGGAGCAAAAACTCAATAAACAAAGTGTTGAACTAGCTTTAAATTCTAAACTTGTAGCGCTTGGAGAAATGGCAGGAAGTATTGCCCATGAAATAAATACACCACTTACAACTATTAAACTTTCTGTGGAGTTAATGCGACGAAATTTGGAATCTGGATCTCCAAATTTAACAGTGTTATCTGAAAAAATTGAAATTGTGAATAATACAATCAAACGAGTTTCAGAAATCATAAAAAATTTAAAAAATATTGCTCGAGATGGTTCAATTGATCCTTTGGTTGTTGAATCTATAGGTTCAATCATAAAAAGTACCACATTGCTTTGTGCTGAGCGGTTTAGACTGAGTGGTGTAAAATTTGAAGTTGAAGGAGAAGAAAATTCAGAAGTCAAAATATTTTGTCAATCCGTTCAACTCACACAAGTGTTAACAAATTTGTTAAATAATGCTTTCGATGCAATTGAGACTTTATCTGAAAAATGGATTAAATTAATATTAAAATCAAACTCAGAAGAAGT
Organism: Bdellovibrionales bacterium; assembly: GCA_005793345.1. Taxonomy (GTDB): domain Bacteria; phylum Bdellovibrionota; class Bdellovibrionia; order Bdellovibrionales; family Bdellovibrionaceae; genus SXSU01. The sequence goes on from SXSU01000133.1 coordinate 8,342, forward strand.
AAGTATTTATGTTATAGATAGTGGAAAGGGGATTCCTAAAAATGTCCGAGAAAAGATGTTTAATCCTTATTTTACAACAAAAGAGGTTGGAAAAGGAACTGGTTTAGGATTAAGTATTTCTGTAGGGATTATAACAAATCATCATGGAACATTAACTTTAGATGATTCTGCATCCAATACAACTTTTGTGATAAAAATTCCAATTGCAAAAGCTATTGCAGCTTAGGGTCAGCCGTCCTTACTTTCCAAAAGTATAGGTGAGATCTAAATTAATAAATGATTTTTCATCATCAAACGCCTCAAAGCGCAAAGTAGGATCTTGGGGGCCATAAATACTTGCTCCTAAACTATGACTTAAACTCACATTAAGTGAACTATTAATATTCAAATAAATATATTCACTATGATTATAAAATTCAGTTGACGAATAATTATAAGTCCATGAATTTATGTGACTACCCGTTAATCCAAATCCAATTGAATCATTAACATCGTAGTTAAAATTTAAACCTTGTGTGCTCCCATATTTATTATTGACCCTTCCCGAAAAAGATTCTGTGTACTTATGGAATTTTTGAGAAAAGGTAATAAATGATGAAACTGAAAAAATATTAGTACCTAATAAATTCGAAGTAGGACCTGAACTTACTTTAAAATTAATTCCACCTTGGTAGTATGAAGATTTATATGAGTTTTGATCTAAGGGTAAAATTGCAGTTGTTGAAAGTCCAAGGTTCCATAGTTTTTTATTATTTTCATTGCTAAAAAATTCAAATCTCTTCCGTGAAATTCCTAAAGTAAAGTCAGACATTTCGGCTGGATCTGTATCATTCATAGGGTCATAAGCTGATAAGCTTGAGTTGAAACTATAATTTTCAGATAATGGAACAGCAGCTGTTATTGTTCCATCAAATGATTTACTGGGAGTAACTCCCTGCTCTTGAAATAAATTTTGGCTATACCCCAACATAAAACTGATATTCCAATTATTTTGAAATTCACCTCTATTTAATTTTTTGTTTGATGTGGTAGAAGAAGGAGGTGATTGATTGTTTTTTTCTTTAGAAGCTTTATTTTTTAATACTCTTATAGTTCGATTATTTACTTTAGAAAAACGATGACTTGTACTAATTTGAGACGATTTCTTTACAAATTTATTTAATGCATATGCATATCCATTAAAGTTAAAAACGAGTATCAAAATCATTACATAAGTTTTACATATCAAATTTAAACAAATATTTAAGTTCATATTCAATTAGTATGCAAACTTGAAACCATTTAAAAATTGCAAATATTAATACAAATAGAGTTAATTTCAATTATTTAAAAACTAATATACTATTTTTTTTGATGGAGACCCAAGATTCTGTCAAAAGTAATGAGAACTGTACTTAATATTTACATTAAAAAAATTTTATCTTCAAAACATATATCATAATATTTGGTCGCAAAATTGCATCTCATTTAATTAGGAGTTTGGATGTTTAGAAAACTTAATAACTTAATATTAAATTTAAAAATTATTATTTTATCAAAGAGACTATTTAGAGATTTTTTCAATAATTTTATTTTAACATTAATTACTTTATTACTTATAGTCTCCTGTAATGCTAAAAAGAAATCAGATCATTTTAGTTATGGTGCTGACAGGGATTTATTAATTATTTCAGATTATGATGGTAAAGAATTTGACATTGAAACCGGAGATTTAGTTTCAAAAACTTCCCATAAGGAAAATAAAATTAAAATAAATAGCACTTCATTAATTAGTGGACATTTAAATTTTGTAAATTACAAAACTGATGCAAAATTTTTAGACGATGTTCCATTTATTGGAAAACCAAATACAAAGTACAAAATAAAATATGTTATTTCGAATACTTCATTTAAAGTTTATAAAATAGCACCTAAAAAAAATTTATCTTCCGATGAAATACCATCTGCTATAAAACTTAAATCTACTGGAAGAAGCGAAGAATTGTGGGGCGTTCCCCTAGTATCATATTACATTAGCTTATTTAAATCTGAAAATGTTAGAAATGAAAGAAATGAAAAAACTCATATATTAGAACCTATAAGAGTAGATTCAAAAGATGAAGCAAAGTACTTTAGAATAGATTTGAACTCGAAGACTCTTGCTGATTTTTTGAAGAAAGAATACTTATTAGAAAAAGATTTTTTTGATGGAGATTGGATTTTTGCAATAAATGTTGAAGCAGAAAATTCTGTAAATAAAAAATATTTTTCTAACAGTACTCTATTTAGAAGTGGTATGGATAGTGAAATATCTAAAATAAGACTAAAAAAATCAGAAAAGGATCTAAAGTTTTATTCAATAATTATTGATGATCAAGTTAAAAAAGATATTGATAAAAATGAAGTAGAGCAAAACATTGTTTTAAGTATTCCTGTAAAATGGGTCAATTATAGAATGTCGGAAAGAGGTCGAGACGAATCCGTTTCAGAAATTGAAGATGATAAGACTATTTGGTCGAGTCGAAAATATATGTTGCCAAAATTAGAGGATTTTAAATTTCCAGAATTATCTAGTTGGGTAAATATGTTTTCTTTTTTTGGTATGAATGTTAGTTTTTCAAATAATAGTAGTGATCGAGAACTTAGAAGTTTTGAAAGCGGAATTGATAATGGGAGACGGTTTATATCTATATTGATTTATGATGGATCAGCAAAATCTTTGTTGAGATTATTTTTTCTAGAAGATAAAAAAAAACCAGATGCTCCAGATTATAAACCTCGGCCAGTATATAGTTCAGATGAAAAAATATTTGGTTTTTTTACTGTAGATAAACCAAGTTTATCTCATTCGACAGTAACAAATGAAAGAGATATGCTGCCTAATCACTTAATAGTTCGATTTAATCCAAAAGTAAATTCAATTGTTTTTCATCCGAGTTTGGGGACTCCAGATTGGGCACTTGATATATGTCAAGAAGCTGTCGAAAAATGGAATGAAGCATTTAAATCTGCAGGTAGTAAGATCAATATTGTTTTTGACCCGAAAAAAGTTCCATTAGGTGACTTGCGATATAATGTGATTAATATTATTGATGATCTTGATAATGGTTATGATTATTTCGGAATAGCCCAATGGACTTATGATTATACTACGGGTGAAATTATTTCTTCTGCGGTAAATGGTGTTGTTGCAGTTACAAGAATCGTTACAATTGAAAGTATTTATAAATATTGGATTCATCGAGTCGGAAATCAAAAGTGGACAAAAAAATCTGAAAAATATTTTTCCTATTTAAGTATGGAAGAAAATGAACACATCCATGAATCAAGAATAAGTAAATATTGGGATTGGAATACTGAAGATTCTGAGTGGATATTTAAACTTCCTGTTCTAAAAATCAATGAAGGTCCTACTTTAAATACTAATAGAAATTCTAGAAAAAATTTAAGTTCAAAACGATCAAATTTTGAAAAATTAAATTGGAAAATTAACAAAAAAAATAATCTTGAAGAGAATTTTGAAACTTATGATTTAGTTTCAAATAATGATAACTTTAAAAATAAAAATAAAAATAAAA
>SXSU01000134.1 GCA_005793345.1 Bdellovibrionales bacterium
AATAAAAATGAAAATGAATCAATAGAATCTACACAAAACAAAAGTCTAAAGTTGGCAAATTCAAACTGTGAATTTTCTAAAAAGTCATCTGAAAGTTTTTATGATAATAGCTTCTTGGCTGATGCAATAAAAAATATTGAAGAATGTCATGAAGTAATAGAATACGGTGATTATTTATCTATTGAAACTAATCCTAGAAAAGAAATTGAGTATGAAAAAAAAATAATCTCAAAATGTTCTGATAAATTACTGAAATTAGAACTTAAGTCTACTTTAGTTCATGAGCTTGGTCACGGCTTTGGTTTAAGACATAATTTTGCAGGATCCTCAGATCAATTGAATATGACCGCATCTGACAATCCAGAGATTAAACAATTAAGTACTTCATCAATAATGGACTATTATAATAAACTAGAATTTTTTCCACTGGATCCAAAGCCAGGTCCGTATGATATTGCAGCGATAAGATGGGGATACGAAGAAAAACTAATTGATAAAGATAATCAAAGTTTAATTTCAGATTATAAACCTTTAGTACCTATAAAAGCTCAAACTGAAGTAATCAATAAAATGAGGACATTTAATTTTTGTACAGATGAAGATGCAGGGATTTTAGATATAGATCCATTTTGTGACTTAGAAGATATTGGAGTTTCAGTTTATGAAAAGTTAGAATACAACATTGAAAGTTTTAATATGTGGAAAGTAAAATATCGATATATTGAAGCTGGTTCAACTTTGGAAAGTCATCCTGAAAGCTCTATTTCAGTTGCTATGGCGACTAATTTTTTAATGCCAATCTTATCTACTCATACAAGATACCGCACTATGATTAATCAATTCAAACCCCATTTAAATTATCTTGAAAAAGAAACCAAAGAATCATTTGAAGTTTTAATGAATGAAATTATTTCACATTTATCAGCAAATTCAAAAATAAAAGTTAACTTAAAAGATTTGAATTCTAAAGAAAAAATTATAGCTTTTTTCAAAAGTGCAAAACTACAAATTTTAACAGATAATGATAAGAAATTTCTTGATTTTATAGATCATAAATTAGCATCTGATCGTGCATTTGAGTTTTTAAAACAAATAATATTTGAACCAGATTATGCTTGTCTTGTTAAAAATAAAGATAATCTAAATCCTTATTTAGTAAATTTTAGTGATTTACAAAAGGAGTTGTTTGATAAAACTTCTTACACTGCAGTAAGTTGTAGCGATAGCCATGTAGTTGATTATCTTAAAACTAAGCACGGTACTTTTCTAACTGAAGTTGGATATCCATTGAATAATATTTATAGGGATTTAACATCAAGAGGCTTAGAGCAAGCACCTTTTGCTGTTGGATTGAAAAGTATTCGCAAAATAGCTTTAAATATTGTTTATGAACGATATAGTTTAGATAATAATGATTTTTATTCTAATTTTTTCGCACCTAATTTTATTGATGAACCTGACAAACGAGAGGAATTTGAACGCTTAGTGATGGATCGTTTATTAAATGGAATAAGTTCTCAGTTTATTTTAACGCCCAATCAAATGAAAAATTTTCAACTTAAGCCATTTTATAGTTATACTTTTGCTCAAGAAAAGAACTTTATAATTTCCTTATTTAGAGGCTTAGCTAACTCAGAAATTAAACCAATTGATGAAAATATAAATGAAATAACTAGACGCAAATTTAGAAGTGAAATGGATTATGGTTCGGCAGATGAGATGCCTGTAAGGGTGTTACGCTATTATATGAATCCGCTAGATACATTTTCTAGTAACGTGACTTTAGATCAAATATTTTCTTACCCAATAGTTGATAAATTTTTAGATTTAAATTTAGCTTTAGATTTGAAACATGAAAAAGATGCTGCTGGAGAGCTATTTATTAAACATATTGTTTCAGCTTTACCATCAATTAGTTCAAAAGAAAATATCACGATAGGTACCTTAATAAGCATAAATGATGATGTTTTTGGAACAACTTCAGTCGTCGATTTTCAGAGTTTTTTGAGCTGGTTTATCGATATTCGAAAATACCTTGGTGCAGATTTAACTTATCTTCCAGAATTAGCTCAATATGAACATAATTTTAGAACATCCTTAGAAAGACTTTCGACAGGAGTTAAAGAAGTAGATTCTCAAAATGTTTCAGTTCTTCAAAAAAAGTATAATACAGAAACTTATAATTTATTTAAAGAGAATTTCCATGAAAGAATTGATACTTTTATGACTCGTCGTAAAGAGCTAAATAAATTTTATCAAGAGAATCAAAAGGATTTAGAAATGCACCATGAAATTATAAATGATATTTTATATCAATTTGCAAATTTCTAAATTAAAATTAAAGGAAATTTGTCTGTCCTAAAGTATCAAAATATTATTATATTGATCTTAAAATATTTTTGTTCAAGAATATAATCGCTTTCTATTAAATCTAATATAATTACGTATAAAAAACTAAAATTTAAAAGTAAGAAAATTAATTACTTAAATAGTAAAAAAGAGAGATACATAAATGCATCTTGTTTTAAATAAAAAACTAAATCTTAAAAAATCTAAATTCCCTTTGATATTTTTTTTGTTTATAATTTTTAATTCAATTGTATATTGTTTTGGTGTATCTAAAAATGAAGTAAAAAAAGTACAAGAAGTAAAAACTATGGAAAAATGCGATAGTCCTAAATCTGATGATGAGTTAAAAAAAATATTATCTCCTGAACAATATCGAATAGTGCGCCAAAATGGTACAGAAACACCCTTTAATAATAAGTATTGGGATAATAAAAAACCGGGAATTTATGTTGATGTTGTATCGGGAAAACCATTATTTAGTTCAAAAGATAAATTTGATTCAGGAACAGGTTGGCCAAGTTTTTCAAAGCCGATACAAAAAACTGAAATTAAAGAGAAAAAAGATGCTTCGTTGGGTCATGTAAGAACTGAAGTAAGAAGCCAATCTGTTGATTCACATTTAGGTCATGTTTTTAATGATGGTCCAACTGAGACAGGACTTCGATACTGCATTAATTCAGCCGCATTAAATTTTATACCACTATCAGAAATTGAAAATAAAAATTATTTAAACGAACTTTATACCTTTGAAGCAAGTGATTATAAACTTGCTGACTTAAAGCCTGTTGAATATGCTCTAATGGGGGGCGGTTGTTTTTGGGGTGTTGAAGAGTTACTCAGAAAATTTAAAGGAGTTATCGACGTTAAAGTTGGATATGCAGGTGGAGCAACAGATTCTCCAACATACGAAGAAGTTAAAACCGGAACAACAAGTCATGCCGAAGTAGTATTGGTAAAATATGATCCCAAGCTTGTATCGTATGCTGCTATTTTAGAATATTTTTTTAGACTTCATGATCCTACAACCCTAAATCAACAGGGAAATGATAAGGGCACTCAATACAGATCTGTAATTTTTTACCTTAATGATAATCAAAGAAAAGTTGCCAATCAAATTAAAGAAAAAGTAGATTTATCAAAAAAATGGAAGAATCCTGTTGTAACGGTAATTGTTCCTCAATCGCCTTTTTGGATAGCAGAAGACTATCATCAAGATTATCTTCAAAAAAATCCAAATGGTTACACCTGTCACTATTTGCGTGATTAAAAAAGTAAATTGCTTAACATAATAATTGAAATAGATAGTTTGGGAACTTGTGCAAGAGTTAGTTGTTTTTTTTTGCATTAAAATTTTACAAAATATATTTCTTTAGATTTTAAAAATCTTAACCAATTTATTTATTAAATTCTCTAAACTTTTTTGTGTTTTTGCCGATCCTAAGTCCAGAGAGCTACATATTCTGTGTAGCCGTTTCTCTACTTAAGGAGAGTTGATTATGAAGTTCCAATACACGTTTCAAAAAATGGAGCCGTCAGAGTTTGTTGTGAAAGCTGCAGAAGAGAAGATTACCCATACAACTAGGTACTTATTAAAAGATGGTAGTGGGCATATTTACTTTGGTAGAAAAGGTTTTATGTTTTCAATTAAAGTATCTATACAAGTTGGAGGTGAAGGATATTTTAAAGCCTCAGCAGAAAGCGAAAATCTTTATTCTGCAATTGATCTTGTGTGTGACAAATTAGAAAAACAATTTGTGAAAAAGAAAGATAAAATTCAAAATCACAAAAAATATAATTTTTCAAGACAAGGTAAGCTTCATATTATGAACGAAACATTGGATCATAACTTTAACATGTGGAGTAAGTCTCTCAAAAAATCGGGCTAAAGCTTGCAATGATTTGGGCTTGGTGGCATAAAATAATTTTTCGAAAGAATAAAATTCAACTAGGAGTATTGAATGAAAAATTATTTATTTACCAGTGAGTCAGTTTCTGAAGGGCATCCCGATAAAATGGCCGATCAAATTAGTGATGCGGTGCTTGATGCAATTCTTGCACAAGATAAAAAGGGTCGAGTTGCCTGTGAAACTTTATTAACTACAGGTTTGGTGGTTGTTGCTGGTGAAATTACCACCAATGCTCAAATTAATATTGCAGAGATTGCTCGAAATACTGTTAAAAATATTGGTTATGATCATAGTGATAAAGGTTTTGATTATCAAACATGTGGAGTAATGGTCGCAGTAGGAAAGCAATCTGCTGATATTGCAATGGGTGTGGACACAGCAACAAACACTACACAGGAGCAAGGTGCTGGGGATCAAGGGTTAATGTTTGGATATGCTGTTGATGAAACTCCTGAGTTTATGCCTTTAACAATTTCAATGTCACATAAGTTGGTAAAGGATTTATCTCAATTAAGAAAAACTAATAAATTAAGTTGGCTGCGTCCAGACAGTAAATCTCAAGTTACTGTTCAATATGAAAATGGACTTCCAAAAAGAATAGATACAATTGTCGTATCAACTCAACATTCAGATGCAGTTACACAAAAACAAATACAAGATGCATTGAGAGAAGAGTTAATTCAAAAAACTATTCCATCACAATGGTTAGATAAAAATACTAAAATTTTAATTAATCCCACAGGTCGATTTGTAGTTGGTGGTCCAATGGGGGATGCTGGCTTAACTGGGCGTAAAATTATTGTTGATACGTACGGTGGTCATGGTGCCCATGGTGGCGGTGCTTTCTCTGGTAAAGATCCTTCTAAGGTGGATCGGTCTGCTGCATATGCGGCAAGACATGTTGCTAAAAATATTGTAGCTGCCGGATTAGCAAAAAAATGTTTAGTTCAAGTTGCATATGCAATTGGTGTTGCTGAGCCAGTAAGTATCACAGTTAATGAATTTGGAACAAGTGAAGTGGGTTCAGAAATTTTAGAAAAAGCTGTTCGTAAAGTTTGGAGTTTAAAACCAGCTTCGATTATTAAAGATTTGGATTTATTAAATCCAATATACTCAGCTACAGCAGCATACGGTCACTTTGGAAGAGAATCCTTTTCTTGGGAAAAAATTAATAAAATCGATCAACTTAAAGAAGCTGTTCAAACTTTAAAAAGAATGTAAAATATTAAAATGGATCCAAAGTATATTCGAAATTTTTCAATCATTGCACATATTGATCACGGCAAGTCTACACTTGCCGATGCTTTATTAGCTGAAACAGGTTCTTTAACTCAAAGAGAAGAAAAAGCACAGTTTTTAGATAATATGGAACTAGAGCGAGAGCGTGGTATAACTATAAAAGCTCAGACCGTATGTTTAAAATGGAAGTATAAAAAAGATGGGCAAGATTATCAGCTAAATCTTATCGATACTCCCGGACATGTTGATTTTAGTTACGAAGTATCACGAAGTCTTGCGGCTTGTGAAGGCGCAGTACTAGTTGTTGATGCGGCTCAAGGTGTTGAGGCTCAAACATTGGCTAACGTCTATTTGGCAATGGAAAACAATCTCGAAATTATACCTGTACTCAATAAAATTGATTTGCCTTCTGCAGATCCAGAAGGTGTTCAAAAACAAATTGAAGATTCTATTGGTTTAGATTGTAGTGGTATAATAAAAGCCTCAGCTAAAGATAGGGTTGGAATTGCGGATATTCTTGATGCCGTAGTTGAAAGAGTTCCACCTCCTAAAGCTGATCGAAGTTTGCCATTGCGAGCCTTAATTTTTGATTCATGGTTTGATCCCTATCAAGGTGTAATAGTACTTGTCAGAATGATGGACGGCCAAATAAAAGTTGGTGATAAAATTCATTTTATGGCAACAGGACGAGATTATGAAATATTAAAAATGGGTAAGTATGAACCTTTTCCAGCAAATTGTAGTGAGCTAATTGCAGGTGAAGTGGGTTTCATTATCTGTGGAATTAAAGATATTCGAGATGTAAAAGTGGGTGATACAGTCACTACAGTTAAAAACCCTGCAACGGAGGCTTTAGCTGGTTTTAAGAGAATCCAACCAATGGTGTTCTCAGGTATTTTTCCAACTCAAGCTCCTGATTTTGAAAACCTAAAAGATGCATTAGAAAAACTAGTGCTAAATGATTCAAGTTTGGTTTATGAAACCGAAAAATCTGAGGCATTAGGATTTGGATTTCGTTGTGGTTTCTTAGGCTTACTTCATATGGAAATTGTTCAAGAACGACTTGAACGAGAGTTTAATTTAAATTTAATTACAACTGCTCCAACAGTTGTTTATAAAGTTCATATGACCGATGGAACAGTGATGAGTTTAGAAAACCCTTCGCAACTTCCTGCTGAGAGTAAAATTTTAAAAATGGAAGAGCCATTTGTTAAAGTTACTATCCATACACCAACTGAATTTATAGGATCCATTATTAAAATGTGTGAAGACAAACGAGGTTCACAAATTAAAATGGAGTACATCACAGAGAAAAAAGTTATTATTGAATATAAACTTCCAATGAACGAAATCGTAATGGATTTTTATGATCGATTAAAATCAATTTCAAAAGGTTATGCTTCCCTCGAATATGAATTAATGGGTTTTGAAGAAGCTGATTTAGTTAGGTTAGATATATTAATAAATGGAGACACAGTTGATGCTTTATCATTAATTGTGCATCGTTCAAAATCTCAAGTTCGAGGAAGACTCCTTTGTGAAAAAATGAAGGAGTTCATACCTAGACAACAATATCAAGTTGCTATTCAAGCAGCAATTGGTTCAAAAATTGTTGCCCGAGAAACAATTGGCGCCTTAAGAAAAGACGTGACTGCTAAATGTTATGGTGGTGACATAAGTCGTAAGCGTAAACTTTTAGAACGTCAAAAAGAAGGCAAAAAGCGAATGAAGCAAATTGGTTCCGTTGAAGTTCCACAAGAGGCTTTTTTGGCAATCTTAAAAGTTGAAGAATAATTTTAATAGAGTTTGGGAACTTTTCAAAATAGTAATTGTATAAAGTATATGAAAATAGAACTTTTATTTCTGTTTTTTTTTAATGTTTGATATTTGGGAGATATGGAATGGAATCTAATAATGAGAATAAAAATAATAATAAAGTAAATAGCGACATTCATCCAATGGATTGGAAGTCTAAACATTTTTGGACCGATGGTTGGGGTTCAATTTTTTTAGCAATTATGGTAGCCATGACAATTCGATGGGGTTTACTTGAGGCCTACGTTATTCCATCGGGTAGCATGTTACCATCTCTACTCATTCACGACCATATTTTTGTGAATAAATTTATCTATGGTTTAAGAATTCCTTTTAGTGAAAAATGGTTAGTTAAATTTAATGAACCCAAAAAAGGTGAAGTTATTGTTTTTAAATATCCACGCGATATGAGTACTTTTTTTATTAAAAGAATTGTTGGGGAGCCAGGTGATAAAATTCGCGTTGAAAATGGAATTCTATTTATTAACGAAATTCCGATGGATAAAAAAGTAGTACCAGCTCCAAATGATTTTGATTGGTTGAGGGATGCTGATTTTCAAGAGGGTGGCAATCCCTATGACCGTAAGGATAATTACGCTCACTTTATAGAAACATTGCCAGGAAATGTTGAACATAATGTTTTACAAAGACGTGGCGAATCTTTACTTGATACTTATGGTCCAATCATTGTCCCTGAAAACAGTTTATTTGTAATGGGTGATAATAGAAATAACTCTAGTGATTCTCGTGTTTGGGGTTTTGTCCCTAAAGAAAATATTTTAGGAAGAGCAAGTTTTGTTTGGTTATCTTGTGAAGAAACAATTCCATTTTCAGATTACATTCCATTTTTAGGTTTTATGGATAAAGTCATATGCAATCCTTTTACAATCAGATGGACTCGTTTTTTTCACAACGTGAAATAAATGCAAGCTCATAAAAATAAAAAAGCATCTTGGACGGAAGCAATTGGTACTTTTCTCGCACCAATTGCCCTTGTTTTTTTATTAAGATGGATTGTATTTGAACCTTACGTAATTCCCAGTGGGAGTATGATACCAACTTTACTTATTCATGATCATATCCTAGTAAATAAATGGGTTTATGGTTGGAGATGGCCATTTAGTGAAAAATGGTTAACATTTTGGAACAAGCCAGCCAATGGTGAAATCGTTATTTTTAAGTATCCGAAAAGCAAAGACACATATTTTGTTAAAAGAGTGGTTGCCTCAGAAGGTGATGTTATTGAAGTTACGGAAGGACAATTAAAAATCAATGACCAGTTTATAAAAAGAGAAAATATAGATTTAAGTAATTTGATCAGTGATTATAGATTAGCTGAGCCACTTATTCAAAGTAATCTTAATAATGCTATCCAGTTTGAGGATGAAAAAAAAATTTACAATCAAATTATTTCTAATAATTATGAGATTTTAAAACAACTTCGACTAGACCTTTCTATTTTGCCAGAAATATTTTCAGACAGTTGGAAAAACTTTAGTTATTTTCGTGAATCCATTCAAAATCATCATTTTATTTCAAGAAGTTTAGGAGAGGGTCAATTACCAAATTATCAAAGTTTTAAAGTTCCAATCGGTCATTTTTTTGTTGTTGGTGATAATCGTGATGAATCAAGTGACTCTAGAGTCTGGGGAGTTGTACCCTATGAGAATTTAATGGGACGGGCTTGGTTTATCTGGTTAAGTTGTGAAGAAACTTTGGTCTCAAACCCAATGGTGTGCGATCCCAATAAAATACGTTGGAATCGCCTCTTTAAATTAATTAATTAATTAATTCAAAAAACACAAAAATATTTTCATAAGATTATGTCTTAATTAATCAGTGTAGCAATCAGACTTGATCATTCGTGAGCAATGAGTGCTAAATTATACCAAGGGACTTTTTTACTTCATTATAAGCAGCTTGAAGTTGGTCACGATTTGGAGCTGCACCTTGAGCAAAATCAGGTCGCCCCCCTCCTTTGCCACCCATGATGGAGGAAATTTGCTTTAAAATATCTCCAGCTTTAATAGATGCTGTTAAATCTTTACTCACTGAAACTATTAAAGGATGGTTCCCCTCATTGCTTTGACCCGCAATAACCACAACACTCTGATGTCCCATTTTGTTTTTAATTTGATCAGCTAATTGTGAAAGTACATCACGATCTTCTATGTTAAGATCGGCTAAAGCTAATTTTCCAATAACTTTTTGATCAGTTGTAAACATCATTGCATTTTTGGTAATTTCATTGAGATCAATTGATTTTGCTTGGATAGATTTCACTTCTTTTTCTAAATTTTTTATAATCAATTTTTTATCTTCAATCCATTGAGTTAAAGATGATGAATTATTTTCTAAAAATTGAGTCCAATTTTCTTGAGAACCAGTGAGTTGCCGAGCTAGTATAGATTCCAGATAATGTTTATTTAAAAATGAAATTGCATTTTCTCCAGTCAAAGCTTCGATACGCCTGACACCAGCACTTACACCAAATTCGTTCACAATTTTAAATAAACGAATCTGAGAAGTATTAGCAACATGAGTTCCTCCACAAAGCTCGATTGAAGCTGATCCCATTTTAACAACACGAACCTTATCTCCATATTTTTCTCCAAAAAGGGCCATTGCGCCTTCTTGAATAGCTTCACTGTGTGATTGCTCCGAACTACAAACTTCATACCCATGTTCAATATTGGCATTTACCATTTTTTCTATTTTTTGTAACTCTTCTGACGTAAGAGGTTTATTGTGAGTGTAATCAAATCTTAATTTATCACTATCAACTAAGGAGCCAGCTTGTGTCACATGTGTGCCGACAATTTCTCTAAGAGCCGAGTGAAGTAAATGAGTGCCAGAATGATTGCAAGCAGTTTTTCGACGTTCACTTTCGTGGACTTGTAAAATAACTTCATCATCCATTTGAATGATTCCAGATTGAACTTCAATATGATGAATAAATACATCGTTTTGTTTTGTCGTATTATGAATTAAAAAATGTGCTGAAGTTGTTGAACCACTTCCTATATCACCAGTTTGGCCACCACCTTCGGCATAAAAGCAACTTTCGGACGTGATTAAAAAACCACGACTGTTTTCCCGTAAATCAAGAACATCTGTGTACCCGTTTGATAAGCCTATAACTTTTGTTCGTTGATGTAGATTTACATATCCTGTAAATGATGTTGGTCCAGTTGTTCTTGATAAGTTATTTGTCCATTGGATTAAGTGGGCATCATTAGCTTGAATACCTTTTCCTTTCCAAGAAGCCTTTGCTTTTGATCTTGATTTTTCCATTTCTTCATTAAATTCTTTTTCATTTATTTCAAAGCCATTTTCTTTTGCCATTAATTGAGTAAGATCAAGTGGAAATCCAAAGGTATCATAAAGTTTAAAAACAGTTTCTCCAGAAATTACTTTGCCGCCATTAATACTTAACTTTTGAAGCTCTTCATTGAGCAGCAATGTTCCTTGATCAAGTGTAGTTGTAAAACGGTTTTCTTCATCACGAATAACATTTAAAATATGAAGTTTTCGACTATTGAGCTCAGGATAAAAAGCACCCATTTCTTGAGAAAGGACTTCAATCATGGTTGGTAAAAAGGAGATATCTTCTGATAATTTTTTTTGATATCGAATTGCACGTCTTAAAATACGTCTCAGAACATAGCCACGTCCTTCATTACTAGGTACAGCTCCATCAGCAAGTAAAAAACCAAGCGATCTGCAATGGTCAGCTAAAACACGTAGAGCACTTAATTGGGAGAGTAATGCTGCGGAAGGTGGTGTATTAGATTTGCGAGATCCATTGACTAAATCACCAAGTTCCGAAAGATGAGGTGCTTTCATGAGTGCTGATTGAATAAGTGGTTTAAATAAATCAGTTTCATAATTGTTAATACAACCTTGCATAACGGCAGTAAGTCTCTCTAAACCAGAACCCGTATCAACAGATGGTTTGGGTAGTGGTTCAAATACTTTTGGTGACTTTTCAAAAAATTGCATTAAGACTAGATTCCAAATTTCGACATAGCGATCTCCACCACTTGCAATTCCTTTAAAGGCATCTTTTTCTGGGCCAGCATTTTCTCCGTGGTCATAAAAAATTTCGGTACAAGGACCACATGGACCAGTTTCCCCCATTCTCCAAAAATTATCTTTTTCACCAAATTTAAAAATCCGCTCCCGTGGGATGCCTTCTTGTTTATTCCAAATATCAGCAGCTTCATCATCATTTTCAAAAACAGTGACATAAAGCTTTTCTTTAGGAATTTGATATTCTTTTGTTAAAAGTTCCCATGCAAAATGTATTGCTTCTTTTTTAAAATAATCTCCAA
>SXSU01000135.1 GCA_005793345.1 Bdellovibrionales bacterium
AGTCTGATCAGCTTGCGCTGATTATATCAGACATAATCACAAGCAGTTATTTTCTTGTTTGTTGGGGGTGATTTTTGAATCACCCCGTATTATGAAAATCGAAACTAAAGTTTGTATTTTCATAATAACTGCTCATGATTAAGTCTGATCAGCTTGCGCTGATTATATCAGACATAATCACAAGCAGTTATTTTCTTGTTTGTTGGGGGTGATTTTCAATCACACGGGGTGATTCAAAATCACCCCGATCAAAAAGGAAAATAAATGAATAAACTAAGGTTTTAAGATAAAAGAAAGTGATTTTCTTGAATCACCATTTATACCATATACAAATCCACAAAATTCATTGTCATCAGAAATATTACCTAAGAAAAACGAAAAAAACTGATCAGTATTAAATCCTCCATTTAAATCTGCTTCACCATATGAATGGAAACGTCCATTTGGCTCAAGAATAAACGCATATCCACGTTCATCCGTTTTATCATTATAAAACCGTCCAGCAATAAATCCAGCATTGTTTATAGATCCTGCATCGAATATAAAATCTTTTGAAACTAATTCGCTTGGGCCATAAAGATATTCAATTTTATTATTTTTAAATTTAAAACTAAATTGCCTTAACTTTACATTCTCGCCTTCACCTTCTAAATATTGTACTGATCCTAAAATTTCTTCATTTTTATTAAAATCTATAGGATAATATTCTGCCTTTATACCATTATACTTTTCAGGTAAATCTGAAATATATCTATAAGATTGACCATCTACAAAATAATACTTAACAACACCAACGGTTGTGCACCTAACAAGTAGAGTATTATTATCATTTATTGAAATTATCGCAGAGTTATTCAATTCATCTGGAGATTCATTTGGAATACCAAAACAATCAAAAGTTTTGAATTTACCGTTTTCAATTATAAATGAAGTTCCAAATTCTTCTATAGAATTTTCATCATTTTTTTTATAAGTATTCCACATATGTCCAATAGCAATACCATTATTATTTATTTTATTAATAATTGATTCTACTGATTTTAATTGAAATGACTCCTCAGAATATTCTACTCCATTTATTTTAGCAAAAAAATGTTCCCAACTATAGTTATCACCATTATCATCCGTATAGTAGCCATACATATCTCCAGAGGTTGTTTTTCCCATTAATGCAGTGATTTTTTTACCAGGTAATTCAAAATAACTAATTTCTTTTGCAAATAAACTATTTGCTTTAAGAATAAAAATTAAAATTGAACAAACTCTAATTAAATTTATCATTATAATCTCCTTTTGATTGATTTGCTTAATTTGCAAATTTCTAAAGATTAGACCTAAAATTGTAGTTCATTTCAATCAATAAAATTTAACTTATATTGCACTGTGTTTGGCATTTGAACTAATACCCACAATCCATAATCTTTCGTGATTTTTGAAATCACAAACTATAATTTATATTTTAAATGGAATTGATTGCATCTAACAATATCTAGACAATTAATTCTTTATATGATGACCTGAAATCTATGAAGACAATAAAACTTTCAATAAAATTTCAAACGATTATTTTTTATATTTCAACTTTTCTTTACTATTCTCAAATTTGTATTGCAACTTCCGATATAACAAAAGAAAAGTTACCTCTAATAACAACTCCTACACACACAGCTACACCGACACCTACATCATTTCCCTTAATTGAAACCAAGACAGAAAAGCAAACCAAAGATTCAATTGATAAAGAAGATGAAACTCGTAAACAAATGATGAACTGGTCACGTCATTTGGGAGTAACTTGTGTTTTTTGTCACAACCAAGACAACTTTAAATCTGATGAAAAACCAAGTTTTAAAAAAGCCCTTAAGCATTGGCAAATGGTTCGACTTATTAATGAAGAAGTATTTACTGAAAGAGATAAGGGCGGAACCCTTAAAGTTGAGGCAGATTGTTTTATGTGCCATAGAGGTGTTAGTGTTCCAAAATATAAGGAACCCCCTCAAAATCTTATGAAGTAAAAGCGTTATGTATTTACAGCAAAGCTTTGTGACATTACTATCTGAGTACAAATGACGCCAAAACAATTAATTAAATATATGTTCTTCACACGAAAACGATGGCGATTGCTCATCATTGCTTTGGCTTTGTTATCAAGCTTAGCCGGTATTGCGAGTCCCTACTTTCAAAAACTTTTTATCGATACTCTCTTGCATACAACTGGGGAGCATGGTCCATTTTCATCTTTTAGTTTTAGTTCTCCTCTAGTATTAATTGTTATTTCATTTTTATTACTTCTCGCTTCACAAGCTTTTAACTTTTACGCTTCTTACTTAGGAACCAAGGAATCCTTAGTATTGCAAAATGATTTATCTGAGATGCTTTACAAAAAAACGCTTTCACTTAGAACTGATTCCCTCCGTGGAAAAACAGTTGGAGAAATAGTTTCAATTTACGCAACTGATGTAATGGGTGCCACAATATTTTTAGAACAAACTTTACCAACTGGTGCAGCTACTTTATTTCCGTTAATAATTGCACCCATTGTTTTATACTGGTTGTACGAATTACCCTTAGCTCCATTACTTTCTGTAATTGGATGTATCATTGTTATCAATACAATATTGGCTTTTCGACAGTCGACATTTTTTATGCGCTTTAAAATCTTAGCTGCAGAAAGAATTGGCTTAGTCAATGAATGGGTTCAAAATATGCGAACTCTAAAAATACTGGGATGGATTGAGGCCTACGAAGAAAAAATAATTAATAAAAGAAATACCGAAACTGACAACCGAGTAACTATGGTTACCAATGGTCAGGTTATGAATTCGATTTCAGCAAGCATTACTTTTTTCATTAACCTTATCGCTATATACACTTTAATTCAATACAAGGATCATGTAACAGCAGGAGACTTATTAAGTCTCCTTTGGGTTCTTGGAATCTTTCTAACAAAACCATTTCGGCAAATGCCATGGTTTTTTACCTTTGGTTTTGATGGATGGACATCTACCAAAAGAATCAGTGACTTTTTAGTTTTACATAATTCTGGACGAAAAATAAATGAGTCCGTCACTTCAGAGGGTAACAATCCCAATATAAGTGGCTCAGCAATTGAGGTTAAAAATTTAAATTTAAAAATAAAAAATCGTTCCATTTTAAAAAATATTAACCTCCATATTGCACCAAAAGAGTTTGTCGCCATTGTTGGAGAAGTTGGAAGTGGTAAATCTTTATTGCTATTATCACTCATGGGAGAAACAGGTGCCGAGATGGATTCTTATTCAATTGATGGTAAAAATATGCTATCCGCTTCGCTCAGAGATTTGTGCAAATTTTATTCGTATGTTCCGCAAGATGGTTTTGTGATGAGCGCCTCGCTTCGTGAAAATATTGCCCTAGAATATTTATTTTCAAATAAGCAAGATGCTCGAATCATTTCAAGTCTTGAAAAAGCACAATTTAATTTATCAAATGAAAATGTTCCCGAACAGCTTGATACTGAAATTGGAGAACGTGGTGTAAATTTATCCGGTGGCCAAAAACAAAGAGTAAATATTGCCAGAGCTGATTTTTTTGATTGCCCAGTTTTGCTTTTAGATGATTGTCTTAGCGCTCTTGATGTCAATACCGAAAAAAAATTAATTGCAGAACTTCTAAAAGAAAAGTGGCAAAATAAAACTCGTCTCCTTGCAACCCATAGATTATCTGTTCTTGAAGAAGTTGATCGCATCATTTATCTTGTAGACGGGGCCGTTGAAGCCGAAGGCACACTTAAAAATTTAATGGCAAATTCCATACACTTTCAAGATTATATAAATACACTGAATAATAATCAAAGAATTGAGAGTGAGGAGTAATGGATAATAAAAAACATTTCACCGCACAAGAAACCAGATTCACTGGGAAATACAATAAGCGCCTCTATAGCACTCTTCGAGAAAGTTATGCTCCCTTTTTAACAAAAATAATATTTAGTATTTTAATTGGTTTTATTGGACGAGTACTTTTACTTTTCAATGCCAATGTTATTGGTTACTGGGTTGATTCATTTTGTGTAGGTGTTAATTGCCAAAAACCTCCAAAATTTATTTACGAACATATTCAAGCCTGGAATCATAATAATTATATCTTATTTATTTTAGGTTTGTGTATTTTTGGTTTTTTATTTACTGTTTTATTTCGTGTAACCTTTTCTAGATTATCTGCACGCGCTGTCAGTCGCCTCTATGATGAAGTCACCTTTAGAACATCACGCTACCCCATGTCTTTTTTTGATTCAACACCTACAGGACGTATCATGACACGTTTTTCAAGTGACTATGGAAATGTCTTTCGACTTTTTGGGGGCCCCCTTGCTGAGTTTATTTCAATCATTACAGATTTAATTGTAATGGTATTTCTGATTACAATAGCAAGCCCCCTTTATCTTATGTTAGTATTGGGAGTAGGAGTAATTAACTTTTTCATTTATAAACTAAATAGAGATAATTTACGAAAGGAACGACGTGAGTTATCTCACAGTCGTTCACCATCAATCGCCCATTTTGCAGAAACAGCTCAGGGAGCTTCGAGCGTTCGAACCTATTTAAAACAAGAAAGTTTCTTTACGCGTTTTCAAAAACTCAATATGGATTTTTTAAATCAAAAACTAAAAACTTTTAAACTTCTAACTTTATTTTCTTTTCAAATGAACAGTGTTACAGCTTTACTTTTATTAGTCACTGGAATCAGTGCCTACTATTTTACTCAATGGGGCTGGTTGAGTATTGGTTCTGTGGGTGTTGCCTTCACATTTATTACCTTATCTGGAAATACTGTTCATATGTTTTTTGAGTGGCTAGCGCAATTTGAAGAGGCGCTAGTAGGAGTAGAACGACTAGATCAGTATTTACACTTGCCAATCGAAGTTGGCGCTTCTCTTCCACCACAGGCTGCATTCAAAACCCATCATTGGATACATAAAACCGAATTAACAAAATCTCAATTTACGGACAATCAATTTTTTAATTCACCAATCGAAGTAAAAGTTGAAAAGTTATCATTTCGATATAGACCTGATTTACCCATTGTCTTAAATGACATTAATTTTGAATTAAAACAAGGTGATCGCTTAGGAATAGTCGGTAAAACAGGCAGTGGTAAATCATCACTCATTCAAGCACTCTTTTATTTATATCCGATAGATCATGGTAAAATTGAAATTCAAGGTTTATCACCGATTTTAACTTTAGATGATTATAAAAATAAAAATAAAATCACATTAGCCGATTACAGAAAAAAAATTGCACTGATCGGGCAAGATCCAACACTTTTTAAAGGAACTTTATTTGAAAATTTAGCTCTGAATAATACAGCATCTCCAACTGAAGTTAAAGAAGTTTTAGAGCGAGTTGGTCTGGATGAATGGCTTAAACAGCTTCCTAAACAACTCCATTACAGAATCGATGAAAAAGGTAAAAATTTATCTCATGGTGAAAAACAATTAATTTGTATGGCTCGTTGTTTGCTGCAAAAATCTCCCGTTGTCATTATGGACGAAGCAACTTCTTCAGTTGATCCTCAAAGTGAAGAACTAATGATAAAAGCCACTGAAAAAATATTTGCCAATAGAACTCAAATTATTATAGCACATCGACTTTCGACATTAGAAAAATGTAATAAAATTTTGTGGATTCATCAAGGCCGAATGGAAATGATGGGCACACAAGAAGAGGTCTTACCTCGATTTACACAAGCCCATAAGCAGGAGTTAATTTTATGAAATCCACCTTAAAATATTTTAATGGATCTTTACTTTTTACATTTTTTGCTCTTGCAGCAGCATCCGTCATAGGATTTTATTACTCACAAAGTATTGATGGTGCAATCAAAGCACTTTTTTTAGCTTCTGTTCTTGCAATCTTAGAGGTCTCACTTTCATTTGATAATGCAATAGTAAATGCAACTGTTCTAAGAGATATGAGTCCCCTTTGGCAAAAGCGTTTTTTAACTTGGGGAATGCTCATTGCAGTTTTTGGCATGCGAATAGTTTTTCCCTTGGTCATTGTGAGCGTTGCTGGTTCAATTAACCCTTATGAAGCTTTAAAATTAGCAATCTTTAGCCCTGATTCTTATTCACAACTCATGCTTACAGCCCATATTCCAGTGGTGGCATTTGGGGGCTCTTTTTTATTCATGGTGGGTTTAAAATATTTTTTTGATAAGACAAAAACAGTACACTGGATTCAGGCTATAGAAGTCCCACTAACTCGACTGGGAAAAATGGAAGCTATCGAAGCCGCTGTTGTATTATTTTTAATTTATTATTTTTCAAAAAATGTTCCACCAGAAAATCAAATTCAATTTGTGCTATCTGGAATAATGGGACTAGTAACATTCATACTTGTTGATGGTATCGAAGCTTTTATCGGTCATTCGGATGAAAACGAAAATGAAGCTGAAGATCAACATAAAATTACTAATTCACAAACAATTAAAGCAACAGCAAATACAGTTGTAAAAAGTGGATTATCATCTTTTTTATATTTAGAAGTTTTAGATGCATCATTTAGTTTTGATGGTGTAGTCGGTGCCTTTGCTATTTCTAATAATCTATTTATCATCGCTTTTGGGCTTGCAATTGGTGCAATGTTTGTTCGTTCTATGACAATTTATTTGGTTGAAAAAAACACATTATCTGAATTCAAATATATTGAACACGGTGCTTTTTATGCCATACTTACTCTTGCCTTAATTATGTTTTTAGAATCCTATTTACACATATCTGAATGGATAACGGGACTAATCGGTGCAACTTTAATAATTATTTCTTTTGCCTCTTCAATTAAAGCTCAAAAAAGTTCACTATAACTCAAGTATTGACACTATAGAATTATTGTACTTTATTTCTAATCTTTAGAACTCAAATTGGAGCATTTTATGCAAAATGTTTTTTTAAAAACCCATAATTTAATAGTCTCGATTATATTAATATTTTTTTCTAATTTTGTTTTAGCGAGCTACAATTCTTGTCTCTCCACTTATAAAGATCAACAAAAGTACAAAGCCCATAATATTCAAACTCAAGATTTAAATGATCTAGTGGAGTTGGCTATAAATGGAGATCCAGTTTTTGGATGGAAAAAACTTAGCCTCCTTGGTGACAGTTATGCAGAGTTAGCATTCCAAGTATTAAAGAAAAATGAACCTACAAATGATTCTGTATGGGGAATTCCAGATATTAACCTCTATCACAAGCTTATCACGAAGCATTGGATTACTACGGTAGGATGGAACAATTACTCACTTTATTTTGATAAAATGGCAGTTCTACATTTTCGTCAATATGTAGAAATAATTTTAACTGGATATTGGCCCGACTCCGATCAAATTTTAATGAGTTACTTATCGGCTGCACGATTTTATGGACTTCCAGATGAAGTGGTTTTTGATGCAACTTGGGATGCCTCTGGTCTTAATACAATTAAAAGTTGGCAACGGCTTAACCATCTTGATTATGATCGAATTGTATACCCTGCAAATGCTTGTTACAATATTTCTAAAAATAGAGCTCTGAAAATTTTAGCCAGAGATTTTGCACCTTTTTAATTAAACTAAACGTTTGACGGAATTTTCTTTCAGTAAACCCGATTGTTTTGCAATTAGATCTTACCAATATCAGATCAATTAATTTTTTACTTCTGGATTAGTCTGAACTCTAACCATTAAAAAATAATTCATTTTTGCAAATGGAATTTTACCCCAAGGTAAGGTTCCATATTTAATTTTAAAATTATTTTTAAGTTCAGGAGGAATCATTTTTTCTATTTCTTCCATTTTATAACTTCTTAAAACACTTATTACACCATCAAATACAACCAATATAGGTATTATTGGTATTAAAAAACCAAATATAATTGTTGTAAGTGATTTTTTCTTAGATAAAAAAGGGGAGATCCAATTAAAAAAAATGGCAGGAATCATACTTAATAAATCTTTCAAACTCCGTGATGTAAACTCAAAAATACAAATAGAATTATAATTTGTTGCAATATCTGAAATAATTAATTCAGCTTGATACTTATCAAAGTGATGAAAAGCAGAAAATATTGTAAAATTTTTTTCACCCTTTGGAAGATTAAAAATAGATATTGATTCAGTATCATATATTATTTTTGAGACTCCATATTTTTTTTGTAAATCTTGATAACTTTTAATTTGTGGATATAAATCGGTCAATTTGAATTTTAAATTGAATTCTTTAACTGATTTTTCTAATAATACCGAAATCTGTTCTCCACCACCTGAAGCGAGATCACAGAATTCGTTTATTGCATTTTCATCTGCCCATTCAAGAAGTAAAGCTGGCACATTTTGGTAAGGACAAAAAGTTTTTTGAATTAGATTTAAATTATTCATGTATCCTATTCGTATAAAATTAGGAATCCAAGATTGGTCACAAAATTCAAAAAAATGATACCGTCTCATATATTTTTTCCCTTTTATTATAATCAAGATTTACTATTATTAAATTAACAAAACTTCTTTGATAAGTTGAATTTAAAATTTTGGATTAATCCCTTTTAACTCCAACTTAGTTTTTTAATAGTGTATTTATTTTTATAAGTATCAATTTAATGCTATTATGGAACAGATAAAATACAACCTCTTTTAAACTATTTTTAATATTTCTACCCCAAAATCTCCTGTGTAGATTTGAACTGCCGTAAATAAAAAGGAGCTATACCTCATTTTTTCCGTTTTGCTTTTTTACAAATTTTAATACTCTAACACTTTAATCTTATATTGGTACATTTTGGTCTATAATTCCAATTTCAAATCAACATCAAAATCATTTAATGGTATTAAAAAAGGTTTAAATATTGGATCACCTTATTTGGATATTACGGAATTAATCTGATTCAAATTCAAAAAACGTAGTAGTTAAAAAAAATTTGTAGGCTGTGATTTGAAATGTCATCGGAATTCGGGTCCAGATTCTCGTTTTGAGTGTGTCTAATCGGATTGTTTTTTTGTTTTCTTGAGTCCAGTTATAAATTCTAGACCTTTTCATTCTTGCCATTCCATTTAACTTTC
>SXSU01000019.1 GCA_005793345.1 Bdellovibrionales bacterium
AGCAGTTATTTTCCTGTTTGTTGGGGGCGATTTTCAATCACCCCGTATTATGAAAATCCAAACTTACGTTTGAATTTTCATAATAACAGCTAATGATTAAGTCTGATCGCTTCGCGATTATATCAGACATAATCATGCGCCGTTATTTCTCATTTATAGTTGGTTTGTTTTTGACTAAAGTCATGTATACAACTGTATGGATGAGTCCAAAAAAAAGTCTAAATATTGTCATAGTTTATTTTTTATAATATGATAAAAATACTTTTCATTGAATAAGGATCAAATTTTTATGATGTTAAAAAAAAAAATAATTTTAATTTTAAATTTTAATAATTTTAGTAGAATTAAATTAAAATCAATAATTATTGGAATGCTGTTATTGAACTCGTCTGTAACTTTTGCGAATTGGTCTTGGAATATAGGATATCACAATCCTCCAGGTTCAGCTTTTGGTTTAAATTTTATGAAATTATGGTCCAATTGGGCGGTGGAAGTTGGTATCGGTTATCTTGGTTCATCTGAAACAAAATCAAGTACAACGAATTCAGGAAGTTCAAATTCAAATTCAAATACAGCTCAAATCTCAACAAGTGGTGATTTAAATTTAAAATATTTATTTTCAAGTGGAACTTTTCGTCCTTATTTGCAGGGTGGGTTAGGGACAGCAGCCTCTGTTTCAAATAAAACAGGAGCAAATGCATCGGCAAGCAATAACTTTGTAGGTGCAGGATTTTTTTTAATGGGATCTTCAGTTTATTTTTACACTTCTTATGTTTATAATACTGAAGGCCTTTTTCAAGTTGGAATAGGATTTCAATAAAAACAGATTTATGTTTTCAAATATATGAGCAGTTATGAGAAGTTCCAAACAAACAGGAAAATAACTGCTCGTGATTATGTTTGATACAATTGCGTAGCAATCAGACTTAATCATGAGCAGTTATTATGAAAATACAAACCTTAGTTTGGATTTTCATAATACGGGGTGATTCAAAATCACCCCAAACAAACAGGAAAATAACTGCTCGTGATTATGTTTGATACAATTGCGTAGCAATCAGACTTAATCATGAGCAGTTATTTTGGAATCTGTAAATCTTTTCGCGTTAAATTTAATCTTTTTAAAGATTGATCAACAGTTTTACTTATAAAATTTCCAGTTTTTGCAGAATATTCACTTAGTTCAAATATATTTCGCCAAAAAGTTGGATCAGCTTTTCCGCGACGGACCATTTTACAAAACTCAAATTCAAAACTAGAATATCCAAATTTTATCATGTCAACAATTGCCATTAATGGTATAAGTTGATTATTTGTTAAAAGGGGATTGCCAGAGTAGGGAGGCATAAGTCCTAGTTCTACTACTTTGGATAATATTTCTTGCTCTTCAAAATCCAATGCATAAAAAGGAAAGATGACCCTTGGAATATGTCCTTGAGACCCACCTTGTCCCCATAACTTTAGCTCTTCAGAATTAAATATATTAGAAAGTTTTATGCCAGCAACTTGTTCTCGTTTTTTTGATTCTATTTCAAAAGGTGATTCAAAGTGATTAAGACCAAGTATATGTTCAACTTGAGTTTTGGAACATCCACTGATTAAGAAGGGTATATTATTATCCTTGGCATAGTTTCTTCCAATGTCATGAAAAAAATCACCATCAAATTGATCAACTGTTCCAGAACAACCTTTATTATTAAGATTTAAAAATGCATAACGAAACATTTTATTAAATACACTTGCTGGGGGTCTTATCGTCACAAGTTCTAAATCAAATTTTTGAATCATATAATTAATATTCTTTAAGGCGAAGGGGCTCATAAAAGTATTATCAATGGTTAGTAATACAATTCTTAATTTTGGATAATTTTTATTAAGATAGTGAACTAAAAAACTACTGTCTTTTCCTCCACTAAATAAAACTGCAGCATCAAATCGATGAGTTCCTTTATCTATAGCCTTTTGTAAGACTTCATGAAGGTCTTCAATTAAAAACTTTTTCTTTGAAATATCTGCTTCATTAATTTTTGAATTCGATTCAGGATTTTTAAGGATTTCGGCACAGGTTGAACAATAACCTTGATCATTAAGGGGGCTTAAGTTGTGAGATATTACACAGTATTTACAACGAGGAGAAATTACTTTTTTTATAAACTTACTGTGGAGTGGCCATATGTATTTTGAATAAAACAAAAATCCTTTCATTTCTTTTAAAAATAATTTCTCTACATTTTTATTGTCCATTTGTAGTCCTTTAATATTTAATTGTTTCGAATCTAAATTATAAATTAGTATAATATTTTGACAAGCCTTATTGATGTGGATTAACTTTAAACTTTTTTGACCTTTGTCGAGTTTTGTTAGTTTTAAATATAGTTTAGATAATTTGTGAATACTTAATCTTGTATCATGATTTTTTTAAACTATGATTATAAATAGTTATTTATTTGAATGGGAGAACTTTTTAAATGAATGCAACTATAAAGCTTCATAAAATTAGAAGTTCTAATCGCAATCTAGTTCAATTATACTATGAGGCTGCTGTCACAGAGCCTACTGGTATTGGTTTTGTTTATAATGCACCAAAGTTTGATAAATATTGGACTTGGGGACAAATTTGGCAAATGGCAACTCGGCAGGCAGATTTTTTAATAAATTTAGGTCTTAAGGATGGAGATCGAGTAGCAATTCATTCGCAATCAGATTGGCAATGGGAAGTTCTACAACTTTCACTTTTTATGTTAGGAGTAACTGTTGTAGGTATTGATCCCAATGAGCAAGAACAAAATTTTTTAAATATTTATGAAAAAACAAAAATTAAATTTATTTTTTCAGATAGTGAAATAATAAAAGAAAAATGGAAAAAATTTACATCTAATAATCTTGAGATTAAAATTTCAATATATCCCCTAATCTTAGGTTATATTTTTGAGGATATTGATAAAAATGATTTTAGATGGGTAAAACCAGCGCCTTCACCTCAAAGCGATGCAATAATAATTTTTACTTCTGGTACGACTTCGGAACCTAAAGGTATTCTATATTCGCATCGTAAAGTGGTGTTTGCCGTTCAGCAAATTTTAAAAACCTATACTGACTTTAATTTTAATTCAAAAATGATTTGTTGGCTGCCTCTTGCAAATTTATTTCAACGAATGGTAAACTTTGGATGTGTCTCAAATCGTTCAAAAATATATTTTGTAAACCAACCAAATGAAATCATCAATCTTTTACCTATAATAAAACCTGATATATTTATATCAGTTCCTCGTTTTTATGAAAAAGTTCATGAATCATTTTTTTTAAAAATAAATAAAATACCTTTTGTAATTAAGTTATTTGTTAAGTTTGGAATTTATTTATCTCGAAAATTATGGCTTCAAAGTTTTTTAAATAAAGAAAATAAATATTATTATCCCCGCTATTTACTGATATTACTTATGCCTTGGGATATTTTATTTTTTAGTAAATTTAGAAATTTATTCGGTGGAAATATTAAATTTTTAGTATCGGGATCTGCACCAATGGATAAAGATTTATTAGGTTTTTATTTTGCATTGGGTCTACCAGTACTTGAAGCTTACGGTACGAGTGAAAACATAATCCCTTTATGCGCTAACTCTTTAGATCAAGTCAAATTGGGTTCAGTTGGAAGACCCATCCTCGAAAATTCAATTCAAATTGCTGAAGATGGAGAAGTACTTGTCACTGGTGATGGTTTGTTCTCTGGATATATAAATAAAACTGATCAAAATATTTTAATGAGTTCAAATATAACAAATGGTTTTTATGGTACAGGAGATTTAGGCTATTTAGATAAAGATGGTTATTTATTTTTACATGGTCGTAAATCTGAGGTGTTTAAGACAACAACTGGTAAAAAAGTAATTGTCGGAGAAATTGAATCTTTTTTTAAGAAAAATAACTTTATAGATCATGCTGTTGTTGTAGGTATGGGAAGAAAATTTCCATTATTATTTTTAACACTTGATTTTGTCGCTTTAGCGAAAGCTTTGAACCAACCCTTAGACGAAATTTGGAATGCAGCTCAAGGAGAGTTTGATAGTAAAACAATTACTTTAATTGAGGACGAAGTTAGAAAGTCTTGGCTAGCTCTTCCTTTAAGTGTAAAACCCATTGGGGCAATAATATTAACACGAAGATTGAGTGTTGAAAATGAAGAGATCACTTTAAATTTAAAAATCAAACGTAAAAGTATTGAAAAAAGATTTCAAAAATCTTTTGATGATTTACAATTAAAAGCAGAGAAAGATTCTAATTTTCCAATTTTAATTTTAAATAATGAAGGTCAATTGCGAGAAAATTTTAGTAATAAACCCAAAACTGTCAAAAATCGATTTTATTTATTATTTAAAACTATGTTGAAAGTAATTATCGCAAAAATTGGTTGTTACATAGGAGTTTATTCCAGATCACAGTATTATCGTAAAGTCGGGCAATTTCTTCGAATTTCATTTGGACAACTAAGTGGACCCTTGCAAAAACTTGCCCAAATGATAAGTCATCTATCAGGTGAGATACCAGAAGAAATTAGAGAAGAGCTAGGGCAACTTCTACATGATGCTAAACCCGTAGATCCCCAATTGATTCGCTCGATTGTTGAAAAAGAGTGGGGTAAGCCAATTTCAATGATCTTTAAGCAATGGAGAGATGAACCCATCTCAACAGGAAGTATAGGTCAAGTTCATTGGGCTCAATTATTAACTGGAGAAGAAGTTGCCGTAAAAGTTTTAATCCCACAAATAGAAAAAATTTTGATATCTGATTTAAATATTTTAAAATTAGCAACACCTCTTATAAAAAAATTAATTCAATTTGAATCACTTCCTTATCATATTGATGAACTTTCAAACTTATTTATTAAAGAATGTGATTTAAAAAATGAAGCTGAAAACTATAAACTTTTTAAAGAAATTCATAAAGTAGATCCCCAAATTATAGTTCCTAAAGTATATGATAGCCTTGTTACAACTAAAGTTTTAGTAACAGAATATATTGAAGCTCAATCTCTTGATGAATTTTCACAAAGAGCAACTGAAAATGAAAAAAATGAGATAGCCAAAATAATTTGGGAGACTGCAAGTCGTTCGATTAATCTTTATGCTTGTTTCAATGCTGATCCACATGCTGGAAATTTTTTAATTCAGGGCAAAAGCGTAGTATTAATTGATTTTGGTTTTTGTAAACGATGGGACTCTGAATTTATTGAAAATTGGAAAAAACAAATAATTGCAGGTTGTTATTTGGATTTTGAAAATTTTGAAAAATATAGTCGTCTTTTAGGAATAAAGCATCGAAGCAATCCAAATTTTTATAATGAACTTTTGTTGGTTTACCAAGAAGTTATTTATGAACCTTGGTTAAATGATCGCAATCATGAATTTAATCCTGAGTGGTTAAAAAAATATCTAGATACACTTTACAAAAGTAATATTTCAGTACCTGACTTAGATTTACCAAAAGATTTTTTAGCATTAAGTCGGCTTTATTGGGGCATGTTTGGTATAATGGCAAATATGCATGCAAATGCTAATTTTTATCAATTAACAATTCCATACATTGAATCGCCTTTAGTAGATACTAATAAACTTGCTGTTTAAAAAAATTACCTCTATCCTCAAAATTTTTAAATTCATCAAGGCTTGTTCCCCCTGGACTTAAAAGTACTGAGTCGCCATCTTGAAAACTACATTTAATTTGTGCGAGCATTACTTTTAAAGTTTCAAAACTTGGTCCAGGCAATTGGGATTTTTCTTTAGCAATACTGCTGCATTCTCCGAAAAATACAAATTTAATTTGTGAATTATTTTTTAAGATTTGCAAATCTTGCCAGGGTAGATTTTTATCTCTTCCCCCAATGAGCAACCAGAGGTGTTTATCATGAGGGACGGTTTCTAGGGAGCTGAGAGTGGCTGTGATAACGCTTTCGATAGTAGTGGCTTTGCTGTCGTTGATATATCTAATGTTTCCAATAAAACCTAAGTTTTCTACACGATGGGAAAGGCCTTTAAATTTTTTTAAGGTTTGAAAAGCTACTTCTGGTGCATTTATATATTTTAAAAAAGCTGCAGCAAGGGCAATATTGTCTTGATTGTGGGAACCAATCAATTCACATTCTGATAAATTATATTTTTTAATTAAATCTAAATGACGATCTGTCCAAATCATATCTATTTTTATTTTATCAGAGTGGTGAGTTGACCATTCTTTTAAATCACCGCCATTTGAATTTAATATAATTTTTTTAGAAATATGAGAATGCATGTTCCATTTGGCTTGATAATAGGAATTCTTATCGGGATAACGCTCGAGATGATTTGCAGTAAGATAAGTGAAGATTCCCACTTCCGCTTTTAAATTTTTATAATTCTCTAATTGATAAGAAGATAGTTCCAATGCGATCCAAGGAGCAAGTTGACGCTTTTGTTGTCTAGCTTCTAAAACATATTGAGCAAGAGGAGTTCCTAAGTTACCTCCCATAAAAGTATCTGGCAAATATGTTTGAAGGGCATGACCAATTAAAGCCGTGGTTGTGCTTTTTCCAATTGAACCTGTTATGGCTACAATTTTTTCGGTGGTTAACAGAGATTGAGCAATTTCAAGTTCACTTGTTAAGACACAACCTTCTGAGAGGGCTTTTTGAATCCAAGGTGTAGTGAGTGGGACTCCAGGAGAAACACAAAGAGTTTTTGGTTTTCCAATAGTAATGAGATCTTGATAATTTTTGAAATCAGACTGATCTTGTTTTTTATCATCATAGCGAAAAATATTTTTTTTATCGTATCCAATATTAACTAATAAATTAAATACAGCTTCACCCGTAATGGCCATACCGACAATGGCAATAGGATTGGGTAATTGAGAAATAAAGTTTGAAATCATAAATTAAATTAACCTCTATTGACGAAAAAATCGTTTCCTTTGTTATCAATAATTAAAAATGCAGGAAAGTCTTTAACTTCAATTTTCCAAACAGACTCCATACCTAATTCTGGAAAATCCAAAACCTCTACTTTTGTAATACATTCTTTTCCAAGACGTGCAGCGGGTCCTCCAATTGAACCTAAATAAAAGCCACCATGCTTTTCACAAGATTCAGTTACAATTTTTTGACGATTACCTTTGCCAAGCATAATTAAAGAACCACCTAGTTTTTGAAACATAGGAACATAGGGATCCATACGTTCACTTGTTGTAGGGCCAAAAGAACCTGAGGCATATCCCTTTGGAGTTTTTGCAGGCCCGGCGTAGTAGACAGCATAGTTTTTAAAATATTCTGGTAATGGTTCACCACGATCTACTTTTTCTTTTAATTTTGCATGGGCAATATCTCGGGCAACAATCATAGGTCCATTTAACATTACACGTGTTGCGATTTTTTGTTGTGATAAAAGTTCTAAAGTTTCTTTAATGGGTTTATTTAAATCTATTGAAATAGCTGGAGCCGTAGGGCTTGCGACAGTCGAAGGTAAATATTTGTCAGGGTGAGTTTCAAGCTGCTCTAAAAATATTCCTTCAGCAGTGATCTTTCCTTTGATTTGTCGGTCGGCAGAACATGAAACTCCAATTCCAACAGGGCAACTTGCTCCATGACGAGGTAGTCTGATGACTTTTACATCGTGGGTAAAATATTTACCTCCAAATTGAGCACCAATACGTGTTTCTCTGGCCCATCCTTCAATTAACTTTTCCATTTCTAAATCACGGAATGCACGACCAGCTTCAGATCCACTTTTAGGTAAGTGATCTAAGTAACCAGTGGAAGCAAGTTTTACCATTTTTAAATTTTCTTCTGCAGAAGTTCCACCTACTACAACTGCTAGATGATAGGGAGGACAAGCCGCTGTTCCCAGTGATTGTAAAGCTTCTCTCATAAATTTTTCAAAACCTGCAGGATTTAAAACTGATTTTGTTTTTTGATGGAGATAAGATTTATTAGCGCTGCCTCCGCCTTTTGCGATAAATAAAAAATGATATTCATTTCCCTTTTCAGAGTAAATATCAATTTGAGCGGGAAGATTTGTTCCAGTATTTTTTTCTTCGTAAAATGAAATTGGTGCCATTTGAGAGAAACGTAAATTTCGTTTTTGGTATGTATTAAATACGCCTTCAGAGATATACTCTTTATCGTCAACACCTGTTAGTACCTGTTCACCTTTTTTACCAATAATAATTGCTGTTCCAGTGTCTTGACAGGTTGGGAATTCTCTTTCTGCTGCAATGACGGAATTGCGAATAAGATCAAGAGCAACAAACTTATCGTTGTCTGATGATTCAGGGTCCTTTAAAATTAAACTTAATTTGGAAAGATGTGATGCTCTTAAAAGATGTGAAGTGTCGAAAAAAGCTTCTTCAGTCAATAGGCTAATAGCTTGAGGATTAATATTTAAAAAATTCTTATTATTCCATGACTCAACTTTAATCCAGTCATTAGGGCAATCAAGTTTTTTATAAAGTGTTGGATCAGTTTGCTTTTCATATGTAGGATGGTAATAAAATTTTTTATCTTGTGACATTGAAGTAGATCTCCCATTTTGCCGAACATCATTACAGGTAATTTGTTTTGGGGCAAGAAATCAGTCTCAAGTCTAGAGTTTTTCTTAAACGATGAGTTAAGTTGAAGAAAAATTCAAATCCAACTAATATCATTTTAAATGGGAAAGAAAAGTTTAAAATCACTTCAGAATGATAAAATTTTTGTAACGGGAAAATTTCCCACCAAAAAACATTTTAGCTCGCAAGAAGACATTGGACTTCTTTCTTTACAATTAGCTTGTCCTAAGCGAACAGAAATTTCTGCTCTTGATGTTGCAAATGACCAAACGCTAATTGAAAATTTTTATTGTTTGCTTCTTGAGACAAAACAAATCTCAAGTCTTATTTTTTTTGCAACAATCGATGAATTAGATATTAAAATGCTAATGAAACAGTTGAGTGAACAAATTCAAAGTATATTAAAATCTTCAAGCGAAAAAATCCTGTTTGTTGACTTTATTGAAATCCATAAAGAAAAGTTTCCTTATTTAGAACTCATGGTTAATTTTGCTGATGTAAGTTTTGTTTGGGAGTCTCCTAAAGCAGAAATTTTAGTAAATTATTTTAAACTGCCAAAGGTTTCAGATAAAGATCGTTACGACTCAATCAAGCTTGATGACATTGAAAGTAATACACCTGTTCCAACAGATATGTTTTTATTTTTTCCACGCAACAATAGATATATTCATTATGTAAAAAAAGGTGGTTCTTTAGAAGAACATCGTCGTCAGAAATTAGAACGAAAAGGAATAAATCGTTTTTTTACTCCAAAGGGGCAGTTAAAATCAGATCAAAATAAACGTGTTAATTTTTTTATAGAAAATCTGTTAAGAAAATACGCCGATATTAAAAAAACGGGTTGAAAAAACAGATTAAAAAAACATAGAATCTGGCCAACCCATTCTCGAAGCAACTATTCTCATAATTTCGCTGGCTGTTTCTTCTAATGCCCGCTCGGTCACATTAAATACAGGCCAGCGTTTATTGACTTTAAATAAATCTTCAGCATAGGCTAATTCTCTTTCTATATAACTTAAAGAAGCATACTCACCACCAGGGTCTGTTCCAAATTTTTCAAGTCTGTTTTTTCGAATACGCTGAAGGCTGGGCATATCAATGACAAGACCTACAATTTTACGTTGATCAACTTTAAATACTTCTTCCGGAATGGGTTGATTTAGCACTAGGGGGATATTTGCCACTTTCCAACCCTTATGACTTAAAAAAATAGAAAGAGGTGTTTTGCTCGTGCGACTAATACCGACTAATAAGACATCGGCTTTATCGAGTTCAGTTAAACATTTTCCATCATCGTGTTTTACTGTATACTCGATGGCCTCGATTCGTTTAAAGTATCTCTCATCAACAGCTCTTAATATTCCCACCTTATGGTTTTGGGGATTAACCCCTAAATAAGAATCAAGTTCACCTAAAAGTGGACCTAATAAATCTAGTTGCAATAATCCTTTTTCTGCTGCCATATCATGTAGTTTTTTGCGCAATTGGGGTGAGACCATAGTGTATGCCATAAAAGCCCGATTTTGGAAGGCCTCTTCAACTAAGGTTTCAATTTGTGATTCTGAGCGAACATTTTTGTATCGCATAATTTTGAGATCATGGTCAGGATAATGGACAAGAGCTGCTTTTACCATAGTTGTAGCTGTTTCTCCTGTTGAATCTGAAATAATATAAATCGTCCCTTGTGCCATAGTGCTTCCAATTAATCGTTAATAAAGTGTAAATTCAAAAAATCAAGTGTCTTTTCTGCATGAATTTTTAGCCAAGGATCTCCCATTTTTGTTGATAGTATCATTGCGACTTCTGGCCATGGTTGAAAAAGTAAGTGGGTAACATTAATGTTCTCAACAGGAAGTTTTATTTTATTTTTATCAAACCAATTCAAGGATTTTAATTTTAAAACTTCATTATGAGAGACTACAGGTAAATGAATTAAGGGATTTTCTTGAATGGAATAAACCTCACCTCGATAAAATCCAAGTTGTAAACTAAAATCTTCAATTTGATTTTTTTGAAAAAGTAATCCAGATTCGTAACTTAAACTTAATCGTGAAAATAATATAATTAATCTTTCATTTTTGTCTTCAATAGATTCAAAATCTGGAATTTCAAGACGTGAAAAATTTTCTTCGATTTCAAAATCTGGGAAGTTAGAATTTAAACTTAAATTTTCTTGATATGCACTTTTTGAATTGAGTAATTGATCAACTTCATTATGTAGTTTATGAAATGCGGTTTTCATAATTGTTTGGTCTCCAGTATAATTGTAGGATTATATTGATTTTCAAGGGTCTTCCAATAGGATTTCCATTCCCCCAATTGGATTGTATTAGGTAAAAAAACTCGCATATTGGGCTTTTGCCATTTTATCCAATTAATATGAGTATTTTCGATCCATTGTTGAATAGAGTCTGAATATGAAATCATAAATAACCATTTTGTCGGTAACCATTGAGCAACTGGAATTAAATGAGATGAAGAATTAAGCTCTTGAAAATTAAAATTAAAATCGTTGAGCTGGCAATTTTCAAGATAATCCTTTATCCATGGGGATAGTTTTTTTGATTTGTGAATTTCTAATTGGCTGAGTTTAAAATTAACAAGCCAATCTATCCGCTCAAACCAATGGGAAGTATTTCTACTTGAAATAATCCAGAGTTCATCTCCTGCTGAAAGAGCCTGATTGGCTTCTAATATCATAGTTGGATCTCCATATCCATTTTCCACTATTTAAAAAAAATATACTATTTCATAAATCGTGGTGATTGAAAATCACCCCAACAATCAAGAGAATAACTGCTTATGATTATGTCTGATAAAATTGCGAAGCAATCAGACTTAATCATAAGCAGTTATTATATTTTTATAACAGAGGAGTGATTCAAAGCTTACTATAATATTAAAACAAAAATGGAATTATCCTTCAAGTGAGGAGTATTTTATATACTAACTCAAAGCAGCAACAGCTGTTTCTTTTTGAACTTGATCCAATATACCATTGATAAACGAAGGAGAATCTTGAGTTCCATAAATTTTTGAAATTTCAAGGGCTTCATTAATGGCTACTGTGACAGGTGTTGGATTTGCTGAATACATCATTTCGTATACACCAATACGTAAAATATTCCGATCAATAGTAGACATACGATCAATTTTCCAATGCTTTGCAAATCTTTGGATGAGTTGGTCAATTTCTGTCTTATGAGCACGAACTCCAGTAACAATCTGTTCTGCAAATCTAAAACTATCATTATGAATTTTATGAATGGGGGCAAACTCTTCATCTGCAATGGTTTGGGCCCAATCGCGGGGGTGGAGGGGAGAAGAAAATTCATTTTGGAAAAGGATTTTTAAAGCTATTTCTCGTCCGGTTCTTCTCATAGTACCCTCTTTTAACACTTAAATACAAACGTATGTTTGGGTTTTTATAATACGGGGTGATTGAAAATCGCCCCCAACAAACAAGAAAATAACTGCTCATGATTATGTCTGATACAATTGCGAAGCAATCAGACTTAATCATGAGCAGTTATTTCAGAGATCGAAGGGGCACACTAAATTAAAAAGTAATAAAAAGAAAGGATTTTTTAAGCCGATAAGTTATTTTGTAAATCGTATAGTTGTAAATTGTCAGTTGCTTTTTTCATATTCATAATTAATCGAAACCATTCAGCATCCTTAGCTTTTACTTTAAAACCTACTTGGCCCTTTGAGTTATGCCATTTTGGTTCAGCAATAATACTGCTGCGAGTGTTTGGATTTGGACCTAATTGTATTTTTAACAATAAGCTTGGAGTATCAAAATTGAGGGCTTCACTTCCAAAAAGGTGAATTTTAAGTCCTTCTTTTGAAATATCTAATACCTTAGCTAAAAATGAATGCTCGCCAAAAGGGGTAGATATTGTAGCTAAACCATTCATGTCAAAACGTAATCTTTCTGGGCTTGCTAAGCCAATTTTATCATAAGAATAAAATCCAAGTTTATTTGCAATAATAGATTTTGTTTTTTCATCGAATCGTTGATCAAAATCTGTCACTTGGTCCTTAAGATTAAGAATGAAGTTAGGATTTAAATAATTATTTCGAATTTGAAAATATTCAAAATTTGGATAATAATCACATTTTGTATGTGAATTTTGCATATATAAATAGAGATTATTAAGAATATTTTGTGAACTTCCATAACAATTCTTAAAGTTTTGGTAAGAAGTTTTAATTGGATTATAAAGGGCAACTGATTTTATAGTCCCTTTTTTGGGATTAGGAATAGGTTGAAATAAAAAAATAGATTCAAAAAAATTTTTCATGGATGGGTGAGAAGAAACTGTTATATAATCCACTCCATACCATTCGTAGGCGTACTTCCAAAGGTAACGCATAAAAGGATAAATAACCTGTTCTTCCATATGAAGAAAATCATGATGAAAATAGGGGGAAGAAAGCTCACAAATGATCTCTCCATTTTGTCTAATTGTGGACAAATCATGATAAAGTTCCATTGGAAGACCTAACGGATTATCACGAATTAATGTCATAGTTGAAATTATTTTACCTTTATATTTTGCAATTGCAATAATTGTAGAAGGTAATAAGTCATGTGCTAAAATTTTAAAACCTTTTGGGTCAGGATTCATTTTATTATTTTGAACATCAATATCATGCATGAGTTTTGAAGCCTCAAGATACTCGTCAATATTACTGACTAATTTAAATTGTAGATTTTCATCGATGTTCCAAGGAAGTACCAATGTTTCTCTAAAATATTTTTGTTGCTCATGATAAGCAAGTTGATCTAGCGATTTTTTCATCATCATTAAATGCATAAAACACCTCTTTATTAACAAACGTGAGTAAGGAAACTAAGCCCTAAGTCCAGTCTAGCACCTGATCTTCGACATTCCTAATTTTTCGATATAGATTCTCATTATTAGATAAAAATAAAATTAATTATAAATAAATGAAAAATTTTTTTACAAAAATGGAGAAATTAAAATGAAAAAAAACATAGTATATATTCTTTTTGTTACTTTAATATTTGGATGTGCAAAAAAAAAAGATGATTCGGATAATAGTGGAACTTCGCAAACAGACTTATATAAAGCGGCTGCAAGTACAGCTTCAGATGAAGCTGTTGATTCAATTGTTGAAAGTGGATCAACATCAAATTTTTCACCACTAACGAATACTCTTGCTGTTACAAGAGCCTGTACGGCCAGCGCTGGATCAGCGAGTGTTTTGATTACCTTTACAGGAGCCAATAACTTTACCTTTTCAAAAACAATTCTTGGGGCATCAGTTGATGTTTCTGTTGATGTAGCTAAGTCAGGTACAGAAACGAGAGTATGGAACCCTGCAAGTTGCCATAGTTCTGGTGAATATGCCGATATAAGTTGGCTAAATACTGGTGTTGGAAATAATTTAACACTAAATATAGATTTAAATCGTACAATTAATCGAACAAAAACTTTTACAGTTACTAAAAACTCTAAGACAACGACTAAAACAGCGACAGATAACGTTGTTATTACTGGCAATCGATCTATTTCATGGGCGACACCTACATTATCAAATAATCAGGTCACTCGAGTAAAAACAATATCAAGTCAAGTGACACGAGAAAGAACATTTACACGAGTTACTGGGGCAACAACAAGTTTAACTTCGACTGTAACTACAGATTCAGCAAATCCATTAGTAGTATCAGTTGTACGAAGTAATGTTTTGCAAACCTTATTATCTAAGACAATAAATTCAGGAATTGTAAAAGTCGCTGATAGTGATGGTAAATTATCCTCATGCACTTTTAGTAATGTTGTTTATGATTTTACTAGTTCAAATGAGAATAAATGTTTACCATCTTCAGGAACAATTACATGTAATGTGTATTCATCAACAACAGATGAGACAGTCGATTCAACTTTGGTGATTAGTTTTGGTCAATCTACAACTTCTTCAGTATCGATAAGTGTAGATAATGCTACTGCTGAAGATTATCCAGAGTATAATTCAAAAGGATGTGAATTAGAGTCTGCAACTTAAACTAAACTGGCAAGCTTTCTTCAAGGGTTTCGACAAATTCTTGAACATCCTTAAATGTCCTATAGACGCTTGCAAATCTCACATAGGCAACATTATCCAAATTTTTAAGTTCGTGCATTACTTTATTACCAACAAGTTGTGCAGGGATTTCTTTTTCGCCTAGACTTAAAATCCATTGTGAAATTACTTCGACTGTAGTTTCCATTTGCGACAAACTAACGGGTCTTTTTTGACATGCAGCTTGAATTCCTTTTAATAGTTTTTCAGGTAAAAAAGTTTCTCTGCGGCCATCTTTTTTAATTATAAAGGGATATTGTAAAACCAATGTTTCAATAGTTGTAAAACGACTTTTACATTTTAAACATTCACGACGACGTCGAATAACTTCGCCTTCTTTTTGAATTCTTGTATCTAAAACTCTGTCTTCATCCAAATTGCAAACAGGGCATTTCATTGCGGACTCCAATTTAGAAAACTGCCCCTACCATATTTGACCTAGCTTTTTTAGGTCAAACATTTACATGCAAAATTATAGAGATAATGCTACGCAGCGCCATCTTTTTGAAGATCCTCAAGAAGCGCTTCTGGATTCAATACCCTTTCTATGATTTCATCGATATTCAAAAGTTGAAATAGACTTTCTTCATGTAGCAACCAACCCTGGCAACCTATTTGTTTAATATTACCAATTTCTGGTTTTGAACTTGAAGAAAATAAATCAATAACTTTATTTATTACAAATCCTAAATAAGAATCCTGATGCTGAACTACGATTGTTATAAATGTTCTATCATTTGAGAGAATCGGTTTATGATTATAAGAATTTGTAAAAAATTGATTTAAATCTATGAATGTTAATATTTTATTTCGATAAGAAGTCACTATTTCATTCGAAGAGTTTTGTAGTTGGTCTGGTCTAAATTCTTCAATTCGAAATATTTTACTTTGCGAAATGGCGTAATAAGTTTTCCCAACAATATCACAAATAATATAATTATTATTTTTTAAATTTGAATTTGAATTCAAAGTGTATTCATCTTTGGATTTAATTTGTAGTTTTTCTGTTTGTAAAACAACTCCTGCTTTATTTGCGATTCCCTCTGTGTTGAGAATTAATCCAACACTTCCATCACCAATAAATGTTGCCCCAATATATAAACCAAGATTTTTAATTTGTCCTGATGAAATTGATTTTACAACAGTATCTTCCACATCTAATACATTTTCGACCCAAAGGCAAAATTCTTTATTATTATGTGATAAGACCACTAAGTAACCTTGATTTGGCAATAAAGATGTGGTCGTAGAAGAAGTTAAATTCAATATTTGATTTAAAAAAACGACAGGGATTAAGCGATTATCAATATTTAAAACGGTAGTACCTTCTAATTTTTGAATCCATTTTTTAGTTTGTGCTTCATCAAAATTGATTACTCTTTTTATTTCATCTTGGGGAATCCCAAATTGCATTGTCGAATCATGTGTTGATAAACCATTGCTAACAGTAATAAATAAGCAATTTGTAATAAGCACAGATTTAGGAATAGGAATGACTAAGATAAACTCTGTGCCAATTCCAACATTTGAATTAATTAGAATTTTTCCACCAATGGCTTCAACGACGTCTTTTACCATAGACATTCCTACACCACGTCCAGAAATATCTGTGATTTGTTGAGCAGTACTAAAGCCAGACGAAAAAATCATTTGTTGAAGTTCGTTCTCGGTCATTTCATTAATTTGCTCAAGTGTGTGTGTTCCATTTTTTAAAAGTTTGTTTTTAATAGTTTCAGGATTAATTCCCTTTCCATCATCTTTTATATGGATATAAATAATCTCACCTTTAATCTCTGATTCAATTTCAATAGAACCTTTTTTGTTTTTACCATTTTTAATTCGTTCTTCGGGGTGTTCGATGCCATGATCTAAAGAGTTTCTTATCAGATGAATTAATGAGTTTGAAAGGACTTCTGCAACTGAGGTATCAACTCGAATCGAATCACCTTCAACTTTCAACTCAACTTCTTTATTAAGTGATTGCGAGACATCGCGAATAATACGTCCTAATGGTTTAATGACATTGCGAATTGGGACTTTTCTAATTTCGGTAATTTTTGCTTGAACTGATCCATTAATTTTATGAAGTTCATTAAGTAATTCGCCTAAAAGTATAACGTCTTTATCGGAGGGATATTGTTTTTCAATACTTCGAACTACTTTGTTTATCATGTTTCTTATAACGGTCATTTCACCAGATATTTGCATAAATTCATCGAGTAAAGAAACAGCGACTTTTAATTCTTGAGGGGCCTTTGATTTAGAAGTAGCTACAGCAATATTTTTAACATGTAGAGAATCTTTGGTGTCTCTTATGTTAGAACTCAAATGGTTGTTGAATGTTTCAGGATTGACCTCAGTAAAGATTTTAATTAACTCATTAATATCGTATTGCTTATGTTTTGCGGTTTTAAACTCATCAATAAATGTCTTTAATATATCACATGATTTTAACCACACTGTAATAAGTTGAGGAGTTAATATTTTTTGCCCAGATTGAATTTCTTTGAGTGAGTCTTCAAAGCGGTGGGCAAATTGATGTAAACTTCTAGGTTCAAAAAAACCTGAAGACCCCTTTATTGTATGAATCATTCCAAAAATTTTTGAAATGGCATCTGGATTGTTAGTATGATCTTCAAGTTCTAAAATAAGTTCTTCTGTTTGCTCAATAAGAGTTGAAGCATCATCAGTAAACCCTCGTAGTAGATCCATTTCTTCTCTTATGGTTTTTAATCGGGACCAACCTTCATTGTTGAGAAGTGAAATAAAGTTATTCATATCAAAAGGTTTATTTAAGAATGAACAAATCTTTAATTCCATTCCTCTGAGTGCCATTTCTTTGTCAATAAATCCAGAAAAAATTGCAAATGGAATTTCTAAACTAATATTCTTGGTTTGCTGGCGAAATTCAAAACCATCTGTTTTTCCCATTCTAAAATCTGATACTATTAAAACTATTTGGTTTTTATGATCTCTAATAAAGTTTAAAGCTTCCTCTGTATATGTGGTACAAAAAACAGAAAATCCTAATTCTTCAATTTTAAATTTTAAAATTTCTAGAATGCTTTCCTCATCATCCACACAAACTACGTATAAATCCGATCCTAATGCAAAATTTTTAAGATGGAAAAACTTTTCTTCTTTTGTTAATTTATCCCAATTACCATTGTAAATTTCTAAATTCATTAAAAACTCCAATATTTACGTAAACAGTTTATAGGGTTATCGGGATTATAATCCAATTCATGACTGGATTAATGAATGACTTTTAAAATACTAGCTTTTAGTCATAATAACTGCTCATGATTAAGTCTGATCGCTGCGCAATTGTATCAGACATAATCATAAGCAGTTATTTTCCTGTTTGTTTGGGGTGATTTTTGAATCACCCCGTATTATGAAAACTCAAACTTACGTTTGAGTTTTCATAATAAATTATTGTTTAGTTGTTTTAAACTACAAAAAGCGATCAGACTTAATCATGAGTAGTTATTATATAGGGCCATGGCAATAGAAGCTGTCACGGCCACATTGAGTGAGTCAATGGGGTGAACCATAGGTAATTTTATTTTTTGAATCGAAGTTTTTAAATGAATAGGAATACCTTGACCTTCTTCTCCCAATAGCAATCGTACATTTTTGTTCCAAGAAAAATCCCAAATATTTTCACCATCCATATCTAAAGCGATACAATGAGTTTTTAAATCTTTGAGAGAGGGGCCTTTTTCAATAGGCATGTCCCAAACCGCTCCAGCAGAAGATTTCCAACACTTAGGTAAAAAAGGATTTGCAGATTCTTGAAACAAAATAATTTTAGATGCCCCAAAAGCCCAAGCACTTCTAATTACTGCACCTAAGTTTTGAGGGTCACTAAGGGGGCAAAGTACTTCTAAACCGGTAAAATGAAGATTAGGGTCCCACGTGGGAATTCCCTTTTGATCTACCCATAAAAGTGGGGCATGGGTCCCAAGTCCATCAATTTCATTAAATAATGATTTTGAAAATTGAAAGTGCTGTAAATTTTTTAAGTTTAAAATTAATGAAAGTGCTGCCGTCAAAGGATAAACTGAATGATCTTTATCAAAGAAATGCTTGAGAGATTCGGTAGAAATTATGGCTTTTATAGCGAGGGGGTCTTTGTGTATAAATTCTGTAACTAGTTTTGCTCCAGATACTAAAAAAGTTTTTTCTTTTTTCAATCCCCTTGAATCATTTAGACTTTTGAACATCTGAAAATATTTATTATCTGTGCTTGTTATGGTGGGCAAAGTTTTCATTTGAATTTATCCTCTAAAATTATCCACTAAATTTCTACTTTCTTGTATTTTCAAAAGTCCAATTTTGAGTTATTAAAATCAACTAATCTTCAAACTCTTCAGTAAGTCCAAGATCTTCTAAAAACTCATCGCTCACAAGTCTAGTTTTTATTTTTTCAAACACAATAAGGCGCCGTTCATGGGGGGAGTTTGGGAGGACATAAGCTTGATCAAGTTTTAATTTATAAAATTCACCCCATGCATCCAAAGCCATGGGTATTTCGGGATCAACATTAGGACCCTTCATAAAGTATACTTGTCCACCCAATTGTAATGTATTTATGACGTTTCCTAAAGTGTTGCGCATGTCTTCTACGGCTCTTGTGATAACTCCTTGAACTGGATAAAAGCACTCTTCATTTATATTTCGTCCAAGTATTAATAATTTTTCAAGTTCCAATTTTTCTCGAACAGTTTTCAAAAATTCAACACGTTTTTGGACCCCTTCAGCCAATAGTATTTGCTCATTGGGAAAATAAATTTTAAGAGGGATGCCCGGAAATCCAGGTCCTGTACCCACGTCCATTAAGGGAAATTTTAAGTTTGTAAATTTAGTTACTATTAAGCTATCAATGAAATGCTTGAGTCCAGCGTCTTTGACATTTAAGATGCGGGTAAAATTTTCCTTATTTTGTTGTTCCATTAGTAAAGTATAAAATTCTGCTAGCTTCATTCTTAGTGAATGGGGAAAGTCTTCAAAACCATGATTACGAAAAACATCAAAGAGACGGTCATTCACCTCGTTTAGAGAAAACGTTTCAGTACTCCGACGATGTTGCCCGCGCAATTGATTTGTAGCACTTTTTTTTATTAGTTGATAGGAAGATTGAAAGTGTGAAATTGATTCTGATGCTTTGGAATCTGCGAGATTTTGATTTTTCTGGCGAGCTTTGTAAGGGCTCCAATTTGATTTGTTTTTATGGGCCATTATTTATAAATCTCCTTTCCTTAAAGAAAACAAGAATTGTTCTTGATGCAGAAGTTAAATGAGTTTTTAAGGGTATTTCCTATATTAGTCGATATAAAAGGGATATCAAAAAATTTTTACAAATTGCATATGTTTAGGGTAATCGATCCGATTCGCAATTAAATTTTAA
Organism: Bdellovibrionales bacterium; assembly: GCA_005793345.1. Taxonomy (GTDB): domain Bacteria; phylum Bdellovibrionota; class Bdellovibrionia; order Bdellovibrionales; family Bdellovibrionaceae; genus SXSU01. The sequence continues at coordinate 20,084 of SXSU01000019.1, forward strand.
TTCATTTTATCTTATCTTAAAATTGTGCATTTTACTTTTGAGATATGTGTTAATCATAATGTATAGTTTGGTCTCTCTCGGTGCGTAATAATTTATACTTTAGTTTTTAGCCAACATCTTCTATATTTTAGTAATGTCATTTACAAAAATATCAGAAATACAAGTTGAAGCAGAAAAATCATTTAGAGCCGCGCAAAATTCGCAGGAGCTCTATGATCAAAAAGTAAAATTTCTTGGTAAAAATGGAATTTTTACAGAGTTAATGAAACACATGGCAACACTGAGTAAAGAAGAGAAACCTCAGTTTGGTCAGGCCGTCAATATTGCCAAGAAAATTTTAGAAACACTTTATGAAGACATTGAATCTCAAATTAAAAATAAAGAAATTCAAGAGCGAATGCTCATTGAGTCTGTGGATTTTACCCTACCATCAACATCAATCGAAATGGGACATCCTCATCCAGTTCAAAAAGTAACTGAAGAGATCGTCCAAATTCTAGCAAGACTGGGTTACAGTTTGCGTTTAGGTCCTTTGATTGAAAAAGATAGGTATAATTTTGAAGCATTAAATATTCCAAAAGACCATCCTGCTCGTGATATGCAGGATACTTTTTTTGTTGATAAAGAGCATGTACTTAGAACCCATACTTCTCCAATTCAAATACATTCTCTTGAGGGTGAAACACCACCATTACGTATTTTGGGTACGGGCTCAGTTTTTCGTTGTGATAGTGATATTTCACATTTGCCGCATTTTCATCAGATTGAGGGAATGTGTGTTGATCGAAATGTTTCAATGGCAGATTTAAAGGGAACTATTAGTTTTTTTGTGCAGGAGTTTTTTGGGTCAGGATTAAAAACAAGATTTCGACCTAGTTTTTTTCCTTTTACAGAGCCCAGTGCTGAAGTGGATTGTTCGTGTCCTATTTGCAAAGGAAAAGGCTGTTCACTTTGTAAAAATAGTGGATGGATTGAAATTGGTGGTGCAGGCCTGATTAACCCCCATGTTTTTAAATTTTCAGGTGTAAATTACCCCCATTGGCAAGGTTTTGCTTTTGGATTTGGAATTGAAAGAATGGCAATAATTAAATACGGGATTCCTGATATTCGACTGTTTCCCGAAAATGATCTTCGATTTTTAAGGCAGTTTGTAAAATGAAAATATCTTTAAAGTGGATTAATGAATTTGTAGATGTTAGTGACTATTTTGAGCAAGTTGAAAAACTCTCTCATATTTTAACACAAGCTGGACTTGAGGTTGAAGAAGTACATAATCTTGCAGCTCATTATCAACATGTCGTTACGGGTATAATTTTAGAAAAAGAAAAACATCCTGATGCCGATAAATTATCAGTTTGCAAAGTAACAACCGGTGATGGAGTTATTCATCAAATTGTTTGTGGAGCTAAAAATCATAAACAACATGACCATGTAATTGTGGCTCTTCCTGGCGCTATTTTACCAGGAAATTTTGCAATAAAGCAGACACAAATCCGTGGAGTAGATTCTTCAGGTATGCTGTGCTCTTTTAAAGAATTAGGTTTAGCAGAAACAAGTGATGGAATTGCAATTTTACCAGAGAATACACCTGTTGGAATATCTTTTGCTAAATACCATGGCCTTGATGATATTGTTTTTGAATTAAAAGTAACTCCAAATCGTGCAGATTGCCTGAGTCATTGGGGACTTGCTCGTGAAATTTCTTGCTTATTGAATCGGCCACTTAATAAATTTAAACCCCAATCTAAACAATACTTAAGCTTAATTACCGCAGTTGCAAGTCCAACTTCAAATTCTAAAACTTTTAAGTACGAAGGTAATTTTAAAGTAGAAGTTAAAGATTCACTGTTGTGCCCTAGGTATTCGGGTCGAATCATTAGAGGAGTAAAGGTTGGACCAAGCCCCAATTGGCTAAAAGAAAAATTAGAACGGGTGGGAATGTCTAGCATTAATAATATTGTTGATATAACTAATTTAATGATGTTGGGTTGGGGGCAACCAATGCATGCATTTGATCTCAATAATATAAAGGGATCAAAAATTATTGTGGGTCGTTCAGATGTGAAAGAAAAATTTCAAACTCTAGATGGAACAGAATTAGTTTTAGATGGATCTGAATTAATGATACGTGATATTGAAAGATCTCTCTGTATGGCTGGGGTTATTGGTGGTAAAAATTCTGGTATTAATGATTTAACAACGGATGTTTTTTTAGAGTCTGCCTATTTCACAAGTCAAAGTGTTCGCAAAGCCAGTCGTACTCATGGAATTGTAACGGATTCAGGTTATCGCTTTTCAAGGGGTGTTGATCCTATAGAAACAGTGGATTTGTTAAATCTTGCAAGTCAGTTATTGATTGACGTGGCTGGCGGAGAGATGAGTGAATATTTTTGGGAAGAAAAAGCAAAAGAGTTTGTTCATTCACCAATAGAAATTTCTGTTGAAACTGTAAAATCCAGATTGGGATATGATGTTGATGCATCAGATTTTGAACAATGGATGAAGCGACTAGGGTGTTCTGTTGAAGGTAATTTTGATGGATTATTTAAAGTAACACCGCCATCATGGAGATTTGACATTTCTATTGATATGGATTTAGTAGAAGAATATGCACGACTTCATGGGTATGAGCATATACCAGAGTCAATTCCTGCATTTTTTAAAAATCCAACTCCACACTCGTCTCAGTTTTTATGGCAGAATAATATTTCTGACATAATGATAGGAACTGGTTGGAGTCAGGCGCAAAACTTTGCTTTTGTAAATTCTAAAGAGCAAAGTAAGTTTTATAAAAAAACTGAGTTTTGGACTCGAATGGGTTTATCCTCTGGTGAAGCATCTGTGAGTTTAGTGAATCCACTCAATGAAGAAATGAATGTAATGAGAAGCACTTTAATTTTAAATTTAATTGCAAATGCAAAACATAATTATCACCATGGTGTAAATTTTGGTCGTTTATTTGAAGTTGGTTCTGTATTTGAAAAAGATGTAGTTGTAGGAGTAAAAGCAAGCAACGCAGAAAAAACATATTTAGAAAAAAGCCGTTTGTCAGGAGTTGCTTGGGGTTGGCCAGAATCACTTTGGGGTAAAACAAAAGCGCCATTAGCTCTTCATGTAAAAGGCGCAATAGAGAATTTATTTGCGCAAATGGGTTTTTCTAAATCAATTTATGAATGTGTAAATCTTAAAGATGCCTTAATAAGTTGTGATTTTTTACATGCAGGGCAGTCTGCAGTTTTAAAAGTTTCAGGATTGAATGTGGGATTTATTGGAGCGCTTCATCCTCAGTTACAAGAGGAATTAAAAATCAGATCTGAAATATGTATATTTGAATTTAATTCAGATTTTATTAATAAACATTTTTTATTTTTAATGCAATCTCGTATGAGTCGAACGATGGCTCCTTCTAAAATGCCTTCAATTGATAGAGATTTGGCCTTTGTAATGAGTAAAACTATTAGTGTTGGTAAAGTAACAAAAACTATTTTTACTTCGTTGAATTCAGCTTCAAAACAAATTTTAAAACAAGTTGATGTGGTTGACATATTTGAAGGTGAGTCGATCGGTCCAGATAATAAGTCAGTGACATTTAGATTAATGTTTCAACATCAAGAATTAACTTTAACAGAAGAGCAAATTCAAGAAGCAATTAAGGGAGTGGTCGATCTTCTAAAGGATAAAATGGAAATTAATTTAAGGTAATGTTTTAAACTTGAAAATAATGGTTAAAAATTATTAATTTAAAGATTTTTTCTTTTGAATTCTTTATAAGATGTGACTAGCATTAAATAATAACCCAAATTGAATCAAGGAAGAGGTGAGTATGGGTGGACATAATGTAAGTAACAGCACTGTAACAAAAGCTGATATCGTAGAAAAAGTTTACGAAAAGATTGGTTTTTCAAAAAAAGAAGCTATCGAATTGGTTGAGATGGTGTTTGATACAATGAAGGATGTTTTAGAAAAGGGAGAAAAAGTTAAAATTTCTGGATTTGGTAATTTTGTAGTTCGATCAAAAAAAGCTCGTATTGGCCGAAATCCACAAACAGGTGATCAAATTACTATTAGTGCAAGACACGTTTTAACTTTTAAACCAAGTCAAATATTAAAAGCAACTCTTAATGGTGAATCAATTGAAGGTTTAACTGACGATGATTCTGATGAAGATTAATTCTTAGTACCAAGTTTAGAAAACTAGGTGCAAAAAGCTTGGTTTTTAGTTATTAGTTATTTGAGTACTAATTTATTTTATTTATAAAAATTAAATTAGTGTTGATTTCAAATTGCGGACCGTGGCTCAGCTTGGTAGAGCACTTGCTTGGGGTGCAAGAGGTCGCTGGTTCAAATCCAGTCGGTCCGACCAATTTTCTGAACCTAAAAACTAAGTCTAAACCAAAATACCAGCAAACCTAACTACTTAAAACCACTAGAGTCGAAGACTCACTTCAATCCTATTATTTCATGATATTTCAGCTTATTTCAATGTTTGATGACAGAATGATGACACGTTGATGACAGGTTTTTCCGAGTTAAAATTGGAAAACCCGTTCTGATAGTCACAACCAAACACTGAACCCACCAATGATACCCACTCACAGCAACATTCATATTCCAAAGAACCTTTTACATAACAGGGGTACGACACCCTCAAACAGGAACTAGAGCATTTGCTCAAAAATTTAAAGGCACGAGTGTGCCCAAAGGAGGCCGCCATGTTCGGCGTAGTTCAATTTATCAGATCTCTCATTATTACCGCCCTTTTACTTGGAGCTTGTGGAACACTACTTGAAGCAACTGGTTGCATGGGCAAAGAAGCAGCCAAATCCTACCATCATGGTGGAGTATCGTTACTTTGGTTGAATAAACAACTGCATAAGAGGTAACTTCAAAACAAAACTACTTTGCTAAGACTCCAACTTCAACTTCAACTTCGTTTAAAAACTCAATTAGGCCCTGTCATTATGTGTGTTGCTCAGGGTAACAATGACGCCTCCATACTTTCAGGGGGCGCTTCTTTCGGACTTGCACTCTGTGAAAATCAAAGCGCATCCATTTTAAAATCTCTGATTGAAGTCAGTTGCAAGATTGCGTTCATCACGCAATATAAACTAACAAAGGTTTGTGAAGCAGATATTCTCAAAAATCAAAATAAGTCATCAGATTTGCGTCAAAAATTACTTCTGGATCGAAACTATTTTGAATCTTTTAAAGACGCCCTTTCAAAAGGTGAATTCAATTTTGATCATATAAGTAGTATAAGTATGAAAAAGGACATGAGATCAGATCTATTATCAACTGACACAATAAGCATAATTAACAAAGCTCCAATATATATTTATCACTCGTTTTTTCAATCTGAATCGGCCTACCTAGGAAAAGGGAACGTACTGAAAATTGCAGAACAAAATAAACCTCATTTCTTAGGATAAAATTTATGGAAATTGAAATCAATCGGCGCTTAAAAGAATTTGAAAGAAAAATCATAGTTGCACAATTTCTAGGTCTATTAATATTTATCGGTATGTCGATTATTTTTAATTCATTTACCAAGGAACAGTTAGCCGTTACGGTTGGCTCATTTATTAATCGAACTGCAAGCATGGGCGATTTACGGGAAACAATTTTGAATTTAGAAGATGCTCGGCAGAACCATTTTACTGAGATCAGTTTATTTTTGAATGGAAAGTCCGTTACAGTCGTACCTAATCCTATATTCAATCAAAAAGAAAATGCCGTCTTAAATTCATTTTTATTTGACGTAGTTAAAGTGCAATTGAGTTTTGGAAATAGTGAAATGGGAAATTCAATTGGTGAAGTTCATTTCAAGTATAATCGCCTTGACCTGGCTCCATATGCTTTTTCATTGTGGCTAACGCTAGTTTTATTGAGTGTATTTGTTTATTCAAAATCTAAAAATAAACTTCTAGAAAAAATTAAAACCCAAGTCCAGCAAGAGTCTGAGTCCCAGCGTGGTAATTTGGCAAAAGATGTAATTCATGATTTAAGATCACCATTAAACTCACTTCAGTCATTGGCATTTGCAATTAAATCCCTAAATGTTAATGAAAAAAATCTTTTAGTTTCTACCATTGAAAATATAAGAGGCATTATTGCACGCCTCGACTTAGAAGGACCTATTACTACCTCTCAAAAAAGTTATTTTCTAGCTGAAGAAGTTATTCACAATATTATTGAAGCTACTTGGAAAGATTTATTGGGACGATTAGTTTCAGCAGAGTCCACTGAACCAGAAGAATTGATTCGTAAACTTTCTCAAAGCAATATGTAGGCTTTGGATTCATTTGTCGTTGAAAAACTGGTCTAGTTTGATACAGAGTTTTAGAAAAATTCATTAAAGTTGATGTCTGTTAATTCCTTTTCGGTTTTATTTTCATAACTAATAGTCTTGATTAGGTCGAGTGGAT
>SXSU01000136.1 GCA_005793345.1 Bdellovibrionales bacterium
ACCAACGCCTGCAGCTAAAATTTGACCCATAAAAACTGTATCGACTTGTTCAGGTTTAATTTCTGATTTTTCTAAAATTTTTTTTATAACTTCTGCACCAAGTTGTGGCGCTGTAAGAGAGGAAAGAGAGCCTCCAAAAGATCCAACCGCCGTTCGAACCGCACTTATTATTACAACATCATTATCATTCATCTTAATTATTTCTCCCTTTTGTTAAAATTTTATTATTATTGCATGTACTGGCCACCATTTATTGAAAAGGTAGCGCCGGTAATAAAGCCTGCTTTATCACTTACTAAATAACTTGCCAAGGCTGCAATTTCTTCAGGCTCTGCGAGCCTGCCTGTCGGAATTTGCGCAACTATCCCCTTCAAAATTGTTGGATCAATTTTTTTAACCATGTCTGTTCCCACATATCCGGGCGCGATTACATTTACAGTCACTCCCTTGTTTGCATTTTCTAATGCTAGCGCTTTTGAAAAGCCAATAATCCCAGCTTTAGCAGCTGAATAATTTGTCTGACCTACTTGGCCTTTTAAACCATTGATAGAACTAATTGAAACTATTCTTCCAAATCCCTTAGCTCTCATTTTCTCAATTACATTTCGACAAATATTGAAAAGAGAATTTAGATTTGTGTTAATTACAGAATTCCATTCTTCTGGATTCATTTTGTGTAAGAAACGATCTTTAGTAATACCTGCATTATTAACTACGATTTCAATGTCTCCATATTTTTTTTCAACTTCTGCAACTGCAGCTTTACAGCTTTCAAAATAAGAAACATCTGATTTTATAACTTCAATTCCACTTTCCTTTGAATAAGCTTGAGCTGATTCATCTTTGCCAACATAAGTTGAAACAACTCTGAAACCATCTTCTTTTAGTTTTTTTGAGATTGCTGCGCCGATACCTCTGGTGCCACCAGTAACTAATGCAACTTTAGACATTTATAAAGCTTTAATAATTATTTATTAAAATTATAGCTGAGTAAATTTTAAATTACTAGTTAGATTTATAATTATTTTAAAGAGAACCGGCTTTAAATAAGGGGGAATAAAGCCGTGTTCTCTTTAAATTTTTAAGTTAAAAACTAATTAGTTTTTAACAGAAACTTTTTTACCTTCGTCATCTATAATTTTCTTAATTTCAGTTAAACCTTCTAAAAGTCTTTTATTTAGAATTTCAAAAGATTCTTTTGCTGTTTTTTCTGAAATTTTTGAAAAATCTGTAGCAATATTTTGAGCTTCAACGATTGATGCTTGCATCAATTCGATTGACTTGCTAGCTGATTGCTGAGGATTTCCCTTAGCTAATTCAGAAGTAGCATCTTTTGCGCTTGAAATAGCTTTATTAAGAACTTCTATTTGCTTTTTAGCAAGCGTATTGTAGCCTTCAAACAAAACTTTAGATGCATTTGCAAATGTTTCTAAAGTTTTTTTCTGAGCATTGATTAAATTCTCAGAATTACCATCTACTGTTGGCATTTTAAGTGCCGATAACATCTTTTGAAAATCAAAGAATTCAAAAGGATTGTTTATGTTTGCCATCATTGTTTACTCCTTATTTAAGTTAATAGGGTGTATTTATGTTGCACTGCAATATATTTCAAGTATAAAATTGATAAAAGGTGGTAAATTACTGTTTTTGTTGACTTTTTTCTTTTGCATATGCAATATATTAATGTTGCACAAGCACATATAGGTTATTACTCTAAAGATAATTATTAAGCTATTATTCAATAGTTAAAATGACAAAAAAAGACGAAAAAAAGCAGCCAGATCAAATTAACTTTGAGGACTTAGGTAGTGTCTTTGAAAATAATCTAAAAATTTACAATCAGTACATAGAGTCATTTAAAAATCTCGGCTCTGCTCAAAATAATTTTCAATCTTTCCCATTTAATAATCAAGGTAGCAATAATTTTACAATGAATGATTTATCTAATTTAATCGCACCAACAATGCACAAGATGATGGAATCATTTAAAAATTTTTCAACTGAAATTCAGCAAAATCCAAATGTATATTTTGACAACCTCAACAAATGGGTTTCACAAATTGCAAATTTAAATTTTTACTTTGTAACACGTGCTTCTGGCGGAATGGCAAATCCAGTCATCTTTGAAGAAAAATCTGACAAAAGATTTTCTAATGAAGAATGGAAAACTAATCTTTTTTTTGATTTTATAAAACAGTTTTATTTAATTAGTGCAAATTTCATGAACAACTTAATTGAAAATGTAGAATTTAAAAATCCAAAAGATAAACGCATTATGCAATTTTATTTAAAACAACTCAATAGCGCTTTATCACCCTCTAACTTTGCGTTCACTAATCCTGAAGTATTAAAAAAAACTGTAGATGAAAAAGGAAATAACCTAGCTAAGGGCTATGCAAATTATAAAAAAGATTTTGAAAAACATCCAAATAAACTTTTTATTCAACAATCAAAAGCAGGTGAATTTGAAATTGGAAAAAATTTAGCCACAACTAAAGGTAAGGTTATTTTTAAAAATAATCTTTTTGAACTCATTCAATATGATTGCTCTAGTGATCAACAGTACGCAAAGCCAATGCTCGTCATTCCGCCTTTTATTAATAAATACTACATAATGGATTTAAATGAAAAAAAATCAATGATGAAATATTTAGTTGATAAAAAATTTAATACTTTTTTAATTTCCTGGAAAAATCCAGATACAAATTCAAGGAATATTTCTTTTAAAGAATATATTGAAGATGGAGTACTAGAAGCATTAAGAATTGCGTGTGAAAAAACTGGTTCAAGTGCTGCAAACATTGCATCCTACTGTGTGGGCGGGACTCTTGCTTCTTTAGCGCTTGCTTATCTAAAAGTTGTGCCAAATAAATATAAAATTACTAGCGCAACATATTTTGCAAGTCTAATTGACTTTGAAGATCCAGGGGAAATTGGAATATTTATTACAGAGGAACAGATAACCAGTATTGAAAATCAGATGAAAAAAACTGGATACTTCGATGGTAAAGATATGGCCGCTGCTTTTAACTTTTTAAGACCATCAGATTTATATTGGAATTATGTTGTAAATAACTACTTACTTGGCAATGAACCAACCGCATTTGACATGCTACATTGGAACTCAGACTCCACTCGTCTTCCTGAAAAAATGCATTCTGAATATTTACGCTGCATGTATTTAAATAATTTAGTTGTGAAAAATAAATATAAAATTGTG
>SXSU01000137.1 GCA_005793345.1 Bdellovibrionales bacterium
AATTACAGGTTTACCCATCTCGTTGCAAAGGGAAATTATTTGTTTTTGGCGTGCAGGTAATTGAGTCTGACCAACTTCAATTGCTAAATCTCCTCTGGCTACCATTACAATATCGCTTAATCTTACAATTTCCTCTAAATTATCTAATGCTTCTAACATTTCTATTTTAGCAACAATCTTAGCATTTGATTGTCTTTGCTGAATAATATCTCTAAGTTTTCGTATGTCTTTTCCCTGTCTTACAAAACTTAAAGCAATACAATCTACATCATTTTTAAGACCAAACTCTAAATCTTCTAAGTCTTTTTCTGATAAGCAATCCACTGCTAGTGAACCACCGGGTACATTCATACCCTTTCGATCTTTTAAAAGTCCTCCATAAATTACAGTTGCATTAATATCTTGGCCATTCACAGCGTCAACTCGTAACTCAAGCAGACCATCATCTAACAAAATTTTGGTTCCTTCTTTACAAGTTAAATGAAGATTCTTAAAATCCGAAGGTATTAATCCTGGTTCTCCTATTAAATCTCGTGTTGTAATTGAAATCTTTTCTCCAGGAGTTAATAATATTGATCCATTTTTGAATTTACCAACTCTTATTTTTGGTCCCTGAAGGTCTTGCAAAATAGTTACTGGAGCATTTAAATCTTTTGAAAGTTTACGTAATGATCTGATTACTTGAAGGTGATTTTCATGAGTACCATGGCTGAAATTTAATCGAGCAACATTCATTCCGGCTCTAATAGTTTTTTCTAATGCCTCTTCACTTTGAGTAGAAGGACCAATTGTTGCAACTATTTTTACTCTTCGATCAGCTAACATAAATATTTCCTTAATTTAAATATTAAGCTCTTTTTCTTAATCTTTCGGAAGTTTTTTGGACAAGTTCATTTAATTCTTTTCTGTGTCGTTTATCAATTTCATCTAATTCATTATTGTGCGAATCTTTTAGTTGATTTAATAGATTCTCATTCCTGATGTTATCATTTTTCATTGCTAATTTATATGCTTTTTCTCTTTCATTCAATTGTTTATTATTTTCAATTTCCTGACGACGAAGTTCAGTTTCATAATAATCTTTCAATTCTTGAATTTTTCCGTTGTATTCTAAATTACTTCTATCAAGAGCAGAAGTAAGTTGTTTATTTTGGTCTCGCATCTTGTTAATTAACTTATTCTCTAATTCGGACCGTTCCTGAATATGATTTTCTCTTTCCTTATTTAATTTATCTTCAAAGTTTTGACGTATTAAATCTAATGTGTCAGAATAAAATTTTTGTAAGCGTTGCGTGTTTTGAATCATGTGTTCATTAGCAAGCTCAACACGAGAGTCAGTTTGCTGTTTTAAATGCAATTCTCTATCATTTGTTTCTGCTTTTATTTGGGTAAGTTGCTGAGATTGCTGAATTTTGGATAGACTTTTATCCCTTGCATTTTGCTCAGCCATTGTCCGAATTACTTTTTCTCGACTTTCTGTAGCGGCACCAAGTTCCTTCTGTACTGTTTTGTTAGATAAATCATGAAGGTTTTTGTTTTTTTCTTCTTCAATAGTAATTTGCTTTTGAAAATCTCGAATTAAATTTTTTCTTTCTAATTCAAAACCTCTATTTTGGTTTACATGATCAACAACTTTTTGGTTTTTAGAAAGAGAAATTTCATTTTTTAATCCTGTAATATTATTATTTATTCTATCAGTTAAAGTATCTCTAAATTCGGCTTGTCTTGATTCATACATTTTCTTATTTTTATTAAGTTCTTCTTTAAATTTTTCTTTATCTATGGCTTGCTCTGCTTTATATTCATCAGTCATAGATTTATGAATATTGGCATTAATAGCTTCTTGACTGTCTATTTTACTTTTAAAACTTGAAGTTAATCTATTTTTTTCAAATTCATGCTGTTGTTTTTGACGAAGTAATTCTGAATTATCTGTTTGTTTTACAATATTTAATTTATTTTGAATACTTTCTAACTTTTCTTGATAGATTTTTTTTTCACTTTCTAAATTTTTTTTATTTTTTTCATTAATGTTATTTAATCTTGATTCGATTAACTCTTTTTTATCTTCTTTAGCCAAGTTTGAATAGTTTTCAAATAATTGATCTTTGCTTCTAAGTTCATTCCGGAATTGTTCTTCTAATAATTTTTTTTGCTGCTCAGAAATAGACTTACTTCGATCGCGTTCACTAGTAAAATCAGATTTAAGTTGATTTAATGAGTAAGCATTCTCTTCACTTTTTTTCCGTATTTGTTTAGTGTAAAGATCTCTAATCTCTTGTGACTGTTTTTGGTGCTGCATTTCTTGCTTTGTCATTCGGTCATCTATATACTCATTCATTTCTTTAATTTGTTCGCCTTGAGCATTTTTTATTTTCTCAAGCTCTTCATCATGAGATTCAACTAGATTTTTAATTTCCTTTTTATGTTTCTTATTGTTCTCAATTTCTCTATTGTTATATTCTTCACGTAATTTTTGAACAACATCATCTCGATCTCTACCGATTGTGCTCATTAATCTCCTCCTGAGACTGAATTGAAACTTGTAATAATTTTATCATACATAATATGAATTTCTCTAGAAAATTCTGAAAATATGACCTTTGACTTTATTTGATTAGTTGCTTTTGCAAATTATTATCAATAAGAAAATTTTTAAAATATTTTGAACTAGACTTAAGTAATACACTAATGTAAAAAAATTTTTATTTTAATTGTTGATGTTAATATTTAACTAATTCATCAAAAATGTAATTAAGAGTATTTTCTATTCACTGTATTAAAAAACAATTATCTAACTGAGTGTAGTTATAAGTCAATACAGTTCACTAAAGGAATAAATTAATTTATTGATTTAATTTCGGACTTAAGTGACTCTAAAAAAAAAGAGCAGATGGTCTGCTCTTTTTAAAAGTTGCGAACTAAAAATTCCGCGAACTTAATCGTGTGCAGTTAATTTGAAAATTCAACAATCAACGGCTAAAGCCAATAGAATATTTTGCATGCTAAAGCATATTTTATATAGGACTGAAAGGCAATTCCGGATTAAACCGGTACTCGTAATTATAAATTCGTCCTCATATTTTAGACTGATTTTTATCGATAATAAATTTAGATTATGGTGCAGGTAATTTTTTATGTGCGAATAATAATTTAAAATTATTGAGACATATCTTTTGCGATATACCGAAGATAATTTTGTGAGTTAAGATGATGCAGTTATATAAATTAATAAGCTAAAACAAATATTTATTATCGAATTCACGTTAATAAGACAAAAGTATTAAATCAATTATTAATTGATTAACTATATTTAACTTAGGCAAAATATTTTGAAAATTATAATTGGAATTTATTATATTTAGATTTTCTAAAAGGAGGTAGATTTCAAAAACAACCTCATTAAAAAATTAGTTGGATCTGTTTGGTAAAAATGTGTTACTAATCAGATTTTAACATAAATATATATTTTTAAAAGGAGATTTATGCGAATCGTTTCATGGAATGTAAATGGTATTCGTGCATGTTATAAAAAAAATTTAATGGGATTTATTCAAATGGAAACGCCTGATGTTTTGTGTTTACAGGAAACAAAGGCGCTTATTGAACAAGTTGACGAGCCTGTAAAATTGCTGGGCTATGACAAAAGTTATTGGATGTCAGCAAAAAGAAAAGGATACTCAGGAGTGGCAACATTTTCTAATATTCCTCCCGTTGAAGTTAAACATGGTATAGGTATTGCCGAATATGATTCTGAAGGAAGAGTTCTTATTACAAGCTATGAAAAATTTGATATTTATAACATATATTTTCCAAATGGTGGTTCTGGAGATGAGCGACATTTATTTAAACAAAATTTTTTGAAAGATCTTTATCATTTACTTAAAAATGAATTATCAAGAGGAAAGGAAATAATTGTCGTTGGCGATTATAATATTGCGCACCAAGAAATAGATATTTTTGATCCAATTAAATTTGTAAAAGAAAGCGGTTTTCTTCCTGAGGAACGAACTTGGTTTGATCGGTTTATAGAATTAGGTTTTGTCGATAGTTTTCGAGAACTAAATCCAAATTTAAAAAATAAATACAGTTGGTGGTCCTATAGAGAGTTTTCACGAGTTGGAAATCGAGGTTGGCGAATAGACTATATTTGCCTAAGTAAAGGTTTGAGAAAATATTTAAAATCGGCTGACATATTAGATCATGTAGATGGATCTGATCATTGTCCAGTCAGGGCAGACTTTGAGTTTTAATTTCCTATTAACTGTTGTAGTGAAGAGCCAATAGCGGCAGCATCTCCATTGCCTGATGTAATTGCCGTTGAGAGAGTGCTGCAAAGATCTTTTTTTGAACTATCAATTTCTCCTGTGCAATTTGTTTGGTATGCAACTAAAGCAGTACTCCCTAAGACGGTTGGAGAAGCATTTGAAACTGCTGATGCAATTTCTTGTGGAGTAGCTGATCCATCAAATAAATTTCCAGCTCCAACTTGAGTAGTAGCTGATGCGATAGAAGTTGCCATAGATGCAAACGATGAAATTAATATTAAACCAGCATTTTCAGATTTAATACAGTAGCTCTGAGTTTGTATTGCAAAATCTTCGTTGTTTTTTGCGGCTTCAGTTGCAGTACTTCCTGTTTTAGTTTTAAAAATTAAGACACTTAATATTGTTGCTGTTGGGTTTGTATTTGTTGTTCCATTTTTTGTCATTCCATCAACAACATCTAGAATTTTAGTTGGACTTGAAAAGCCTTCTTGAATAAAGCCAGCGTTACATCTAATGAGATAAGATTCCTTGTTTTCAAGATTTCCCAACTTTGCTACACAATTATTAACATTTTCTTCACTATGAATAGTTAGTTTATCTAAACAAAATTGAGCATCCCCAATTTTATCACTGTCTGACTGGCCGCAAGATGTTAAAATGGCTATCATTAAAGTTATAATCAAATATGAATGTTTTAAGGATAAGTTAAAGAAAATATTTGAACAGTTCATTTGATTTAAAACTCCTTGTTAATTCAAATTTTTATTAATAATCACTTCATGATTTTAATTGTAGATTGAATTAAAAATCAGAATTAGTAAAATATATATATTATTGCAGCAATATTTAAATAAAAGTTCAATTTATTAACTTCTATTCAGACATAAGTCTAGATGTTGGACTCAAGTCTAGATCAAGAGTAACAAAAAAAATATAAATGTAATTTATAACTTAGAGTAATAAATTTAGTTTAGGTCGGGTGTTGTAAATGGATGAGGTCGTAATGTCTTCAGCAAACAAAATTAGAAAAATTGATGCGGCTGAAATTTTAATAATAATTGGATTTTTTTTTCATTTTTTAAAAACTAAAAAGAGTAATATTTTTTGCAAAAATTTTACTATATTTTTAATTATCTCAAATATTTTTGGTCTTGGATTTGAATCATCTGCAGAAGTTTATGGCTATTACCGAGGAACAAGATCATTAGGCATGGGTGGAGCCGACGTTGCAGTAGTAAATGACGAAACTGCACTTTTAGTAAATCCGGCAGCTCTTGGTAAACTTAGAGACCAATTTGGAACATTAATAGATCCTGAAATAGATTATGGTGATAAATTAAATGGAATTAATAAAGCAAAAACAATAGGAAACTATACCAGTCTTGAAAAAGTGAGTGCAAGTCTTTTGGTATCTCCAGATACTCATTATCATTACAAATCACAATTTTTCCCATCATTTGTATTACGAAATTTTGGAATAGGAGTTTTTAATAGTACTCAATTAGATGCGCGAATGAATTCTGATGGAACTGCTTTATCAACTCACTATTACAATGATCAATCTTTAATTCTAGGTTATTCTTTAAGATTTTTTGATGGCCGAATTAAAATTGGATTTAATGTTAAAGCAATGAATAGAATATCTGTGGTGGGGGACATTGATCCTAATCAAAGTCTAGCTCTTAAAGATAATGCTAAGACAGGCTCTGCAATTGGAAATGATATTGCATTAGTGTTATCTGCGCCGTGGTCTACGCTTCCAACTATCACAGCCGTAATTAGGGATTATGGAGATACAACATTTAGAACTTCGAGTTACTCACTTAAGACTGATGCGAGGCCAGATGTAATTTTACAAGATATTGATGTGGGGATAGCTTTTTTCCCAATTCATAATAACAGAACTCGATCTTCATTTACGTTTGAATATAAACATTTAAATAAAGCAAATTTAGTTGTAGATAAAAACCAACTATATCATTTAGGGTACGAGTTTAATTTAGCAGATATTGCTTTTTTTAGATTGGGGATGAATGGAATTTATTGGACGGCTGGATTTGAGCTTTCATCAGAGCGTTTTCAATTTCAAATGGCATACTATGGAGAGGAAGTAGGATTATCAGCAAGTGCTCTAGAAGAAGATAGAAGACTTTCAGCTAAGGTGGCATATAGGTTTTGAGGATTTTTTAATATTTTAGGAAAAAGATGAAAATTAAAATCAAATTTAATATAGGTTCTAAAGTAATTTTAAAAAAGCTTATTGCTCAGTTGTTAATATTGTTGATTTCAAAAAAGTCATTTGGGCTGGTTATGGGGGCATCATCAATTTCAAGGAGCGGGATTGGGCATGCCAACGTGAATACATCTGATGCTCATTTCAACAACCCAGCATCCTTAGCGCATATTGATGGAGCATGGTTTAAAGTCATTAATTCTAATTGGCAAAATTCCCTTTCACAGTCTGAAAAAGGGTGGTCATTTAATTTATTAGAGAACTCAGTTGAAACTGAGATTCCTATGGGAATTAGTTTTTCAAAGAGTGAATTGACTGAAAATGAAAATAAAATTTTGGAAAATACTTTTAATCTCAGTTTAGGTAACTTTATTTTTCCTCAGACTAGCTTGGGTATTTCGTATGAGTATAAATCTATGAAGGATTTTTTGTTGAACTCAAAAATAAATAGTTTTCACAAGTTTAATATTGGAATAATTTATACTACAAGTCCAAATTTAGGAATTTCACTATCTGCAGCTAATACAATTGGAAATGAAAATTTTGATTATGGATTAGGCATGACCTACCTCCTTGAGAAAAATTTAAAATATAATTTTGATTTTTCAACAAATCAAAATTATATTTCTTGGAGAAACTCATCAATGGGAGTGGTAGAGCAAAAGATTTTTTCAATTGGATTAGAGAATATGATTTCTGAATGGTTTGGCTGGCGATTTGGGGTTTCTCGTAAATATATGAGTTGGAACAAAAAATCTGAACCTTATTTAAATCCTGGTGTTGTAAATGGAATGGGAGCTGGTATAGGATTTAATGGGCCCAGGTTTCAAATAAATTATGGGTTGAATCAAGAATATGGAATTGTAAATTCAAAATCACAGAGTGTTGACTTCCTGTTGCCTTTTTGATAGCTGTACTATTCACTGATAATTTAAAACTGGGAGTTAAAATGGCTTCAAAGCACTTTGCCACAAGAATGAAAAGAAGACGTAAAAACGCAGCTCAAGGAAAAAAAAGAAAAGCTTCTTTGAGAACAAAAGGCACAACAAGATCTGAAAAAGATTTATTTGGAAATGTACTTTCAGCATCTAAGTAATTAAATTTTCACTAAAAAATAGATTTCTTTATATTGTTAACTTTAGGTTTAGCTTTTAAAAAGCTAGGCCTTTTTGTTTTTGGAAAATAACTCCATCGTTCACATTCTGTCCATGATTTAATATAATAATTTGTTCATCAAATAGACTTAACCAAAAGCGGTTTTTATGAAAACACAAACATAATTGTGGGTTTTCATAATACGCGGTGATTGAATATAGCCCCCAACAAACAAGAAAATAACTGCTCGTGATTATGTCTGATATAATTGTGTAGCGATCAGACTTAATCATGAGCAGTTATTTTTAATTTCTCTTAATATGAGCTCTTAACAAAGTTGGGGCCTCAACAGGGCCTCCTTTTAGATTCCATTCAAAAGGGACTTGTACCCATCCTTCTTGACCAGGATAAAATTTCCATTTTGCTAAGGCAGATTGAGATTTATAATCTAAAGATCTAAAACCCGAACTTGTTTTCATAGAAATTCGCGATACAGAGCCATTAGATTGAACAAAAGCATAAAATAATATAAAACCTTGCATACCTTTTACTCTTTCAGCAATGGAATATACTGGTTTTGGATTTCCTGGCATTTGTCTCAAATCACTAAGGTTGCGAATTTTTGAACCTGCAACAAGTGCCTTTGGGTTTGAGTCTATTTTCGCTCCAGTATTGTAACTATTTTCTGAAGGATTATGAGTTTGCGAATTATTAGAGTAAGTACTTTTTAAATTTTTATTAATGGTATTTTTGCTAATTAAAGGCAGAGTTATTTTCTCTTTTGAGCGAGTTCCATTTGCATTTTTATACTCATTTGCAAGTTCTGAATCTGTAATTTTTAAATCGTGAGCAATTTGTCCTAATAGCTTTTTTTGTGATGATTTTTCATCATCAGACTCAATTTTTTGAAGGAATTCATCAAGATCTAAGGGTTGTTCTTGAGAATTATTTGAGGTAACCTTTGCTTGAGAATGTTCATTTTTTTCAAGTTCATCAGAATTTAGTTCGGGTGGAAGTGGGGTATTATCTGAGATATCCTCATCTTTAAATTCTAAATTAGCAAATTCTTCATTATTATCTTCAATGTTAGGGGGTATGCGCTGGTGTTTCTGATAAATATTTTCATCCTTAGTTTTTAATACTTTGTCTGTAATAGTTTTATTATTATTTAAGAGAGGCTTAGTTGGTAATGCGTTTAAATTTCCTAATGAATTATTTTGGGAAGAGATAATATTTGAGTTTTGAAGTTCAAACTCGATAGCGTTATCATTATTTTTTAAAGATCTTTGTGTGGTTTTTAAAATAAAATTATTTAATAATAGAAATATAGACAAATGTATTGTAATTGAAAAAACAATATGTCTTGAGAAAAAATTATTAATAAAAGATGTTTTAGTGTAATACATATTAAGTATCTTTCTGAATCTAACTGAAGTTCAGAGTTATATAATATTAATTTATCAAAAAAAGATAAAATCTTTATTTGTCAAAGCTTCTAATTATTGCCTAATCTGTTCTTACAAGGCTTGCTAATACAATAATATAAGTTATTAATTGAGATTTAATATTACTTGAAGCGAAGCAGAGAGGACCTAATACGCAATAAGTAACATTAAAATATCAGATTAAAACATAATATATGTCCTACGAAAATATATTTTTTAATTCTATCTTAGTGCTCTTGGATTAAAAAGTACTTGTGAATTGTATTCAAGAAGTAAACAAAAAAAGTCATATACTACTTGAGAATTTATTTAAAAAAGTAAAAAATATATAATTAAAGTCTAAAACTAGGGTTCGTCCTAGATTTCGACTTTATAAAAAAAGCATAAGAGTTAGCAGCTAATTATGCAAAATATAAAATATAGTTGAGATATTACAACTAAAAAGAAACTAAATATAGAGAAGATTGATTTCCTAAATTGATTGAGGAGTAATTTTATGAAATTTTATTCATTTCTGTTTTGCACAATAGTATTAATTACTGAATTTTGCTTTGGTTTAACATTTGACGAAGGTGTTCTTGCTTATAATAATAAAAACTACATTGAAGCAAATTCAAAATTTGAAGAATTCTTAAAAAATGATCCCGATAATATAAATACAATTTTTAATCTTGGAATAGTTAATATCCAAAATAATCAGTTAAGTAAATCGTTATATTATTTTAGACTACTGCAAGATAAATCTCCTAGAGAACCCGATGTAGAAAGGGCAATTGAGTATATTGACAAAAAAATGGAGACAAAAAACTTTCAGAAGGAAACTACATTTCTTGAGGAAATAAATAATAAAGTTTTATATTGGTTAACTGTACCTGAATTTTTAATAGTTCAATTGTTATTATCGCTTATTATTGGACTGTATATTGTTAGATTTGTTGCATATCGAATTAAAATTATTAGTATGGATGAAGATCCCCCCTTAATTTTGAAAAAGCATTGGGTGATGGTTTTTATTTTAATGGCAATTAATTTTTTCACTTTTATGAAACTTTTTATTGATCAAAGAGAATTGGGGACCATAATTTATAATGGGAAGTTAATTTTAAAGTCTGGTCCCTCTATTTTGTCAGCAGATTTAAATGATATATATGATGGATTTGAAGTTAAAGTTTTACAATCATACAAAGGTTGGACCCAAGTTAGTTATCAAAATAATATAATAGGATGGGTAGAATCGAAATATCTCGCAATCCATAAGAATAAATTTTTTTAATTAATAAATTAAATTGGATGTTTGAGAATTTTTTATTTTCTTGTTTGTTGGGGCGATTTTCAATCACCCCGTATTATGAAAAATATAAACTTTAGTTTAGATTTTCATAATAACTGCTTATGGTTATGTCTGATATAATCGCGAAGCGATCAAACGTAATCTTGAGCAGTTTTTCCAGATATTCTGAATGTGCAAGCCAATTTCTAGAAAGATTATTGCTTAATTCAAACGTTAGTCTGGGATTTATAATACTGCTCAATTGTCTGGAAGGGTTAAGAGATACTATCTAATTTTATTTAAAAGTGTTTAAATAATAAAATGAATTTGTTTTTTTTTAACGCTATCATGAGCGGTCATATTATGGGGCGATTTAAAATAACGTCAAATAAATATTTAATTAACTTGTAAATATTAAGGCTCATATAATCGCGAAGTATTCAGATTTACTAATTTGCAGTTAGTAGGTAATAGAATTTTAATTTATACTAGAATTTAGAGGAAAAATGAAAGATTTTTGGGAAAATATATTTCATAAACAAACTAAAGAAACAAAAATATATGAAATTCTTAAAAATAATATATTATTTAAAGATTTAAGTTTTAAAGAATTAGAATTAGTATATGGCATAATGAATCCTCGACATTATAAACCTGGAGAGTTAATTTTCCATCAGGGCGATACCGGTGTTGGAATGTTTATAATTGTAAATGGAACAGTTAATATTTTCTTAGACGAAATAATTGAGAATCAAGAGTTGCGAAGAACTTTAATAACTAAGTTAAAATCAGGAGATTTTTTTGGAGAATCATCTTTAGTAATTGATGGTGGACAGAGAAGTGCAACAGTTATTGCTAAAGAAGATTGTGAGTTATTAGGATTTTTCTATCCTGATCTTAAACAAATTATCAATAAACACCCAGTAACAGGGACTAAAATATTATTTAGATTAGGTGAAGTGCTTGGGACTCGTCTACGAGAGACTAATAAAAAAATTATTACTTTAATATCAGAGGTTTCATTTTTAAAAAATAAAAACATGGTGCAGGAAGAAAATAACAGTGGAAACGGTCAGCAAACTTATACTTCGTGAGAGAAAAATAAAGGTTTTATTTTTTGCAGCTCTAAATTTCCTTTTATTAGGAATTATATTTTTAGTTCCTTACTTATTGTTATCTGTTATTCTATCAATAGTTATTTACTATATTTTACAACCTGTAGTTGATTATTTAGAAAATAAAGGATTGAAGCGATATTTAGCTTCAGGAATTCCGTTTCTGGGTTCTACAATTATAATTGCCATATCTACAAATCATTTTTTACCAATATTAATTTCTCAAATAGATGATTTAAGTAAATTATCTCCAAGTTATTTAATTACTTTTAAGGAATTTGGAATCAGTTTAGAAAAAAAATTAAATCCATTTCTTCAATACGCTGGAAATGAAAATTTAATAGATAAGCTTCAATCATTTATTCTGGTGAAAGTTTCGGAATTTATGAATAAGCTCCCTGAATTTTTTTCAGGAGCATTAACAATCTTTTTTTTAACTCCATTTTTTGCTTTTTTTTTACTTTTAGACGGAAAATTAGTTTATAGAAATTTTTTGCGATTAGTACCTAATCATATTTTTGAAACTATGATTCGAGTTAACCATGAAATTAATATTCAGATGGGGCAATTTATAAGGGCAAGATTAATAGAGTCAGTTTTGGTTGGGCTCATGATAATGGCGGGATTAAACCTTATTAATTTTCCCTATTCCTTATTGCTATCTATATTTGCAGCACTACTAAATCTAATTCCTTATATTGGCCCATTTATTGGGGCACTTCCAGCTATAATTCTAACATTTGTATCGCCGGAATTTTCAATACAGCTAAATACAGTATTGTTAATATATTTAGTCACACAATTGTTTGATACAGTATTTTTGGTACCATTTTTAGTTGCAAAAATAGTTAATTTACATCCAGTAATTGTGGTATTATCAGTTTTGATTGGGGCACAATTGTTAGGTATCATGGGAATGATCATCTCAATTCCAATTATGAGTATTTTAAAAATAATTTCTGAAGCAATTTACAAACACTTAACAGGTTTTAATTCATCTAGATAGCTATGAAAAATTGATCGTAATTTGCTTTCACATTAACAACGTGCTGCGCATTTCTTACTTGTTTTGACTTTCTATCTTTAAAAAAAGTAGATTTTTAATATGAAGAAATTACAAGTTATATCCCAAAAAAGAAGTATTAAAATAATTTTAAAAGCAATGTTGTGCATGATCCTTTCATTTATGGTAGCTTGTGCGAGTTCAGATAAAAAAGATACAGAGAGTGCAGAGTATCTTTTTGAAAAAGCCCAGGAGCTAGTCAAGGATGAGCGATTTGAAGAAGCTATACGAAAACTTCAAGATATTAAAAATAAATTTCCGTATTCTAAATTGGCAGTAGATGCAGAACTATTAATCGCAGATTCATACTTCAATCAAGAATCCTTTCCTGAAGCTCAAGCTTCCTATCAATTATTTAAAGAACTTCATCCTAAACATATAAAAATGGATTATGTTACTTATAAAATAGGTCTGAGTTTTTTTAATCAGCTTCCTTCAACTATAGACCGAGATTTGAGTTTAGCTAATCAAGCTATTTCTACTTTTGAAATTGTACTGAAGGATTACTCTAAATCCGAATTCGTGCAGGATTCATTAAAAAAGAAAGTTGAATGCTTGAAAATGCTTGCAGAGAAGGAGATTTACATCGCAAATTTTTATTTTAAAAAAAATAATTTTGATAGTGCTGTTAAAAGATATAAAAATTCTTTGTTAAAATTTGGAAATAGTGGATTTAATTTAGATTCTAAAAATAATGCCATCGAATCTGCTAAAAAAATTAATAATGAAGAATTGATCAAAGACTTTAGCTCAATTATAATAGAAGATAGTCATAAAAATTAGGAATTAATAATGAGTGCTTACAATGATAATCAGAAAGATTCTAAAGAACTTCTTTCCTTAGCTCGAAATAAGTTTATAGAAGGACTCTATCATGAGGCTGAGAATATTATTCAACAGATTTTGCCTCATAATAATGAAATACCTGAAGTTTATCAAATGCTCGCAACTATTTATTATAATAAGGGACAATTCAATAAAGCCATAAAAACTTTTCGCAAAGCACTTGAATTAGATCCGGATTATACAGATGCAAGTGTTGGATTATCAATTATATTAAATGATTTAGGCCGATATAATGATGCTCAAAAAGTTTTTCTTGATGCACAACAACGACTAGATAAACGTAATCAAAAAAATGATTCTTATATTAATGATCGATTAGCTCAAAAATTTGAAGAAATAGCTGATCTTTGTTTTCAGACTAAGCGCTTTGCAGAGGCAATTGAAAATTTAGACAAAGCAGTAAACTTATCACCACAACGTAAAGATTTACCTTTAAGGATTGTCGACTGCTTACTTAAATTAGGTGAGTCCGATAAAGCATTTAAAAAGCTAAAAAATATAATTAAAGATGAACCTAAAAACTTACAAGCACGAAACAAATTAGCAGTTTTTTTATATAATAAAAATCAAGTTGCTGAAGCCGTTCAAGAGTGGGAACATATTTTAAGTACAGATCCAAGGCATAGTGAAGCTAAGCGATATCTAAGAATTGCAAAAAATGCTGGAGTCACTGACGCTTCAATTTAAGGAGAACTTTATGTCTATTGATAAAAACTCAATAATTCCATTTATGAAAAAAGACGAAATAGATAGTATTGTGAAATCTTTAGCAAAGAAGATCGAGCAAGATTATTTTGGAAAAGAATTAATTTTAATTTGTCCGTTAAGAGGCTCTATTCATTTTTTAACAGATTTATCCAAATTAATTAAATTAAATTTGAAAATAGATTTTGTTCATCTTGCCTCAACTGAGAAGTCAGGATCTATTAAAATTATCAAAGACATAAGCGAAAATATAACTGGGAAACATGTTATAATAGTGGAAGAAATTATTGATACTGGAAAAACATTAAATTTTTTAAAAAATAGATTATTGGTTTCAAATCCTGCTTCTTTAAAAATTGTAACCTTATTAGATAAACCATCACGACGTGAGATTTCTTTAAAACCCGACTATATTGGAAAGTCGATTGATGATAGGTATGTTATTGGTTATGGAATGGATTCGGAAGACTTAGGCAGAAATTATAGCGAAATATTATTTTTTAAGAATTAATAACTACTCATGATTAAGTCTGATTGCTTCGCAATTGTATCAGACATAATCACGAGCAGTTATTCTCTTGTTTGTTTGGGGCGATTTTCAATCACCCCGTATTATGAAAATCCAAACTAAAGTTTGTATTTTCATAATAACTACTCATGTACTCATGATTAAGTCTGATTGCTTCGCAATTGTATCAGACATAAATGAGTAATTATATTCCTGAAAATTAAGTATAATTTAAATATCAGACAACTTATAATTAAAAAACTTCTCTTGATTACAACTGATAAACAAAAAATCGATCAGATTTCATCACTAGTTTTTTTATTTTATTGGTTTTGGGATTTGTGTAACTTCTGGAGTTTGGCTTGGAGATGGTGATGTTGTAGGTAGTGATGCATTTAATCCGCTTGATGGATTGATTGGTAAGTCATCAACAACAGATTTTCGCGATTTAGAAGTGTACATTGCTAAAGAAATACAAGATATAGCAAATGCAATTGCAACCCATCTTGTAAATTTAACGACAAAGTCAGTGGTTCCAGTTGCGCCCAGTAAAGTGTTTGAGTTTCCACCTCCGCCTAAACCACCTAATCCGCCACCTTTTGAGTCTTGAATAAGAACCAAGAAGATAAGAACTAAAGTTATTAAAACGTGAACAACTGTCAACACTGCTAGTAACATTTTAAGGCCTCCCAAAAATCATGATAACTTATAGCTTTATCAATATAGTTTCGCGCTGACAAGCCTCATCTCTATTGAACAATTACATATTGGTTGCGCTGAGCATTATAGCGCTTAATTATTTTATGATGCGATATCAGAGAGGGCACTTTGGGGGTACATTCTTAAAGTGACTCCAATAATCTGAGCAACAATTTGTGAAAATCGAATTTCTTGTTCGGAGATGGGTTCTCTATTTGGTGGCATACGAATTGTTAGTACTCCAAAAAAATCCTCGCGAGCAGTAAAAATTGGAGTAACAATCATTGAATTAAATTTTATATTGGCAAAGTATTTTTTGATTTCAGCCATTGTGGGATCTGAGTCTAAATTATCTATTGCAACTGTTTTTCCAGTATTTATAACGGATAAAATTTCTGGGTACTTTCGTAAATCTAACATCCAAGGTCGATTATTAGAATCATCACTAGATGCTCTTACAATTCCTCGTCGGTGTGGTGCGCATTGGATAATTGAACAGCGAATACTTTTCAATGACATTGCTGTAATTTGAGAAATTTTAAATAGAGTTTCATCTAACGAATCACTTATTGAAGACTGTTTAAGAAGTAGTTCTGTTAAATGCAAAAATAAATTTGCTCCTTCGTTTTCATTTATAACCTCCTTACTCTTGCGGGGAGGTTGAAGATGAAAAATAATTCTTGGTACAATCTCTTCAAGCTCAATTGGTTTGAGAAGGAAATCTGTAGCTCCTAATCGCATGCATTCTCGTATATTATCAACATTTGTTTGGTTTGAAATAACAATAATTTTTGTAGAGGAGTGACCATCAGTAACTAGAGGTTTATGTTTTGTTAATACTTGAAGTGCATTTAACTTGGGAAGCATCATTTCTAAAAGGGCGATTTGAGGTTTTTGAGATACTATAATTTTAAAAGCTTCTTGGCCATCAGAAGTAACGAAAACTTCAAAGCCTCTTTCCTCAAAAAATTTTTTAAGAGACATATTAAAGTTAATATTGTTATCTGAAATTAATAATCTTTGTGTCGACATATATTAAATGATCTAAAATAAAACAGAATTTATATATAAAAAAAATTAACACTAGACTTTAGTCTCTATCAGCTTGATTAAATAAAAAACACATGAGTCGTTTTCGAAATTAAAATATGCTAATTGTTATGAAAACTTATTTTTTATGTCTATTAATTTTAGTTTTAGATAAAAGTAGAGCCTGGTCATGTCCATCATTACAAAAAACACAACTTATCCAGGAAGAATTTCAATTGTTGCAAAAAAGTAATGTTGCATTGACAGAGGAGCAACTACATTCTCTAAAAGAAATTATTGAGCAAAATAGTTTAGTTCTTAAGGAAACAGAATGTTATGTTGAGTCATCCCAAGAAGTCTCACATTTAAATGATTTTTTATCACATCTCAAATTACAAGTATTAGATCTTCGATATAATATCTCTTTAAATAAAAATGATGAAATTAAACTTAGATTACTCAAATTAAGAAACACAATTAGTATATTATTAAAAAAACAGAACTATTTATCTAGAAGATTAGGAGCGAGTGTTCGATCATTATATTTAGATGAACTAGAGAGACTGATTCGGACCCAATCAAAACTTGTTTATGAGCAACTAGATGGGGTTCTTTGGGTTCCTAATGTTGCTGATGATTTGCAGATTCAGTTTCATCAAAATGTCGAGCAAGTTAGGGGACAATTTAAAAAATTAAAAACCCCTAAACAACTAGCTGAATTTTTTGGTAAAAGGCCATGGAGACCTATTGCCCAAAACAAATCAAAACTTATTGATTTTTTGTCTGATTTAAAAATTAAAAAAAGTGAAAGTTTAGAGTCACAATTGCTTTTTTTATTTTCATCTAATACAAATAATTTAAAATGGCAAAGTTCTGAGAAAAATATAAATTATTATTTAAATTATGTTTCAACACAATTGAAGGGTAATGTTTTTGTATCTGCTAAAAATATTTTAGAGCCTGTTATTGAAAAAGAATTACTAAAGTTAAAGACTGAGATGGGTTTGAGTTGGCAATTAATTAGTGGTTTAGCCGGAGTTCGAATCGAAGGGCATGGAGAGGAGTTAACAAGCTCTATTGATCTACTAGATCCTTTTTTATTGGAAAAATCTCAGATTGCTTACAGTCAAATTAATAATCCATTAGGACGGTTGTACGAGTTAGTAATTTTAAAACAACTATCACAAATGTGGACTGATATTGATATTGTTCAATTAAAAACTGACTTAAATAGAATTAGTTTATTAAAAACTAATTTGGCAGTTCAGAGTTACAAAGATAAATTCAAAAAATCACCAAAGCAAATTAATGATCTTATCACTAAAAAAATTATTGATATTGTACCTAGAGATTACTTTACAGGCGAGGTATTCAAATTCGATTTTGCTTCAATGAGAGTTTGGTCAGTTGGAGAAAACAAAAGTGATGAAAACGGATTTGGTGATGATATTGCTACAGAGATCAAATAACTGATAAATTCTTGTTTTGGGATTCTCATAATGAGAAATATAGTTAATGTAAAATTTAAAACCTGTTATTTTAATATTTAAAACAATTAGATTGGTTTTTACATATTTTAAAGAATGAAGAGAGTTCTTATTTTATCTATTTCAAAATACTGTTATAATAATATCATATTAATAAGTTAAAAATTGGGGATTGGAAATGGAATTAAAATCTGTAAAGCACCAGTTAATCATTGTTGCAATTTCATCTCTTTTGGTGACGTTTAGTTTTCAGAATTGTGCTCAGAGAATAGATAGTAATACTCTTTTATCAACAAAAGAAAATCCAACTATTTTATCAGAGTCTATTTTGAATGAGGTGCCTTTTGCATTTGATATGAGAGTGAATGAAGTTGCATACATGAGTTGCTCGCATTCGGATGTAGATAAAACTGATAAAAATCATATGTCGAATCCTGAGTTTTTTACTTTTAAGGTTCAAGCTATTGGAGAGAATAATGGAGTTGGACTTCGTAAGGAATTTAAAACTTATTTGGTAGATAAATTTGGTGATCAAAATTATCAAGTTGATAAAAATACGTTAGAAAGTGCATTGGTCGACGCTCCAAGTAATGCATTAGCTTCAGTGCAATTGGCGGTAAGACCACTTACTGATCCTGTAAAGTTAGTTGTGAATCTAAATTCGCCAACTTATATACCCAAAAATGGTACTGACTTTAGTTATTTTTTATCTCAAAGTCCTCTATATTCGGCATTAAATTACGATCAAAATCTCAAACAAATTATGGATCTTTTTACTTTGCCATTAGTTTCTCGACTAAATTATTTTTTACAAAAAGAAACAGACCATACTCTTAGTGCTTCAATTAATTTTCACCATAGTTCAAATTATTTAGAGTTTACTGCGGAGACTGCTCGGACAGATTTTTCTAAAGGCCAAGGTTCAAATATTTTAACTATTTCATATACTAATGATTTGAGAAATAGTGAGAACTTAAAAAATCCTTACTATTCTCGAACAACAAATTCTGATTCCAATAATAAAAGTCTTATTTGGGGAACGGGTTTAAAATTAGGTTTTTCTATGGAAGAGAGAGTTAATGGAATTGGATATTCAAATGTTTTAAATAGTGTAAGTGAGCTCGAGTTGCATAACGGACAAACCCCCACTGGTGCAAAATGGGATTGTAATATTCGTTATCTTATCATTTCACCCTATGATAATGATGAAACTAATAGTGTTCAATTTCCTCACCCTACTGATTCAACGAAAACGTTTAGTCGTTGTAGTAATCCTGTTGCAACTGCTGGTGGAAATTTAAATTCGGCTCAATTAAAAGAGTTGCAAATACTACAAAGATATTTACCTGCAACAGATTGGATTATTGATCCTATAAACAAATGCATTGTTCCTAATAAGGGGGTGGGGGACTGTTATCCGAATAGAAATCCAACCGGTGCCAATAGACAAGTAATGTATTATGGAGCAAATTCCAGTGAAAATTGTGGGGCTTCATTATCAAACTCAAATAAAGATTGTCCGGAGTTTATCAGTCTTTGTATAAGACAAGCTCAATAGAGGTTACCCAATGCTGCCCAAATGGGCTTGTGTGTGCGATCTTTTTATATTTAAGCAGCATCGGGTATAAGATTTTCTTTAATTTTTAGTACAAAAGTTTAAATTCTGCACGGCACCCTTTATCAACCCAAACTCCTCGATTACTTACTCCCCAGCTATAACCGCGAGTACATTCTGTATTTGAGTTTTTTCTAACAAGAAAAGCATCTCTTATATATCTACCACTTGGTGATTCACATTCTACATATCTGTATGAGTTGCTGCTACAATTTATATACTCTTCATAAACTGGTGGGTTGTATGGAGGTTGCGGTGGATATGGATGTGGTGGACGAGGAGGTTGTGGCGGCGGATATGGTGGATGGTGCGGCGGATGGTGAGGTGGTGGGTATGGAGGCCGTGGCGGCGGGTACGGAGGGCGTGGAGAAACTGGAGGTCTATTATAATCTTCAAATAATTCTACTTGAAAATCTGCTTCGCATCCTCTGTCTACCCAAACAGAATCAAAGGTGTAACCCCAAGATTGTCCCTCGATACATGCTGAGTGTGATTGTTGAGAAATCAAATAAGCACGTGCAATTCTCCCCATTGCTGGACAATTTTGATAATAATAGTTTCTGCTTGCACAATGAATTTGTACGTAAGGGCTTTGAGGTTGGAAGTCATTAAATCGACCTCCGCCAAAATCATGATTCAAAATTTCTGAATCAGCAAATCCTTGTGAAGCTGAAAATGTCAAAACTAAACTTGTTAAAATTGTTTTAATCAGTGTCATAGTAACTCCTTCTGTAAACACAATTATGGTTAGAGCAATAATAAAGCCAAAAACAAAGGTGAATATTTGACACCATGGTAATACAGAGTGATTGAAAATCGCCCCCAACAAACAGGAAAATAACGGCGCATGATTTTGTCTCGCATATAATCGCGAAGCGATCAGATTTAATCATGAGCAGTTATTTTGTTTCTGGGATGAGAATAATTTTTTTGATTTTAGAGAACTAATGTTTCATTTAAATTTTTAGATATTTGCTGTGTTGTATTTACAACTGAATTTTTAATGTTTGAATTTTGAAAAATTTCACTATTTTTATTTAATACCAGGAAGCCTTCTACTACGGCATCTTTGTGGAGAGTGCTTGATTCATGTTTGAAGATTATTTTTTCGGGCAATTGATTTATAAGAATAAAATTGCCAAATTTATTCTCTAATATAGCATCATTGGGAAAATATTTTAATGAATTTGTTTTCCAAAAATTGAAAAAATCTACAAGATAATTATTTTTTGAAGTTAACAAGTTTAAAGCTTTGTATGTTGCGATGAGATAATCTTTAAGATTTCCTGTTTCTTCCCATGAACAATTGATGTTATATGCGAAGACAGGTTTATTTTTTTTAATTGCAAGGCTTAGAACATCATATAAAATATTTGAATCAGATTTTATTTCATTTGCTTCTGCTGTGAAATCAAAAATTTCATTTGATAAAATTTGCGTTCCTAAAAAATGTAAAGGCCTTAATTTTGGTATTGAATTGTTTGAAGACGCTGGGTTGGTTTTTCCAAAACCATAAACTTTATTTGTTTCATCAACCCATATTGCTCCAAATTTTTTACCTGCCTCAGGATGATCAGTTGTTAATAGGAGAGATAAAGGCTTTAATTTTGTAAAAAAATTTAAATATTTTTTAAACTCTAAAGTTGATTCTGGTATTATAATTTCATCACCATTGCAAATTATAAAATGTTTTTCATTTTTAAGGAGATGGCGGGCAAAGTGAAGCCCTCCACCACTATTGAGTGGGGATTGAAATTGTACTTCGTTGGATTCCTCAATGGTTTCAAATTTCGATTTTACTTCTTGATTTTCAAAATCTAATTTCATTTTATCAGCGAGATGGTAAGTATTATAAACTAGATTTTTTGCTCCCATTGAATGAAGTTGAAAAAGAGAGTAATAAAACATAGGTAGGCCAAGAAATGGAATTGAAGGCTTGGGTATTGTATTTGTATAGGGTTGAAAGCGAGTGCCTTGACCGGCGGCTAGTATTAGGGCCTTCATTTGAGAAACTCTTTTTCAAAGTCAATTTGAGTTAGTTTATAATGTTCAAATAAAGTTAAAATGTTTTTATATTCAGGAAAAAGTTGAAGTGAAGATTGGACGGTATTAAGAGTTTGGCTTAAATATTTCAAATAACGAGCGTCATTTTTTAAAACATAAAAGCTTGCAAAGCTTCCAGCTGCCTTTAAGCAGCGTTGAATAGTTTGCAGCTCATAGATATAAGAAAAGTGCTCATAAGAAGCATCAATTGGAGTTATTTTTTTGGCTTCATTAAAATATTCTGCTAATAATTTTTTCTCTAACAATTCAGGAAAGTTGACATATGAATCTTTAAATAAAGAAACTAAGTCATACTGTATGGCGCCTAAGCGAGCATCCTGGAAATCTATTATTCGAGTCTCATCATTTTTTATCATTATATTTCGAGAGTGAAAGTCACGATGCTGTATATATTGAGGCTGCTCGTGCAATCGTTCAGCAATATTCTTAAAAGAAACATCAACTTGGTATTTATCTAGTTCTTGATTGGAGATTTTTAACAGTCCTATAAGTAAGTTCTTTTTGGTGTGTTGTAGCTCCCAATTCAGTTTTTCGGTATCAAAGTTCAATGTAAATGCGATGCAATCACCTTTTGCAATAGTTGAATAAAATTGTATTTTTAATAATTCCTCGAGGGTTTTTTCATAATACGGAATATATTTTTCTTGCTTTTCTGTAGACCAAAATTCTGTTTCTAAGGAGTGGTCACCTAGATCTTCTAGAATGACTAAACCATGTTGGGAGTCAAAATCTAGAATTTCAGGAACTTTAATTTTATTTAATTTAAAATATTTTTGAACATTAAAAAATGGGAAGTTTATTGAATCAAAGGGTTCCCAAGCCATTAATACATAAGATTGCTTTTTTTCGCATGTAAAAAATCTAAAATATTTTCTACTTGAGGCATCTCCAGTTAGTGATTCAATTGTAAACTTTTGATTCCTCAGAAATGAACTTATAAAAGCTAATAATGTTGAATTTTCTCTTGACCAAGTATTTTGTGAAATCATTAGTTTAGCTCCAGCTGATTTAGATCTATTGCTCCTGCTTCAAGAGGATCTGTATTTAAAATGAAAGTATTAAACCAATCATATACTGACCAGAAATTAGAATTAAACCGAGTTATTGCATATCTTTTTTTTAGATTTATCCATTTGATTTCACCAGGAGTAGATGTATCTAAAATAATTTTTAAAAACTCATCTTTTTGTTCGAAATTTAGTTTTAAAAATACTTCAGGTCTATCACCTATAATTCCTTTTAAAATTATTAATGAATCCAAATTTGGGTTTCTGCCGTAATCTTGAACAAGAGCTATATCATTAAACTTATAATATTTTGTTCTTAGTAAAGTATAGGCCTCATCTTCAAATTGGATGTAGGTAATATTTGGAAGATGCTTAGCTAATGACTTTCTTTCATCAATTAATGCTTTTTCAAATGCAAGCTCCCACTCATTATACTTATCAGAAGGGTTTTTTATAAAATCATAATGATTATTAGTAATTTCTGGTTTGAGGCTGTTGTTGAGTAAATTTAAAAAGTTAAGAATATATTGGTTTTCATACGGTGATTTAGTATGCTCTTGAATTTTTATATTGCTCTCAAAAAAACTTTCTTCAAATTGATTGTATAAAGACTGTCGAATATTTTTGGGGAAGAGTAATAAAAACCGCTCTTCCGCTTCTTTTCGATGTTCGGTCATTGCATCAAAAGTTGAAAGTTGATGAAGCGCGCTACCCCAAGGTTTAAATTCTACAACAAGATTATAATAAATTCTTTCAAAATTAGAATAATTTAAAAACCAAATTGTGTTGGGTTGCCCTCCAATAAAGCCTTTATGTACTGAAGCACTTTCTTCATGGCGAAAAATTGTAAGTAAAGCATTTTGTCTGTAGCCATCTCCATCCCAAATTGAATTTATATCATAATTAACGTCACTTGTAAGTGCAGATTTAGTTAAAACATTTATTGGATTTTTAATTTTAACCAGCGATTTCCATTCGCGTTTTAACTCAGGATCATCTAAAGTTTTATCGGCTTCAGGTTTTAAAAATAAAACCCAAAAATGATCTCGAATAGCACTTGTTGCATTTAATCCAACACATACGGGTCCTTTTATCATTGAGTTAACTATCATATATGAGTTTTCAAGTAAAAACTTGTATCGATATTTTGTAGGAATATCTTTAAAGCGATCAAAAGGGTTATCTGAAAGTATGGGTAACTCTTGGTTAAGAATTTTTTTGGGTTTTGAAACTGACCATTGAGCATCTTCAATTATATTTATCCAATTTATTTTATCCGCTTCACTAACTTCCCAGGGAATATGAGTTTTTTTAACTATGGATTCAGTCACTTTTTTCAGTCTATAAAAATAAATTTTATCTTTAACTGGATCACTTGGACGTTCGGTTACAATTTCATCAACAGGAAATGGAGCCACTGTTCGGGAGCGCACGAGTTCAAAGAACTCATCATTTGGAGTAGAATCGAAGTGAATATGAGCTAAGAAAGAGTGCTCATAAATGTATTTTATAAAAAGTTGAGCTTTTGGATTAGAATTATTGAGAAAATTTTCCCATTTACGGATGAGTTGTGGATTTGAGGGTAGGTTTAAGTTTGAAATAATTCTTGGGCTAGGGCCAACCGAACCATCTTGCGCCCAAGTTTTTATAATATCAAGTTCATAATTTGAAAGTGGAGGTAATCCATATGGCATTCCAATATGAAAATTACCCTCACATGTCTTGGGTTCATTAAATTTTTTTAATGGCAAACTTAAATTTTCAAAACCTGAGTCTAAGCGCTGTTTTGCAAATTGATAAATTAGGTTATGAGCCAAATATTCTTCACCTTTTAAATTATGGACAACGGGCTTGAAGCCCCTATCCCGCCATTCTGCAACTGTAGTTACGTCCTTAAGGCGAAAAGGTGTAGTTCCCAGTAATAAATCTGGAGGAAGTCTGGAGCCTCTTCGCATCCCTTCATAGGAAGTTAAATAAAGTGAGCAAGGCGCCTCTCCACACGCATGACAAGCGATACATCGTTTGTTAAAAATAGGCTGTACTTTTGAAGTGTAATAATCTTCATCGAGTGAACTTGTTAATTGTCCATCAAGTAATTCATAGAGTTGTGGTTTGCTAGAATCTAAAAAAGAATTTTTAGATTCAATGTGCGAACAACTTATAAAAAAAGTTATGAGTAATCCAAAAATTAAAAAAATAATTACAGTTTTTTTTCTCATACCCTATATTATATCTAGCAGTGAGAATTAAAAGCAATTTATAAATTTAAATATAAGTCTATTGTTTCTTTTAAATAAGAATAGTCAATTGGCAAGCGATCTAAATCTATTGTATATATACCAAGTGTATTTAATTTCTCTTTTGAAAAGCTGTTCCAATTTTTATATTCTGATAATTCAGTATTATGAAAAATAATTACATGGGGCATTTGTTTTGACTTTGCCTGCCAGTTTTCTAAAATAAAATTAAGTTCATCATTATCAAGAGAATTTAAATCTAATGATTGCAAAATAATATTAGAAAGATCTTGAGAATCATTTTGAGTAATAGTGTTTTTTATCCACGGAATTGAACCTATGGCATTTAGTTTTTCTTGCAAATATGAAAGTACATATTGTGATCGAGTAGAGTTTGTTGATTTTATAAGAACAAATAATGGTTCATCATGGTGTAAGTTTTCTTCAAACTCAGGCAGTATTATTTTAGAAACTTCTTGTGATTGTGAATTAACACTCTTATGTAGATCTTTTGTCCATAGATCAACGTGAATTGAAAAATACAAGTCAATTAAGTGTTGTACTTGAGTGATTTCTGAATTTTCTAGATCCACACCGTTACGAATAGTTAATTGCCCATAACAAACATCTTTGTTAAGTACAGGAATTATTAAGTCTCCTTTGGTGGTTTTAATTGGCATATACAAGTTGTTATTTTCAAAGTTGGTGATGTTTACAAGGTGGCTGAAACTTACTTTTTTTTGGAAACGCGATTTAATCATATCTTCCAATAACTTCACATTACACCTAATCCTAGTTAATGTATTTATTGATCAGCAATGTCAAAATCATTTTGACAAATCCCTTTGATCAATTTTAATTAAACAACTGCTTATGATTATATCTGGAAAGATTACTTTCAACTCTGACTTAATCATGAGCAGTTATTTCAGTTTTTATCATAATCGCAAAAAAATAAAATAAAATTGTGAGCTTAATAAAATTAAGTAAATGATATGTAAAGTAAATGAGCGAAGAGTGTATACAGAATTGACAAGGGTGAAAACTTTTTGTGAGTGTCGTGAATATCTTATTATTAAAATGCAAACGGGGCACTTGTTAGCCGCCCCGAAAAAATAAGAAAATAACTTTAAAAATTGTTGTTTTAAAATTGTTGTTTTAAAATTTTGCGTTTATCTAAGCCGTATTTTTCGACTTTCATGATTAGTCCGGCTCTGCTGATTCCAAGCTCTTTTGCGAGTTTTGATTTGTTCCAGCCAGTTCTTCTTAAGCCTTCTCTAATCATATCTCTTTCAAGTTCTTCAAGGGCGTCTTTAAGTTTTCCTTGCAAGCGTGCGCCTTGAATTTTATTTTTTTCGGTCAACTCTAAGATTTTTGGAGACAATAATTCTTCAGAAACCTTCGTTTCGTCACCTGCTAATACAACAAGTCGTTCCATTTCATTTTGCAATTCTCGAACGTTACCTGGCCAAGTGTAATCATAAAGTTTTTCTAAAGCTTTTCTGTTTAGAATTTTTTTAACTGTTCCACCTTTTGATTCAACTGCTTTTTGTAAAAAGAATTCTGCTAATAATGGAATATCTTCTTTTCGCTCTTTTAATGAAGGCACTCTAATATTAATAACATTAAGGCGATAATATAAATCTTCTCTAAATGTACCTTGCTCGACCATTTCTCTTAAATTTCTATTTGTTGCGGCAATTACTCGAACATCAACTTTTCGGAATTCTGTCGCTCCAACTGGAGTGAAAGTGCCTTCTTGTAATACGCGCAGTAGTTTAACTTGCATTTGTGGTGTGGTATCTCCAATTTCATCAAGAAAGAAAGTTCCTTTGTCTGCAACTTCAAACAAACCTTTTTTATCTTTAATTGCGCCAGTGAATGATCCCTTGGTGTGACCAAATAATTCGGACTCAAGTAGACTATCCACAAACGCAGAACAGTTTTGAATTACAAAGGGTTTATCTTTGCGATGAGAATTAAAGTGAATACTTTTTGCAATTAATTCTTTACCTGTACCGTTATCACCTTGGATCATTACGGTGCTGTCAGCAACTTTGATTTTATCAAGTAATGAATATAGATTTTGCATTGGTTTAGATTTACCAATCATATTGTCATATTTATATCGACTTCCAAGTTCTTTATTAAGTTCTTTAATACGATCTTCTCGTGAAGTTATTTCTTTGTGTAAAGTCATAATTTCTTGAACTACTAAGTCACATAGTTCTTGAAAATGTTGTCTTTCAAGATCGTCTAAATTTTTAAACATTGAAAGACTTTTATCAATGAAATCTGCTGGGCACTGAAATGCTGCTAAACGATCTCGAACCTCATTGAGTTTTTGTGGAAAACTTGTGTCTTTAAAAAAGCCAATTGCGACCACACAACCCATAAAATCGTTTTCGATATTTATAGGGAATACTCCGATATCATATCCAACCATTTCCCATTTTCTTATGGAAAATTTATTTTCTATGACTCGTAAGTCTTCGACTGCCTTGTTTACAACCTCAGAAAGGTTATTTTGACAAATTTCTTTGTTGAGTAAAAAGTGTGATGCTGGATTTTTTAATTGAAATTTTCCAGAGATCCCTTTGATTCTCCCTTTTTCATCAGTGAATAAAAGATCAATGTTCCACCATGTGTTTAAAATTAAGCGTAATTTATCTATCACATGTATATGTTCAAAATCGTCCCAATTAATCATAGAGAATACCTCCGTTAGATTTGTAATAATCATTTAAAAATCTGTCGAAGTTTCTATCGTCAACTTTTTTTACAAACATTAGGGCTTAGATTAAAATTCGGCCTTTGATCCAGGAGAAGTTCTTAGTAGTTTAGAAGAAATTTACCTGTTAAACTATCTTGGCATTTAATGATTTCATTGGGTGGACCTGCAAATACAATTTGTCCACCGCCAGAGCCGCCATCAGGACCAAGATCAATAATATGATCTGCTCCTGAGATTACATCCATATTGTGTTCAACAACAATTACACTACTACCAGCATCAATAAGTTTATGCAGAATTCTCATTAACATATTAACTTCTCGAAAATGTAATCCTGTTGTGGGTTCATCTAAGATGTAGAGAGTTGATTTTTGTTGAATTTGGCTGAGTTCCTTTGCAATTTTTAAACGCTGAGATTCTCCCCCACTAAGTGTGCCGGAAGATTGACCTAAGCGTAAATAATCTAAGCCTACTTCTTTTAAGAACGTTAGTGATTTTCTAATTTGTGGCTGATTTACAAAAAAATGTATGGCTTCATCAACAGTTAAGTTTAGAACCTCTAAAATATTTTTACCTTGAAAGGTAACTTCTAAAACATCTTCGATAAATTTTTTACCATCGCAGCTTTCACAAGGGAGATAAACATTATCCATAAACATCATTTCAACTTCTTCTACTCCAAGCCCCTTACATACAGGGCAACGTCCACCATCTACATTTAAGCTAAAGTGTCCAGGTGTAATATTGTTAAATTTTGCTCTCTCTGTATTAGCAAAAATATTTCGAATGTAGTCATATATTTTTAAATAAGTAAGGCAATTACTCCTAATAGAGCGTCCAATTGGCGATTGATCTAATAGGACAACATTTTTAATGTATTCATGGCCCACTAAGGATGTAAACTCTTGAGTGGGTAAATATTCGATATCAAGTGCTCGCGCGAGGGCAGGGTAAAGAGTTTTTGTAACAAGTGTAGACTTTCCAGATCCACTAACACCGCTGACAACTACAAGACGATTTAGAGGAAAAGCAATATCAAGATTTTTTAAGTTGTGCCCCTTAGCTCCGTTCAAAGTTATTTTATATTTGTAATTATTAAGATCAACGGGGCGATCACTTCTTGCCGCCTTTAATTCAGATTTAGTTCTGTTAAAATACGGAACTGTGACGGAAGTTTTTGATTTCCAAAAATCTGAGGTTGCTCCAGAGTAAATGACCTCACCACCCAAGTGGCCAGAGCCTGGCCCCATTTCTATAATGTGTGTACTGTTTTTTATGACATCATGATCGTGCTCAACGATGACAACAGTATTTCCATGTTCATTGAGATCTTTTAAAATAGAAATAAGTCTTTCATTATCTCGAGGATGTAGTCCAACGGTGGGTTCATCAAGAATGTAAAGAGTTTCCGATAGTGCCATTCCTAGTTGATGTGCTAAAAGTAATCTTTGATATTCTCCGCCAGAGAGTGTTCTGGTTTCGCGATCGAGAGTTAAATAATTGACTCCTACTTTCATTAAAAATTTTAGACGGGCTTTGAGTTGTAAAAAAATTTCTTCGGCAATTTCAAGTTCATTTTTTTTTAATTCAACGGTATTTATAAAATTAAACAACTGCTCAACTGTCATTTTGCAGAGATCAACAATTGATTGATTTCTAAAATAAATGGAACGAACCTCTTTTCGCAATCGACTTCCCTTGCAGTCGGGGCATTGAAATGGACTTCGATAACGTGCAATGAAGACTCGGACATGCATTTTATATTTAATCTCTTCGAGCATTGCAAAAAGACCTTCAACACCCATGAAATCTTTAGAACCCTTCCAGATGATTTGTCTATGTTCTAGAGGTAATTCATCCCAAGGTAATTCAAGATCAATATTATTTTTACGACAGAATTTTATTAATTGTTTTTTGTCTTCGCTCGCACTTGGCATGGTAAAAGGCTGTAGTGCACCTTGAGCTAAACTAAGTTTAGGATTTGGTATTACTTTTTTTTCATCAAGAGTTAAAATATTTCCAAATCCTTTGCAGGTTGGGCAAGCTCCATAGGGAGAGTTAAAACTAAAAAGTTTAGTAGTTTTATTTAGGGGGGTGTAACCGCAAATAGAGCAACATTCATCTTCACTAACTCGAAGTTGCTCACCGTCTACCGTTAAAATTAAAGCTCTTTTTGATTTTAAGTGATTATTTAATTTTAAGCTTGCTTCATAAGCTTGAGATAATGAATCAGAAAGACGTCCTTTTTCTTCTTCTTGAAATTGTAGTCTGTCAATTACGACATAAAATAAATCTTTTGGAAGTCCTTGTTTAACGGCTTGTGGGTTGTTAATTTCGATAACTTCGCCTTCAAGTTTTTGTGCCAGCCCAGTCCCAAATGAATTAGTATTAGTTTCTATTTCAAGGTTGTTTGCTTTTTTCTTAGATTTTGATTTTGATTTTGAGTTTACCTTTAAAGCTTTAGTGGGAACAAATATTCGTAGATATGATTCTTGGACTAATAGTTCGTGGAGTTTTTTGTCATGAGCAACTCTACCTGTAGGATCTACTTCAACTAATAAATATCCTCTTTGATCCTTAAAATTCTTAAGAATTTTTACAGTGGCATCTGTTACAGTTTCACGTTCAGTTGGGTTATTATGTGTGGGACAGTAGGAGATTCCAATTTTTTCATAGAGTAATCTTAAATAATCAATAATTTCAGTTGTTGTACCAACAGTTGACCTACTGTTTTTCACGGAATTTTTTTGTTCCAGGGCAATTGTGGGTGGAATATTTTTTATACCTTCGATATCAGGTTTAGGTGCTGTATTTAAAAACTGACGAGCATAATGAGAAAGGCTTTCTATAAATCTTCGTTGGCCCTCAGCAAAAAGAGTTTGAAATGCAAGAGAACTTTTACCTGAACCACTCGGTCCGCATACTACTGTGAATGATCCTAATGGAATTTCCACATCAATATTTTTTAAATTATTTTGTTTTACACCCCAAAGGCTTATATTATTCATATAATATTCTCCAACTTGTGGATTACATTACTCTGAAAGATCCTGTTTGTAAAAATCTGTTTCTTCTTCTTTTTGTGAAGATGATGCTGTGGGTTCAGTCCCCTCTTTAAAAGCTTGTCGTACGATATTTCGTGAACTGCTTGTTGGTAGGGTTCCGGTTTTGTTATCAATACTCGCAAAAACAATTCCATCAGGAACAGAAAATGTTGTTTCGGGAATGTTACGATGGGCGTACTGCATGTAAGGGAGCCAAATAGGAATAGCAGTCTTGGCGCCAACCTCACCAACACCAATTGATTTTTCTTGATCGAAGCCGACCCACACTCCAGTAGAAATTTGTGGTGTGTAGCCAATAAACCAGCCATCAAAGTATTTACTGGTAGATCCGGTTTTACCAGCGACTTCACGTCCAAGTGAACGGGCACGTGTTGCCGTACCACCGGCTTCATCAATTGTAGATTTAAGTAGAGTTGTAATTAAGTAAGCAGTTTTAGGGTCAATTAACTGGTCTGGATCTTCAAAAAAAAGTGGTGGTTCTTTTGAAATTAACTTTTTTAATTCTTCATTTTCTGGTTCGAGTGCAAGTTTTTCTTTATTTTCTAGAAAAGCTTTTCGCCTTTTTTCAAATTCTTCTTCAATTGGGTTAATTTCAGATTCAAATCTTTCATCGAGAGATATGTTTTCTAATAGAACTTTATTTTCTTTATCAACGACTTTGTGAATAAGAAGGGGTCTGATTCTTTTTCCTTGTCTGCCAAAATGGGCAAAGGCTTTTGTCATTTCATAAAGTGTTACACTGCTCGAGCCAAGTGATAAGGTAAAATCTTTATTTAAGGGACTAAATATTCCAAGTCGTCTAGCATAATCGGCGGCCCATGAAACACCGATGTCTTCAATGATACGCACAGTAGGTACATTTAAGGATTTAATTAATGCATTTCTAAATAAGATATCTCCTTCAAAACTTTTCGAATGGTTTGTTGGTTTCCATGTTTTTGTTTGAGGGTTATCACCATCTTTGGGATTATCTTGGCCTTCTTGATCTGATGCATTTACATTTTCTTCAAAAACAACTGGAGCGTCGAGTATCGGAGTTGCAGCTGTGAATCCCTTATCAAGAGCAGAAGCGTAGACAATTGATTTAAAAGAAGATCCAGTTTGGCGAGTAGCTTGAGTGGTTCGATTAAACTCTGATTTTTCAAAATTTAATCCTCCAACCATTGCAATCACTTCTTGAGTATTTAAATCTAAACTCAATAAAGCTCCTTGTACAACTGGGTCTTGTTCGAGTTTAAAAAGTGCAAAGCCATCTGTATTGGGAGCCTTACCTTTTTTGGATTTATTTTTTTGGAGTGCTAATTGATTAAGTCGTTCTGATGAAAACTCACTAGACTCGATTTTTACACTAATTACATCGCCCACACTAAATACTTCAGAGGGTTTAGTAACAATACTTGTTTCTGGTTTTTTTAGGGGATCTGGTTTTCGTGCCCAACCCATAGTTTCAATATCTATTAAACCTTTAACCTCAGGAGCTTGAACTTCTACTAAACCCCAAGAGTCATCTATTTTTGTAATTACGCCTTCTACAATTTGTTGAAGTTTATAGTATTCAGGTAATGACCCACTTTTTTTTGATTCTTGAATAATAGTCATTTTACCCTGGGCATCGATTTGTCTAATTGGAGAGGCCTCAGCAAGTAGTATTTTTTTTTCATCTTCTAAAAATTTATTTTGCTCTTCAGGAGTTTTTAAATTTTTTAAAGGGCCTCGATAGCCTTGTCTTTTATCAAGATCACGAAGACCTTGTTCAACATTTTTTTGAGCTTCAATTTGCTTGTCATAATCTAACCCTGTATAAATTTTTAATCCACTATCAAGAACTACTGACTCACCTAATTTTTTAATGAGTAACTGTCGTAAAGTTTCTAAGTAAAAAGGAGCAACGGTCTCATACTTTTCTTTAACATAAACAGTGAGAGGTTGTTGAATTGATTTTTCCGTAGTTTGGTTATCAATATAACCAACTTCACTCATTCTTTTTAAAACATAAATTTGTCGTTCTTTTGCTCTCTTTGGATTTACAAGTGGAGAGTATGCGCTCGGTGCTTTTGGTAAACCTGCCAGCACGGCAGCTTCCGCAACAGTTATTTTTTCAATGGATTTGTGGAAATATGTTTGGCTTGCCATTTCAACACCATATGCTCCTTGCCCAAAATAAATTTGGTTAAGATACAAAAAAAGAATGTCATCCTTAGATAAATTTTTTTCCATTTTAAGAGCAAGTAACACATCTTTAATTTTGCGACTTAATGTTCGCTCGTTGGATAGCATTAAAGTTTTTGCCACTTGCTGAGTAATAGTCGAACCACCTTGAATATTTTTTCCAGCTTTAATATTAGCGAGCATCGCTCGAGTTATAGCAATTAAATTTATTCCTTTGTGTTCATAAAATTGATCATCTTCAGCAGCTAAGAAAGCATGGACAACATGCTTGGGAATTTTTTCCATTGGAGTAAGGACTCGGCGTTCTCTACTGAATTCACCAATTTTCTTTTGATCACTACTATAGACACTTGAAACAAGTAAAGGTTGATAATCTTTAATTGTAATTAATGTTGGAAGTGATTGGTTTATTGATATTACAAGAAAAGTAACTCCACCCACACATAAAATAATAAACGATACAATAAAAATTAGAATTTTATATTTTAAAGACATAGTATTATAAGTGTCTATCAATCAAGCTTATGAATCAACGATTTATTTTTGAGTCAAAGTAACAGCTGATTGGGGTGGTAATAATATTTGGTTCAAATTTAAGTTTAAATTTGATGGTTTTGACTTATCAGTTTGCATTGACACTTTAAAAAGTTGATTTGTTGGGTTTCTTAAAACAACTGTCAATTTTTTGTTAGAATTTAAAAAAGTTAATGCATGGACTTGGAGTTGCGATTGAGATTTTAAATCTGATTCAGTAAGTGATTCAGAAGGTAATAATTCATTTTTAACAACTTTTGAGTTGCTATCAATAAATGGACTTACTTGTTTAATAGCGTAATATTCTGGATTAAAAACGATATTTTTTTCTTTTGGATTCTTTTCTTCCGGCGAAATAGTAAGTAGTCCACGGCATCCTTCGCATCCGTTATTTCTAGGTCCACCTTTGTTATCCAAGCAAAGATTCCAACCAAGTGATCCTCTTGAACCTGCTTGAATTGAGTCAAGTGTTTGTGTTTGCATCCACCATTGAAAATATTCGGAGTCATTGGGATGATTAAGGGTTCCTGAGCATTCGGTGTTTAAAATTGGAATGGCATTGTATTTTTTTAATAAATTAAGTTGCACTTCATAATTACCACCATAGCAATGAGTTGCAACGCCACCAATAAATGGATGTTTGTTTTCAAAAAGTGGTTTGAACCTATCAATAATTGTGTCTGCATTTTCCCAATTGTGATCATGGATTAATATTTTTGTTTTTATTTTATTTTTTGCAAATTGGGGAATTAAATTTTGAGTAATAAATGTAAACTGTTCTTTTTCATCCATATAGGTTTGAGCAAATCCCCATTCAGATTTAGCATGAAAGATCAGAGGTTCATTTAAGATAGTTAAATATTTTAAGTTTATTTTTTTCTTGTTAAGGTAAGACAAAGTTTTAGAAATATATTTTGCATAATCATCATAATGAATTGGAAGAAGTTGCCCTCCTTGTAATTTATTATTATCCTTCATCCACGCTGGAGGAGACCATGGTGAGCCAATATAGGTTAAGTTAGAATTTACCTTTTGAGCTTGTTTAATAAAGTCAATCTGTGCATCAAGTTTTGTAAAGTCTAATTTTTTAAATTCTGTATCCTTTTCACCTGAGGGAAGATCGTTGTATGTATAGTGTGTTGAAGAAAAATCATTACCACCGAGGGGGAGGCGAAGAATATTCAAATTTGCTCCACCTGATTTTTTGAATAGAGAATTGAAAAAGTCGTTGCGTTGTGAGGGCGCTAGTGATTTTAAGTTGGATAAGCAAGAATCAGTGATTGAGGCTCCGAAGCCTTCGATTTTATGGATTTCTTGATCTGTACTTATTTTTAAAATTACATCTGTAGTTTGATATTTTGTTTTTGAGACTGGATTTTCATTTTCATGTAATTTATCTTTTTGATTAGATTGTTCGGTGTTAGTAATATTGAGAAAATTGGCAGCGTCCTTTTCATCTGTGAAGTTTGAGAATTTTTTATCTTTGTAGATAGTGTAGTAATATTTAAAATTGCTTACGGGTGGAGTTGACGGAGTTGTTAGATTTTCAGCAATAGTTGGTTTCGTTGATAGTATTGAGAGATATAAAACGTTAAATATTATAATTTTAATTATTTTACTTACGATTTGATTTATTTTTAACGTTAATTTTTTATTTGGCGAATTTAAATTTTTCACTTTTTGTTCCATCCTTGGAATGATTATTATATTTGCTAATTTACTAATTTACTAATTTACTAATTTACTTATTTTGAACCTGTTTTTTCTTTTGTACTTGCTGTTTTACGTTTTGCATCTTTTTTTATTATATCACATTCTTCAACTTCAGCTTTTGCTTTCTCATAAGGATCTCGAAATATTGCAACACCACCAAGCCCCATAAAGGTAGGTGTGAGGCTCGCAGATTGTCCAGCATTAATTCCAAACATCCCAACAGCTCCTGCATTGGTCATAGCACTCAAAACATT
Source organism: Bdellovibrionales bacterium (assembly GCA_005793345.1). Classification (GTDB taxonomy): domain Bacteria; phylum Bdellovibrionota; class Bdellovibrionia; order Bdellovibrionales; family Bdellovibrionaceae; genus SXSU01. Next base: position 35,156 of record SXSU01000137.1, read on the forward strand.
TTGTTGTTGAAGTTGCTGTTGTAATTGTTGAATATGATTATTTTGAGTCATTACATTTTGTGCTTCATTGTAAATTGCTTGTTGTAAGTTTGAGACTTGGCTTTTCTTTTCATTTAATTGAGCAGTTCCTTGCTCTGCTATAGATTGGGTTTCGTATGTCATTTTATCATATTCTGTTTTTAGTTTATCTTGAAGTTGTTTTAAATCAGTTTTAGATTCACTTATATTTTTCTCTTTGCGTTCAATTAATAAACTAAATTTTCGGAAATCGTTTTGATAAGCTTTATTATTTTCGCTCATGCATTTATCATATTTTGCATTTAAAGTCAGTTCAGCTGATGCTTTTGCATTAGATAATTGTTCAATTAAGGATTTTTTGTATTTCTCATAAGCCGATACGCCATCAAGATTATTATTTCCGTTGGCTTGTTCTTCATCTAACTTTGCTTTAAACTCTTCAAGTTTTTGTTCCATTTTGTCCTTTGCTTCTGCCAGGGCGCCTAAGTCTTTTTCTTTGTCATCACTTTGTTTGTTATTGCAATCATCTATGTATTGAACAGTTAAGTTTTGCTGATCGATAACCATGTTAGCTAATTCCTTTTCAGCGATTATAATTTGATTATCTAGCACTTGAATTTCTTTTACGAACTTTCGCATGTTTTCCTCAAATGCAAGTTGCTTTTGAATAAGTAAATCCGCTGTTTGCTGTTTCCCTTGTCGATATTCAGATATAGCACTTGCCATTTGATCTAAGGATTCTTTTTGGCTTCTATGAGCTTCTGATAAACTATCTTCAGCGTTTTGTAAATTATCATTAATATCATCAGTTGCATTAGTCATTTGTTCTTTTAATCTATCTTGTTGTTCACGTAAGCTTTCCCAATCAGTTCGTGTTTGTTGGCAAACATCTTTTTCTTTATCGTAGTTGGCTCCAATTGAACTACCGAACATGGACATATTCATTGCGGTTTGACCTCCAAAGATTCCTCCAAGCGCGGGAGCCATAGTTCCTAAAAAACTACCTGTATCATCATCAACCTCTAGTGAAGAATATTGACTGCATTCTGTAGATTTTTCCATGCAAATTTTAAGTGATAAATTACCAGGGCAAGCGTCGCTTTCTCTAATGTCACTTTCTAGATTTTTTAAATTTTCTCTGGCTTTGTCACATTCTAATTTTTCGTTCCCATTTAACTCTTTTTCTTTGAGTAACCGATCTAGTTCGCGATCTGTATCTTCATCTGCTATCGCTTTTTTGCAATTCTCTTCACTAAACCCTGCTAATGAGCGATCACATGATGTTTCTCGATAGGTTCTGGGGGCGATAGAATTTACTGTTGTTTCAGCTATTGCGTAGTTATTCACAAATAAAGTTATGAAAAAATTAAAATTCATAAATATAGAATTAAAAATAAGTAAATTTTTAAATTTTTTGACTACTATTTTGATAATACTGAACTTCGTATACGGCGAATGTGCGTTCATTTTTATCCCCCTTGTTTAATAGTACTTAATAGCAATTTTAGAGCCAAAGAATTTTCACTTCAAAAATATAATGGGCTAGTTTGATACATAATATGATTTATTGTAATACAGACTAGACTTAGATCTTACGAAAAGAGTTAAACTTTTTTTCAGATTCACCATCAAAATTATTTATACTTACAATATTTGTTATGACTTTAAATACCATTACAGAATTTTGATATTTCGAACTTTACTAATAACTAGAGCGCGTTGGCTTTTGGTCTTTAACTTTAAATAGTGGAGTAATTTATCATCTCATAATTTAGATCTAATTTGAAACAAAACAAACGATGAAGCATCACATACACGTTTAATCAGTTATTGATCAAGTCATCAAACGAAATCATTTTATGAAAATAATCTTCGCAGCTATCTTTTGTTTTATTACTCATTTCGCCTTCATAGATTAAAACTGTTTTTATAGCTGAACGTCTTGGTAACTGGATGACCGCGGTTTTTTTTTGCACTTCTGTAATTACTGAAGAATCAATTTCTTTTCTGCATTTAAATTCGCAAATATAAAATACGTTGAGATTTGTGTGTATCAAAAGATCAATTTGACAAGCCCCTTTGTTGGTGGTTTTTTTTCGTTGAAAATAGGGAGCCATAGATATTATTTGTGTGTTATTTAAATCCAAATGCTTCAAGATAAGATCTCTGTTTTGTAATAGCAAGTTTTCAAATTGTAAGCCAACGATTGAATTCCAGTTTTTTAATTCAGATAAAGATTGTATTACCTTTCCACCTTTTAGAATATAATTTTTCTTTGGTTCAATATAATTTAAATAAAAGCGGAGATAATTATCTTTCAATCTAAGGTGACTTAACTTTGAAGGTGAACCATCAGGATTAAAATAGTAATCACGGCTTATAAATCCAGAAATCTCTAAGATGTGAATTAGTTTTGTCAGATGGCTGTCTTGTGACCTTTTTAATTTTATAGCCAATTCGCTCGGAGATAATTTTTCATTAAGGCATAATCTAACTATTCTTTCCAAAGATTCGGAATGGCGTTTAAAAATCTGAATAAAAATTTTATCAAATTCACTAAATAGAATTCCGCTTTTGTTAAAACACATTCGGATTAAATTTTGTTCTGCGGTTTGACTTTTGAGGATCTCTTCTAGGTATTTAGGAACTCCGCCTGTTACTGATAAAATTTGAATGGCTTCAAATGTGCTCGTGCTAAAGTTATTTTGTTTCCAGAATTCTTTAATCTCTTTAATTGATAATTCTTCAATTTGCAATTGTAAGGATATTCTGCCTTCGAAGCTGGTATTTTTTAGAATATTATCTTCGATCCATGATGAGACAGATCCGCAGAGAACCATGACTAGTTTATTATTTTTTTTAAACTTCGTGTCCCATGCGTCTTTTAGTTGAACTGCAAATAAGGGATCGTCCTGGCTCATCCAAGAAATTTCATCTAGTAATATCAATGTTTTTCCATTTTTAGTTTTTTCAGCAAGCGCCTGAAAGGCTTCATTCCAACTTTCGAAGTGTTCTTTTTTTGAATTGAAATGTATACTTAATTCCTCAGCGAAATGTTTAAGCTGATCAGTTTTGCCTGCCTTTAAATCTGGACCAAGTCCTTGTATTGAAATAAAACTTTTAAAGTGTTTACCAAATTCAGAGATGAGAGTACTTTTTCCAATTCTTCTACGCCCCATAATTGAAACAAGACTAGAAGTTTTTTTTTCTGTGAGCATTCGGAGTTCTTTTAATTCTTTACTTCGACCTATAAACATATAATGAGCCTTTGAATTTATGGTATTTTTAGATTATCACAAACTTACCGGCAAATGCAACAAGATAGATTTGCCGGTAAGAAAAAAATATTTCAAACTTACCGGCAAATGCAACTACATAGATTTGTCGGTAAGATATTATTGTGAAAAATTCAGAGCGATTGAAGATGGTCTGGGGTCTGTGCTTCATAAAGTAATACCAAAAAATCTTAAAATAGACTTGTAAAAATACATAAATGAAGTTATTATTAAAGATAGCCTGTTTGTTAGGAGTAAATTATACGGATAACTATAATGGAATTAAGGAGAGATTATGTCTGTTATTTTATTAAATCTATTATCTCAATTAAGTGACCCAAAAAAAGAAGTGGCACTTATTCGAAAAGGACTTAATATTAAAACAGTTGAATCGTATTTGGATAAAGAAGGTTTTATCTTAAAAGACATCTTAATTCGTCTTGATATTTCATCCTCAACTTATTTTGCAAAAAAGAAAAAGCAAGAACCTTTAGATGTTCACAGCTCAGAGAAATTAGTTAGGTTGATTCAGGTGATGGTAAATGCATCGCGTATTTTGGGTGAAGAAAAAGCAAAGAAGTGGATTTATCTTAAAATCCCCTCACTGGGGAATGAGCTACCTATTAATTTACTTGATACAGAAGCTGGACATCAGTTGGTTGAGCAAACACTATTGCAAATTGAGCATGGGGTTTACGGTTAGAATATGGCAATTTGGTATAGAGTACATCATGATAAAAATGAGAAAAATGTTTTTTCAGGAGACGGTGGGCTATATGTTGCGGGTCGATGGAGTTTCAAAGGAACTAAAGCAATTTATTGCTCCCAGTCCATTGCGCTAGCTACCTTGGAATGGCTTTGTCATAATGGACTTTCGGTATCGGAGTTTGATTATTTTAGATATTCAATTGAAGTTCCAGAAAATTTAATTATTAAACCTTCAAAGTTAAAATTACCAAAAGAATGGAATTTTACTCCAGCTACCGACGAAGCTAGAATTTTTGCGACAAAAGAGTTTATCAGTGTTGGTAAGTTCTTGGGGATGATTGTTCCTTCGGTTATGGTGCCTGAAGAGAATAATCTGATAATAAATCCTTTGCATCCGAAGTTTAATAACATTGCTTCTAGTATTAAAAGATTAGGTTTCTTTAAAGCTCCTACTAGATAACAAAATAGCTGCTCATGATTAAGTCTGATCGTTAACGCAATTTTATATTTTATGACTTATTAAACCAAAAATACATCAGGTAAAAGTATAATTCGATCACTTATTTTAACAGATTTTGTCGTTCATCAATTTATTCTTGAGAAGATCTTCGGGTGTTTGACCCAACTCTTAAGTAGACACCTTTTATTGACCCTTCGTTTTTAATAAAAAATGGAGGATCTGAACCAGGATAAACTTTGATAGCGACGAAATTTACTCGCCCTTTGTTCAATGTCTATCTCAATGTCAAAGTCCAGAAATGATCTAGAAATATTAATAAACCGTTTCATGGTGATACACTTTTTAATATTTTCTCTCACTCTACTTTAAATTCGTATATACTACTAGCATGACGTTAAATTTGAATAAGTCTAAAATATATATTAATATGATTAATACTGTTATTGGTTTTAAAACAATAATTATTAGCCTAATATTTTTAACAATTATAAATTGTAATAATGCAAAAATAAATGTGAGCTCACTAGGAACACAGTCTAATGGTGTAAAGCTTAAAAATTCTGATTACATTATCGATGATCTGACTCAAGTTTCATATACAGGAATTTGTTCTAAAGATACAATCTCAATTTCATATCGCTTGGATGAAGAAAAAGAGTGGACTAAAATTACACCTCTTGTTGGAAATATAGAATGCGAGTCGAAACAGACGTTTGATTTGAATTTAAATTTAAACTTAGACTACATTAAAACTTTACCGAGTTTTGCACAAAATTTTTTAAATATAGGTCCGAAGTTTAATATTTATATTCGAGGTGAGACAACAAAATATTATTCAGATGAGGCTATTTTAATTGTATATCAAACTAAAAATTTTCCAGTTGCTTTTACAAATGAAGTATCTGCATTTATGGCAACAGATTCTCTAAAATTCACAATTGATCCAAATTTTACAAAAGCAAGTACTTACTTATATAAGTTTGGAGAAGTTACCACTCTAAACTGCAGTGATCCACTTGGTTACCAAGTTGAACCACTTGATGTTTCAACCAATCCTAATATAATTTTTACTACAGCAAAAGATGGAATGTTTGGTCTTTGTATAATTGGCCAAAAAAATAAAAATACAATTATTTCATATGATTTTGCAGACAAAATTACTTGGGCTAAAGATTCATCTCCCCCACTAAAAGCAAATCAATTAACTTGGAATACAACTTCTCCCACAAAAGAAAATATGGTTTCGATCAGTTGGAATAATAGTACTGGCGAACAGAAAAATCTAGATTTGAAATCTCAAGTGATATACTTGTATTCTGATGCGAGCTGTTTTACTCAAGCAAAAGAACCGATTATAATAGATACACCTAATATTTCTTCCTATCTCTTTGATGGATCTTTGCTAGATGGCACGATATATACTTTTAAAATAACCTTGAACGATAACTTTTCAAATAGTGCTGAAAGCGATTGTTCTGCACCATTAATTATTGATAGAAAGCCTCCGCAAATTTCATCTACAAATCCTTCGGTAACCTTCGTTAATACTTTAAACTCTTCTGTAAGTGTAAATTATAATGAAGTTTTATCTGCAAGTTCAATACCTGATTTAAGTAAATTTTCATTAATTTGTAATAATCAAGATTTAAATACTTCAACTGATCATCCGATTACATCTATTGTTTCAATTGTCGTTCCATCATCAAACCAACAACCTTCATTTACCCAATTAATTATTTCATTCAATAATCCTAATTTTGTCGAAGGAGAAAATTGCAACTTAACAATTGTAAATGATGGTATCGAAGATATAGCAAAAAATAAAGTGCCAGTTGGAACTGTATTTGCAAAATCTTGGTCAATAACTGGTAACCCAACAGTAGTTTCTATTAGTTCTATCACAAACTCTGGATCATACAAATTTGGATCATCTATATATTTTAAGATAATTTTTTCAAAATCAGTGAATGTAAGTAATTCATTTCAGTTGAAATTAAATATCGATTCGAATTCATATGCAACTTGTAATGCAGGTACAAATTTAACTGAAATTAATTGTTCATATTCAATATCTTCGTCCGATAATATTTTACGACTTGATTATAGTGATGTGAATGCAATTAAACTTGGCGCTTCTACAATAATTGGAAAGGCAAATTCACTTCCTGCATATATTACACTACCTGATACTCAGAGCTCATCAGATGGTTTATTTGCTGCTAATATTTCTTTAGATAATACAGTTCCAATATTAAGTGGTTTAACTAATTCTAGCACTCCTGTTAAATCAAAATCTTGGGAGTGGTTTTGTTATGATAATGTAGATACAAGTTGCCAAGTAGAATATTATATCGACAATAATCCTACTGGGTCCAACGCTTTTGTTGCCGCCCCTTCTGTAACTGTTGGAACTGTGACATCAGGAACAGTATTTCAAAATTCTGGTAATGGAAATTATTATCTTCATATTCGAGCGAAGGACCGAGCTTCAAATGTATCAGGCCAAATTAATGTGCTTGCAACATTAGATAACCAAGCTCCAAACATTTCAGGATTGAGCGATTCTGCAATAGCAGTTACAGGTGGAACATGGAACTGGACTTGCAGTGATAATGTTAGTTCTTCCTGTACAATGAATTATCTTATAAATGATGATTCTAGTACGGTAAGTGGTTTAGTAAATAGTATAATTGGAAGTAATGGATCAGCCTCGCAAGTTATAGGCAATGGAACATACTATTTACATATTGAGGCTGTAGATGAGGCTGGGAATGCAACATCAGTATTACATAAATACAAAATTTTAGATAATCAACCTCCAGTTTTATCTGGGCTAGCAAATGATTTAACGCCAACTAAATCTAAAACATGGAATTGGGAATGCTCTGATAAAATAAATGGTTCATGTTTTATATATTATGTGATTGATCAAAATTTAGATACAACTTCTAATTTAAATTCAGTTCAAAGTGGGGCTAAAGGGAGTATTACTCAAAATAATGGCGACTCAAATTATTATCTTCATATCTTTGCACAAGATGGTTTGGGAAATAAAACAGATATTTCCCATTTTTCAGCAGTCTTAGATAATACTGCAAATTTTAATTTAGGAGCTTTGGGTTTTCGCGACGGTGAAGTTTCAAGCGGAGATCATAGTACACCAGTTTTTTCCAAAAGTGCAAATTTACCTGAACTTAATTTAATAGTTCAATATGGATATACAAATAGTGTTTTAAATTGTCTATCAATGTTTGATTCTCAAAATGCAACTGTGAGTGGATTCGATTTTAGTTTTGCTTCAATTTCAACTACAAATAGTTTAAGTTATTTTACGAAATACTGGGGATGTTTATCGGTTCAAGATCAGGCAGGTAACAAAGAAGTAACTAACGGTGATGGTTTTGAAACTTGGCCAGTTAATGTTTCAAAACCTGTTCAAGTTGTTAATCAAGTTTTTAGTGGAGGCAACTTACCTGTAAATACTCCAAAACTAAAACATGTTAAAAATGGATATTCTATGAGTACTTCTAAAGACGGTAAAGTTTTAGTTGTAGGAGATCCCGAATGTACATTTTCAAATTTAAGTAACGCTGGTTGTATTGATATATACACTTTTGATGGAACCAACTGGATTTATAGCTTGAGCTCAGGGGTCTTGAACTCCGGTGATAATTTTGGTCAGTCAGTAGCAGTAGATTGTACTTCTGTAGCTTTAGATAATACTTGTACTGGAACTCAATATAATTTGGTCGTTGGTGCCCCTAATAATGGAAGTGGATATGTTTATTTCTATTCTTTTGATTTGTCTTCGCCAACAACACTCACTTATTTACGAAAAGTAATTGGAGAAAATAATGGTGATAAATTTGGTCAATCGGTTGCAATGTCAACTTACTTTGACGAAAGTGATTCAATTTCTAGAAATTTAATTTTAATTGGCGCCCCTGATTATGGTTCTAACTCAGAAGGTAAAATTTATATAGTTCAAGATATGGGTTTAGCGCCTATAAGTTTTAAAACGATTACAGGATCAGCAAGTAGAGAACAGGTTGGTTTATATTTAGGATTAGATGAGAATCAATTAATTTATTACAAAAATGGAAGTGCTACGGATGTATATGTTGTTGATTATGACATCAAAAGTGATGCTCTAGTTAATTTAAAAAAATTAAATAGTTCTGCAACTGGCTTATCTAGTGTAAGTATTATTAAAAATAAATATGCAGCATTTGGTATGGCGGGATCAAATTCTCTTAGAATTTATAAATACAATAACTCTATTTCTCCTCCTGCTTACGAAAATACTACAGGTAAATTCTTGACAATTGGATATGGGTCTTATGGAATAGGTTTTTTAAACTTAGGAACATCTTTAAAACTCTTAACATGCAATAATTCAAATTTGTGTTTAGTCGCATCTGATTCTTTAGCAAGTAAAGTATATATTTTTGAAGATACAAATAATGATAATTCATGGGTAACTTTAAAAAACTCAACTCCATTTTTAAATGGAAGCTCCTTTAATATTGATAGTAAACATGGATTAGGTTTATCTTTAACTTCTGGTGGTGGAAAAATCCTTATCGGTTCACCAAACTATCAATTAAAAACTGATGGCACTTCAATTGGATATTGGAGTTCATTTCCAATACCTTAATCAAATCTAGTTTAATTTGGAGTGATTCAAGAATCATCTAGCCTATATTCAAGAAATTTTTATAAATTTCAAACGCACTTTTTTTTACGACCATTGTCTAACTTTCGTTTTCAAGCTAAGGTTTTTGTCATTTTTGACGATAAGAAAATATATAAAATTAATTTCTGAAGAGTTGGAGATCAGTTGTAATGAAAATAGATATTAAACCCGATGTGTTTGATACTTTTGTGGATCCGGTTTGTATTATTGGATCAGATCTAAGATCGGTGTATTTTAATCCAAGCTTTTCAAATTTAATTGAAGAGTCATCAATTGCAGCTGTTAAAAAAAAACCAGTTACAGATTTTATCACGCTCGAAGATTTTGATTGGGAAAGGTTAAAGTTAGCTTGTAAGGCCTATTTAGATTCACCAATCAGAGAAGTGATATATCGAACCAAAAATCATACAGGAAAAGTGCAGTTAGCTTGGAGAAGTGTAAAGGATTCTAATGGAGATTATAATGTATTAATATATTTTCGAGATGTTTCTCTAGAAGAAACTTTAAGTCGAAAATACAAAGAGGAATTATCAAAAAAAGAAGAAACTATTAAAGCACTTGATCAGCATTTATTTCAAGTTTCATTGATTAGAGACGTTTTGCAAAGAACAAATACCTTTGATGATCCATTAGTTATGTTGAGAAATCTATATTCGCATTTAATTGGAATTTTAAATATTGATTTTGCACTTTATTTTAAACAAGAATTTAAAGGTGGACCATTGCAGTTACTTGCACAATCTGATAATGGTACAATTGTTGGTAGAGATGTTAGAAATTACTCTGAAGAAATAAAATCTAAACTTAGTAAAGAACAACATTATAATGAAATATTAGATAATTATTTTTGGATTGATTTTCATTATAAGGACGATAGTGAGTTAGAAAAATATTTTGTTTTTGTAAAAAATAAAGAATTTACTTATGATGAACAAAACTTACTTGAAACATTAAGTGAGCCGTTAAGTTTTTCATTAGATAATCGGGATTTATTTAAAAAAGCGATGACTGACGAGATGACGGCACTTTATAATCACCGTTATTTTAAAGTAAGATTAGAAAGTGAAATTCGAGATCATGCAGATCGTAAAAAAACATTAGGATTACTTTTATTAGATATAGATCATTTTAAAAAATTCAACGACACTTACGGACATTTAACTGGAGATAAAGTTTTAAAAGAAGTAGCATCATGTATAAAAGACATGTGTCGTTCAACTGATGTGCCTGCAAGATATGGCGGAGAAGAGTTTGCATGTATCTTGCCGGATATTGCCAAAGATGATATCATGACTATTGCAGAAAGAATTCGCAAGGGAATTGAAAAAACTTTAATTCAAACTGATGAATTTGGAGTATTGAAAGTTACAGCAAGTATTGGGATCTCACATTTCCCTAAGCATGGAGATACAATTAAAGGTTTAATTTCGTCTGCTGATTCGGCTTTGTATGAAGCTAAACGTGCTGGGCGAAATAATTGTAAAATTAAAAACTAACATTTTTTATTTTTTAAATTAATAATTATTTTCCGAATAAAATTTTTAAAGCTTATCGCGTGATCTCCACAGATATCATATGAGTGAGAACATTCAGAAGTTTTTTCTCCCAAATTAAAAACTTCCCGTTCAAATAAGAATTTAGCATACGGCATTTTATATTTCAGATCACATTTATTATTCAATAAATCTTCATCGCTTGCCATTTGTGGTTCACAGAGTTGCATTATATTTAGTAAATTTGTTAATTCTCGTCTTTCAACTTCTTGTAAGCAAAATTTTGTTTTTAATAATTTTTCAGTGACATCAAATGCTTCAATACGACCACTTATTGGATCAAGATGAAGACTGAATACATCTGGACGATATATTTTATTTTTATCAGTCATGAGTTCATTATTTAAAACATTATAAAATATAATAGATTTTACGTCAGTTAATTTGATACTCAATGGTTTTGTTATACTTACAGGCTTTACTGGTTCAGATACCATAATTGTTAAATCTTTTTTAGATGAATTGGTAAAATGTCCACAATTTTGAAATAAATAAAGTAATGTCAACAGAGCCAGTAAAGTCACTAGCTTTGCAAATTTAATAAAAATAGATTTAGTCATCATTTTACTCACCTCGTAGTATCATTTAATCTCATTTGTGAGAAATTTAAAAGTTAAAATTGACAATAAGTGTATCTGACCAAGTAAAACTTTTATTTGTTATTTTTAATTGACGATCTTGCATACTCAAAATGGTAAGCCAATTGTTGTCATCTAATGACATGGGAGCATTTTTATGAACTCAGGAATATTTAAAAATATTATTTATTTTATTTGTATTAACCTTTTCAGTTTTTTAATAGTATCTTGCAATTCAAGATTTGGAAAAGTGAATGTAACTGACTCGATTATATCAAATCAAAAAGATAAGCAAGTGAGAGTTTTAGAAGGAACTAATAGTGAAATATTAAGTTATCAGACTTTAAAGGATTCTTTTTTTAGTCAGTATTGCACAGAATGCCATAGTTCAGATAAAGGAATAATAGCATATGGAGTTGATCTCGATGACTATAAAAGTGTTAAACAAAATATAACTAATATATTTAGATCAGCGATTATAGAAAAAAGAATGCCATTGGGAGGAACAGTTTCTGAGGGTGAACTTGCTTTATTAAAAAAGTGGATTGATGAAGGTGCAATAGAATTTCCTCCTTCTGAATTACCTCCAGCTCCTAATTATACACCAGAACCAAATCTAACACCATCACCAATTCCAATGCCTTCTGATAATCCTGATCCTAATCTTCCAATCCCAACTCCTGTCATAACATCTATGCCTATACCCACAGAATTACCTGATCAAACTCCAGTTCCAACATCAACGCCAACGCCAACGCTAATTCCATCACCAGATCCAGATTCAAATATTTTGGAACCTACATTTAGTTCGATTGAAAAAAATATATTTAATAAATCTTGTAATTTTTGTCATAATGAAAAGGACGCAAAGCTTTATGCAAAAGGAATTATTTTAACAAAGGACGGTATTTTAAATTCTAATCGTCCATTAGTTAAACCTGGATTTCCTGAAGAAAGTATTCTTATTAATGCCATTTCAAGAGCTGATAATAAACGTATGCCCCCTTTTGGAATGACGCCACTTACTGTTGAGCAAATAGATATTATAAAAAAGTGGATACTGGATGGAGCAAATTAAATTTTGTTTTTAGCGCAGTGAATTTTTTTAAGAACAAGGAATAACTCAATAAAATTATTGAGGCCTACCTCTGCAATAAGCCGCAGATAATTTTTTGAGTTATGACGATGGAATTATAAAAATTAACAAGCTAAAACAAATATTAATTATCAAATTCGTGTTTTAAGGGGATGATATTTATTTATAGTATTTGAAAGTTGATCCAAGGTTAAGTGGGTATATTTTTCTGTTGCTTGAAGAGTTGAGTGACCGAGGAGTTCTTGTAGAGCTCGAAGATCTGCCCCACTTTGTAATAAATGCGTTGCATAGCTATGTCTAAGAGCGTGAGGGTGTAAAGGCTTTAATAGCCCAGCAAGAGCACCTTGTTTACGTACCATAGAATAAGCAACTCTCTGGTTAAGTGGCTTATCTCCCCATATATAATTTTTTTGCGATATTTTTGAGTTTAATACTAATTTTAGTTTATTTAAAATTTCAAAACATAATTTAGGTAAAATTATAACTCTTTCTTTATTACCTTTTCCAAGAACTAGGAGCTTTCTTTGCTGAAAATCAAGATCGCTCCATTTTATATGACAGGCCTCTGATATTCGAAGTCCACCTCCATATAATAAACATATTAGTACATTTGTTGTTAAATTATGAGTGGAGCTTTGGATTAAAAATATTGCTTCGTCCACTGAAATAAAATGTGGAATTTTTTGTGGAACTTTAGGAGATTTTATTTTTTCAAAAAGCGGTGAAATTAGATAATTTTTTCTGTAAAGCCATTTAAAAAAAGCTTTAATAGTAGCAGATTTGCGATTACGTGATGCAATACTTAGAGATCCCCAACTTAATTGGGCTTGTTTAGCTTTGAAAAGTAAAAACTCTTCAATGTTTTTAAATGTTGTAAGTTCTTTTTTATTCTTTACTTCAACTTGATAAAAAACTTGTTCTAGATCTTTACTATAACTTTTCAAAGTTAAGGGGCTTTTTTGATCAATAGTTTCAATTTCATAAAAATATTTTTTTTTCCAATCAGTTATTAAGCTTAAATATTCTTTGTTGATCATAATTAAATCTTATAAGAACTGAACTTACATTGATTGCGAAATTTGAGTTATTATGAAAATACAAACTTTAGTTTGGATTTTAATATTTCAGTTAAAGAGTGTAACTCTTGTGAAAAAAATTCATTTAATTTTACTTTTGTTTATGAATTTATAAACTTAAATTTATTAAATAATATTATATAGATAGTTATCATTTAGAAATGCTAAAAATATAAACATTTAAATTTTTTACTTGCTGTATTTACAAAAATACATTATATTGCAACGCATTGTAAATTTATGCGCAGTATAATTTTTCTTAATGAGTATTGTACTGCGTGTGTTTTGCATTTTCAAGAATTGTTCTTATGAAAGGTAGTACGTATGTCTATAAATCTCCCTCCGCTCAGTTCAGGGTCTCAAACTCCATTACAACCACAAACTTGGAATAATCAATCATCATCTAAAGTGATTGAATCTAAAACTATAGTTTATGGTTCAGAGGTTATGAAAAATTTAATGAAAGTCATCGAGCGTGTTGCTCCATCAAACGCTAATATTTTAGTTCTAGGTGAATCTGGAACAGGAAAGGAATTACTAGCTCATGCAATTCATGAGAAGAGCTCTAGGGCAAATAAACCCTTTGTAGCTATTAACTGCGGTGCACTCCAAGAATCACTTTTAGAAAGTGAATTATTTGGACATGAAAAAGGATCATTTACTGGTGCCATAAATAAAAAAACTGGCCTAGCTGAAATTGCAAATGGTGGTTCGTTATTTTTGGATGAAATCGGTGAGTTAACACCAGGAATCCAAGCTAAACTTTTAAGATTTATACAAGAAGGTGAGCTTTATCGTGTTGGTGGTAAAGAGCCAATCAGAGTTGATATTCGTTTAATAAGTGCAACAAACAGAAAGCTTGAAGCAGATGTAGCTCAAGGTCGCTTCAGAGAAGATTTGTACTATAGAATAAATACAATTGCTATTAAGACTCCTGCTTTACGTCAAAGAAAAGAAGATATCCCTTTATTGATCAATCACTTTTTAAGTTCTGGTTCCCATGCATTTTTAGGTCGAGGTCGTCAAGTGAGTGAAGATGCTTTAAAGTTAATGGTAAATTATGACTGGCCAGGTAACATAAGAGAGCTTCAAAATATTTGTGAACGTCTACAAATTTTAAGCGATGGACACACAATTATGGTTAATGATATTCCAGAAAATATCCGTAACCCACAAACTCGAATTCATATGGATGAGTACGATCCAAGCTTAGCTTTACACGAATTAGAAAAACGGTTTATCTTAAAATCTCTACATCATTTTAATGGCAATAAAACTCAGGCTGCAAATGCTTTAGGTATCACAATTAAAACGTTATATAATAAGCTTCATGAGTATGGTGAGTTTGATAAGTTTGCCGTATATCCAAAAGGTGAAATTTAATTTAAGCTAATAAAAGCTAATTTAAGTTAATCTAAGCAAATCTAAGCAAAGCAAATTACTGCTTGTGATTAAGACTGATCGCTGGCGCGAATGTATCAGGCATAATCATAAGCAGTTTTTTTATGTTTTACTATTAAAATTAAATTGGATATACTAATTAAAATTAATAAAATGCTTATAACAGATGAAATTGATGTCCCCAAAACTAACGAACCTCTAAAATCACCTCGAAAGTATTCAAGAAATAATCTTGCTAATCCGTGCATAGTTAACCAAGAAAAAAATATTACTCCAGACAATTTAAATTTTGATCTTATAGAAGAAGTTATAGTTAAATTTACTTTTGAATTTAAAGCTATATGATTATCAAATTTATTTTTTTCAAATTTAAATAAGATGGCCACAATAATTAATTCAAATAGAGAAGCATAAAGCTGTGTTGGGTGTCTACTGATGCCATCATTTAAAGCGTGATTGATCATTGACCATGGAATTATACTAGTATTAACAGGTTTTCCATAGCAGCATCCCGCAAGGAAGCAACCCAGTCGGCCAACAGAATATCCAAGAGCTATTAGGGGTGAAAAAAAATCAGCCCATTTAAGGAAAGTATCCTTTTTAAATTTTAAAAATATTATAGAGCTAAAAACTGCGAATATAAGTCCACCATAAAATACAAAACCACCGTGGAAAATATTAAAAATTTGTAATGGGTTAGATAAATAAATTTGCGGATACTCAAATAAAATATGACCTAAACGTCCCCCAATTAAACCAGAAATTAATATTATAAGGGATAAATCTAATCCCGTTTTTAAATTAAGATATGCAAATCTTTCGGAACCTAATCTTTTATTTGAAATTAATAAAATTAAAATGCAATCCAAACTTATTATTAGCAAATAAGTTGGGATTGCAAAAAGTTCTGAAATTTTTAAAATAGGATACATTTAACTAGGGATGTTTTGTTGATTGCTCAAAAAAACGAAGTCTTTGAATCATATCGTCTTTTGTAATTTGTGATAACTTAGTTAACCCAAAACCTTCAACTGTAAAACTAGCTAATACTGATCCATAAATACAAGCCCATTTTAAATTGATAGTGTTTAATTCAAAATTCGTTAAACTTGATAGATATCCATAAAAACCACCTGCAAAAGTATCCCCAGCTCCCGTTGGGTCGACAACATCTGCAATAGGTACTGCGGGTAACATAAAAAATCCATCTGGACCTGCTAATACAAAACCATACTCGCCACGTTTAACAACAACATATTTGGGTCCCATTTTTAATATTTCTTTTGAAGCAGAAATAGCATTTGAACAACCTGTTAATAATTTTGCTTCACCTTCATTCAATAAAACTGCTGGAAGTTTTTTAAGTAAGTTTAGTAAAGAAGGTTTTTTAATATTTATCCAAAGATTCATTGTATCGGAAGCAACAAACTTAGGATTTTTAACTTGCTCTAAAACTTTGATTTGCAAATCAGGATCTATATTTGCAAGAAAAACAAATTCTGAATTTTGGTAAAGAGTTGGGAGGACGGGGTTGAAACTTTCAAAAACATTTAAATCAGTTTTTAAAGTTTTTGCTTCATTCATGTCGCCTTCATAAAATCCTGACCAATGAAATGTTTTTCCATGCGCCTTTGTCATACCAGATAAATCAACACCTCGCTTTGCTAAAAGATCAATGTCTGTTTGATTATAATCTTCACCAACAACTCCAACCACTCGAACAGGTGAAAGTAATGATGCTGCAACAGAAAAGTAATTTGCAGATCCTCCCAAAGTTTTTTCAACTTTTCCAAATGGAGTTTGAATACTGTCGTAAGCAAGGCTACCAACAACTAAGATATGATTTTTCACTAATTTCTCCTTTTAAAATTTTTTATCTATTATTTTGAAATATTATAAAACAAATTTTGAATTAAAATGGTTTTGATCCATATAGAGTGAGAGCTCCAATGGATTGAGTAAAGTGTGAATGTTTTGTATTTGCAGCAATATCAATACGATCACCAGCTCTAAGCATAAGTTGAGTACCCCCAACATTAAAAACCAACTCACCATCTACTACAATTCTAACTTCACCAAATGGATGCCTGTGTTCTTGAATTTTAAAACTTGGCTCAATTTTTTCTTCTTTGAACTCGATACCTTCAGCTTGGAGGATAAGCTTTAATTGTTCTAAGGTAGGTAGAGTTGCTGCTTGCCAACGTTGTATTAACATATCAAGTTTATCCTTAAAGAGTTTGTATTTTCATAATAAGTTATATTAGTTCAATTGCAGGAGCGTAATGTCAATAGAGAGGAGCCTGCGTTATGGATTGTCCGCTGTGTTTAAAGCAAACAATTGATCCTATTCAGTTAAAAAGAAAAGAGTATGGGCTCTGTACTAATTGTGATTTATTATTTTTATTACCTCAGTTTCATTTATCAGAAATTGAAGAATTTAAAAGATATTTAAGTCATAATAATGATGATAATGATGTTAAATACAAAGAGTATTTATTAGAGGGAGTTAAATTTGCCGTTCAATTTTTTTCTAGCTTTTCTGGAAAAAAAGTTTTGGATTTTGGTTCTGGAAAATCTAAATTAACAGCGCAATTATTTGAGGGTTTTGGAGGGGTTGCTCAATTATATGATCCTTATTTTTATAAAGAGATTCCTAATGATAAAT
Organism: Bdellovibrionales bacterium; assembly: GCA_005793345.1. Taxonomy (GTDB): domain Bacteria; phylum Bdellovibrionota; class Bdellovibrionia; order Bdellovibrionales; family Bdellovibrionaceae; genus SXSU01. The sequence goes on from SXSU01000137.1 coordinate 52,682, forward strand.
TTGATTGCGTATTTGCATGCGAAGTGGTTGAACATTTTCGGAGACCAATTGATGGATTTAATATGATGAAAAGTTTTTTAAATTCAAGTGGAGTTTTAGTTGTTCGAACCCAACTAAGACCGTCCCTAGGTGAACTAAATGAATGGTGGTATTTAAGAGATCAGACTCATGTCTCGTTATATAGTAATAAAACTTTAAGTTGGATTGAAAGGACTCAAGGGTTAAAATTAATAAATATAAACAAAGATTTGTTTGCGTTCCAACTTTTGGATAATTTAATTTAGAAAATATAATATGGTAAAAAAAATTAATGTAAGTCATATTTTATTAACATATGAATATGAAGCAAAAGATATATTGCGTGCACTCAAAGAAGGTAAAAGTTTTGAAGATCTTGCGCAGAAGTATTCAAAATGCTCCTCTGCAGAGAACGGAGGCAACCTGGGTGATGTGCCATTGTCGAGATTAGACTCTGACTTTGCAGAAGCAGCAATGGCTCTTGCAAAAGACTCTGTTACAAAAGTTCCAATCCGAACCAAATTTGGATATCATATTATAAAACGAAATAAATGATTCATTTATTTTATTATAAAACTCTGGATATAAATTTTTGAACCAATGGCGCAACTTGTAGTAGGGCTTTTGTTTCACTTACTAGTTTGGCTCTATTCATAAGTTCATAATTATTATAATCCGTATTATCTTTGGTAATTTCTGCAGTCTCAGTAACAACTGAAGTAAAAGGAACTACGTTTGTTCTTGTATCTAATAATAAGACCTCAAGGGATGTTATCCCTTTTGCTTTTTCACTATCAAACCACTGAAATTTCCAATCCCCATAGGATGCGGGTTTGATAATGAGTAGTGCATCAGCTTGTAGTAGCACAGCAGCCTGACGTAAACTTGTTAACGTTATGGGTTTTGCGATCATTACTTGAGGCATAGGTATAATTGATTGTACCTTTTCTCCCCAATTGGATTTGTCATAAAGTTTTTCTGATACTTCTTGGCTGATAGTTTGATAATCTATTCCTTCGTAGGAATCAGATAGCTTCACAATTGCAATATTAATTTTTTTAGGAAAGGTAATTTTACTTGAAAGAATTTTTTGAACAGCATCTTCTGAGAGTGGTTCATTTGCATTTAGAAGTGATTGAGTTAAATTAGGTTTCTTTTGATATTCTTGTGAAGACATATATTCATAATCTTTAGATTTCTGAGATGAGGCACACCCGATTAATGATAAAATGGAAATTAAGAAAATTGATTTGATAAAATTAGTGATCATTTAAACTCCAAAATTTTTAAATTAATTTTCCAGAAATAATTTGTTAAACTATTACTAATGTCAACTTTAAAAAATTATAGTAAAAGCATTTGATCTAGTTTGAATATGGGCAAGAAATGTAATATCAAAATTTCACTCACCCCAAACAAACAAAAAATAACTGCTCGTGATTATGTCTGATATAATCGCGAAGCGATCAGGCTTAATCATGAGCAGTTATTTTTAAATACGAATTTAGATTAAGCGAAACTCGAAATATTTCGTCGCTTACCAGCGGCTAAAATCATCCCTATCATAAAGAAATGAGCAACCATGAGTGAACCACCGTAACTTAAAAATGGTAAATTCACACCTGTTTTGAAAGCTGGTGTAAATCCTAAATTTGAATTTATTCCAAAAAATATCTCAATTGCAAAAAGTGATGCACATATCATAGAGGTAGATTTTAACCATCGATTTTTTATTTTATTTGTAATTTTAAAAATCCGAGCTACGAAGGAAGCAAGAATCATAACTACAATTGCTGAAGCTATAAAATTCATGCGACTTATTCCAGAGATTATAAAATCGGTATGTCTTTCTGAATTAATTATTGAACTTAATTGTTCATTATTTTGGAACACATTTCGACTCCCAAAAAGTAATGCAAAAGTTCCAACTAATCCAATGATAACTAGGTTTGAATCTTTGATTTTAAAACAATTCAATCCAAGAATACATGAGCCTAAAATTAGAATTGCTGGAAATAAAGAACCAATGAATGAAAAATAGATGACTGGAATCAATACTAATAAGGGAGCTGTGAGATTATGATACTTATTTGGAAGTTTTTCTAAAATAGCAGGTATTGAAATTGCCATCATAACACTTGAGAGATCAATTATTTTTATGTGTAAACCCATTAAAGATAAATAAGGTTGCCCTTCAAAAATTAATCCTGACCAGAGGGAAGCAAAGATTCCTAAAAAACCAATTAAATACAGAGATGAGACAAAGTTTACAATTCTACGGTAGGGTGATATATAAACAAATGTCATTGCTATTAGCCCTACTAAGATCCAAGCAAACTGATTGTAAGACCATTTAAGTGTTATTAAAAAAAATTCTCCAAAAAAAATGAGAGCCACAACTAAAAATAATAAAAATTTATCAATTTTAGGTTTTGAAATAAGATTAAGTTTTTTACCTACTGAAAGTGGATCTCCCATTCGTTTTAATGCTTCAACTTCTGCTTCAATTTCAGACAAGCCGAAACTTTTTGCCATTTGTATATTCTCTTCAATATGAATTTTAAATTCTCTACTCACATCGTATCTTGCCTCTTTAAACTGAATTTGTTCAGTTACTTGATTTATATATTCTTCAATTTTAGTTTTCACTTGTTTACTCCTAATTAAATGACAATTGCATCAACAGCATCTCTGAACGCAAACCAATCTTGTTTTTTTTCTTTTAAATAGCTTCGTCCTTTTTTAGTCAGGCAATAATATTTTCTTTTTCGTGAACCATCTTCTCCAACCCACTCTGAAGTGACTAATTCTTTTTCTTCAAGACTGTGGAGAATCGGATATAGCGTTCCTTCTCGTAGCTCAAAAAGTCCACTGGATTTAAGCTCAAGCTCTTTTATTATTTCGTAGCCATACATTTGTTTTCGTGAAAGTAATTGCATGACCAAAGTCTCAGTGCTGCCCTTCAATAATTCTTTATCAACTGTCATAATATACCTCGCATATCTATGCATAGTTAAACGATACTTTTGATTTGGCAACAATTTTTTTAAGTAATGCGAGGTGCATAAAGATCATTTAAAGATCTAGATATCACCACTGAAAAAAACACAATTCCATTGTTTTACATTTTTGATTTTAATAACTTTATTTTTAAATTCGATTTGTTTAAATAGATCAATGAGTTTTGGTCTGATTTGAGTATGAACACGCCAGAGTATTTTGTAGAGCTTTATTGTATAGGAAAGAGTTGCTTCGTTGCAATTTGCAGGTAGCTCTAATCGAGGTGTCCAAAGTGATTTTATCTGCCTTTTCGTGCACCAAAGATAATGCCGCCAAATGGGAAAATCTACGAAAATAATTTTATCGGCCAGATGAAACCTACGTTGCATAACTTCATAAGTTCCAAATCCGTCAATGAGCCAGCTGTCCTCATCCGCTTTTAGATTAAGAATTCTGGTTGTCTCCAAAGTATCACGAATCTTCATTCCAGCCAGATACTGAATGCTATCTACATGAGTGAGGGGAAGAGAATATTTTGCTGCAAGTGACTTTGCTAAAGTGGTCTTACCTCCGCCACCATTTCCAATTATTGCAATTCGTTTTAGATTTTTCACAATTTCAGTTAACATATTATTCATTGTTAGTCCAAAAATATAATTTGCAAATGAATCTAAATTTTAAGCCCTTTTATTTTAGGTTGACTCAATAATTTACAATTTCAAATTACGAGTTGACAAGAGCTTATGGATAAATGATTCAAATGGATGGTCATGATTAAAACTATCAAAAAAATTAATTCAACTAATTTCAATTTCTCATATCGAATGAGTTTGTGTCTTATACAGATTACTTTAATATTTTTATATTTCCTAATAATTGCAGGTTGCTCAACAGTTTCAAAAACTACATACACCAATTCTTACAAATCTTGTCTGGCTGACAAGGAATTATACCAAGCACGTTCTGCAGAGCTGCAATCTATCGTAAAATCAGATCAAGAAGACCGTATTAATTTTGAAATGAAAACTTCTGAAGAACTCCAAGGAATGGCATCGCGAGATGTAGTTCGTAGGAAACGTGTTGGAGAAATATTTGGTGAAGGATGTTTACAAAGTGCTGCAGATTTTTCCGCAGCAGCTCTTATTTATCAGCACGGAGATGTCTCTGATCATTTTATGCAATCTTTTCTTTGGTCTAAGAGAGCTGTTGTGTTAGGAGATGCTAAGCAAAAAGATCTTAAGGCACTCGGAATTGATAGATATCTTGTGAATACAGGTCATAAACAATTGTTCGGTAGCCAAGCTACAAAAACTGACTTGTCTGCAAAAGGATGCTGGTGTCTTCACATGATTGAACCAAGTTTTCCAGAAAATCTGCGATTTGAGTTTTCAAAACGAACAAAAAAGGATTTTATAAATTGGGTTAGTTCTATGAATCAAGGGCAGGAATGTAAAAAGTTAGAATGTGAAGTCGAGCTGAAGCCGACGCCCAAGGGCACTATTCTCGGATTTTGGTGAGGAGGAAAAATGTTACAATATGGCAAAATAATAGTTAAAGGTATTGTGTCTGATTTTGAAGGCAATTTTTTGGAAGATGCTGATGTCCATTTTCAAGATGAAAATTTTTCATCCCTATTTTCAACTAAAAGCGATAAAAGTGGTAAGTTTGAAATTAGTATTGATAATAGAGTATATAATTCAGTTTTTATTTGTAAGGACTATTCAACTAAAAATCTTGAATACTGGCACTGGAATTTCAATCCAATGACTTCACCAATTATTGAGGCTAAAATTGATGGATTGGAATTATATGGAATGAAAGCTTGGACGACTTTACCTGCTTACCCAGGATTAATTGTTTATTTTAGGCCAATGTCGTTAAAAAAATATAAATCATTAGAACAGCCAGATAAAAATAGAGCCGCAATTATATATCCAGAACTTAATGAAAAAAATATTAAGGCAAAAATAAATGGTAATCCCTCACAAATATTGGGTTTAAATTTTGTTAAAGAATTTATGGAAAACGAAAAGTTTATGGGTGCTTATTTACTCCACTTGTCTACTAAAAATATTACTGATGAAATTAAGACATTAAGTGTTCAAATCCAAGCTACAAAAACAAATGAGCGTGGGTTGGGATGTATTGACCTATAGAAAAAATTTAAATTTAGTGTTTTATTATCGATTAACTCCGTTACTTTTTTTAAATTCTTTAATTAAAAAATTAAACAAATACTTTTTCCGTTTGTCAAAAAAAGTTTGTTCGTGACAAATTAAATATAGAGGTTGGAGTTTTAAATTTTCTTTAATTATCTTGGTTTGATTTTGAGCTATAGATTCTACTGCACTTCCAAAGGGAACAACACATAATAAGTCTTCATCAGCAACCATCTGAAGCATAACAGAATGAGAATTTACACTTGAGCGAAATCTTACTCGCTTTTGCTCAGAGCGATTAAGATTCTTTTCTATGAATTGTTTGGTATAAGTGTCGTTTTCTCGATAGCAAATAAAATCTAAAAATTTTCTTTCTTCATACAAAAACTTTGATCTAGATGATTGCATTAGTACGGGGCGATCTTCAATAACTACATAGGCTTTTAATGTTTTACTATCACTAAGTTGATATACAAAGCCAAAATCTAGATTGCCTTTTAGAACTTCTTCACAAATATCTACCGAAGACATGAGAGTTGTATGGATATCGACTTGTGAGTGAAGTTTTAAAAATTTTCTGATAATTGGCATTAATAAAATTTGCCCGGCTTCATGCATGCTTCCGATGCGAATGGTACCTGAAAGTGAATTACTTAATTCTTTTTGAATCATGATCAATTTCTTTATTTCATTAACTAATGGTGTAAGCTTTATTTTTAACTGAAGTCCTTCTTTTGAAAGCAGAACGCTTTTCCGACTTCTTATAAAAAGAGGGTATCCAAGACTTTCTTCAAGAAAGCGGATTTGGCGAGAAATTGAAGGTTGAGATGTTTTAAGCAGATCTGCGGTTTCGCTGAAACTGAGATTTTCGGATAAAATTACAAAACTTTCTAGATAGTTCCAATTTAGCATAAATTTCCTTTATATCATTTATGTATATATAACATTTATATATTTAAATTGAAAATAAATAAAATTGAAATATAAGGCTGTCATAGTAATTTATTTAAATGGAATAAATTCGAGTGGGCATGAGTCATACTTGAGTGAAGTCTCATAAATAAATGAATATGGAGAGTGAAATGGATAAATTTTTTTTAATAATTATAATTGTAATTCTAAAAGTTTCTTTTTCTCAAGGAGTTATAGATCTACAAATTGAAAATAAGATTTTAAATAATAAAGAGTTAACATTCTATTCGCATCGTGGAGACGGTCCATACGATACAACACTTGCGATGAGTATACAGTATCAACCTGTGAAATTACTACGAGCAGAGTTATCAAAAGAATTAGAATACAATTTAAATTTTTTTAAACTTTGGAATCCTGAGGGTGAGGCCCATATTACAATTATCACTCCTGTCGAATATTTTAAAAACATAAAACGTTATTTATCTATAGAGCGTATTGAGGCCATTGCACAGGAAATGGGTGTTCAAAGTTCAGAATTTGAAATTCTAGGTTTAGGCCGTGGTGAAGCAGAAGTGAATCAACAACTTCAAGAAACGTATTTTATAATTGTACAATCTCCTAATCTTTTAAAAATTCGTCACCAGATTTATAATGAGTATTTAGCAAATGGTGGTCCTAAAGAGGGATGGAATCCTGATGATTATTATCCACATATAACAATAGGATTTTCTTTATGGGATCTTCATATCTCTGACGGTGTGTTTAAAGATGTAGAGCATTCACTCGATAAAAGATTCAACCTTAATATAGTAAATAATTTAGATACACAAGGTGACCTCAAATGATGACTATGAGTTCATTGACGATTTAATTGAAACTTCATAATATGATCCCATGTTTGGACGACCATTTGAAAATCTAGAAAAAGATTGGGTTATCATACCCAGTGACTTCTCATCGCTGAAAGGTAGTGAGGTCGATCAGGCTAAAGGGTTTCAAACCTTGTTCAACGAACATCGACATAGCCTCGAGGACGAACTTGGCTGTAAAATGGAATTTACAACTGATTCTAATGTCGCAGGACCACGTTGGCTGATTGGCCCAACAAAATGTAATACAGCGATTCAAATGTTAGATCATCCTATGCCATCGGGATCAGAGATCTTCTTGGATCGTAAAAGTAAGATTCTTATTTCGAATGGTTCAAACCCTGAAGAGGTAACGGAAAGCTTTAGTTATCTTCGTTCACTGGGTAAGTTTGAGGGTGGGCTATGGAAAATTGGAAGTTGCAAAAACTTAGATGATGCTATTTCACTTATTTACAATGAAGTTAAAATTACTTATCCCTCATTCGTTAATAAAAAGTTAAATTGGGAGAATATCTCGCAACACCACATGCCGCTTGTTAAGACCGCAAAAGATCCGATTGCAGCGATGCAAAGATGGATATCTGAACTTAACGATGCACATACTTGGGTTAGACCTTTTCCTCCCCTTGGAACATTTCCATACGATTTAAAAATTGAAAATGAAAAAGCTTACTTTTATAGAATTTCTCAAAATTCATTAGCATGGGCACAAGGAGTAAGACCAGGATTTGAATTTATTTCTGATGACATTAAGGACTGGTCAGAAAGAACATCTGCGAGTCCACATGCAAAAGCATTTGTTATTGGGGCTCGGTTATTAGCAACTCCAATGACTACAACTAGGTATTTCGAAGCTAAATCGCCTGAAGGAAAAATTATTACTTGGAATGAAAATCCTATTCTAGATCGATGGAGCCCTGTCGTAACTTGGAAAAAATTAAGTTCTGGAAACGGATATTTAAGAATTGAGTCTTGGCGTTTAGGAAAAGGTTTGGAAGAGAAGATTGATGAAGCTTTTCAAGAGTTCAAAGATTCATCAAGACTGATAGTTGATTTGCGCGCCAACCCTGGTGGTAATTTTTTAATGGCACATAGATTTAGAAATCGCTTTTTAAAAAATGAAGGAACTATTGGTTGGCTTCAAAGTACAAACCATGATGGAAAGCTTGGAGGAAAAGAAGCAATAGTTGGAATTCCCGCTCCTGAGAATCAACGATGTAATAAGGAAGTTATATTTTTAACAGACCCATTGACTTATTCTGCCAGTGAAGATGCTCTCCTTGGGTTGCAAGACCAACCTCAAGTTAAAGTTATTGGTCAGCCATCTGGTGGCGGTAGCGGTCGTCCACGGGTCTTAAAACTTCTTGATGGTTATCGTTTAACAGTAAGTACATCTTTAACATTTGACTTGAATGAAAACTGCATTGAAGGAAATGGTATACCTGTAGATCAAGTATTTCCAATTTCCTATGATCCTGAAGAGTTGATTCAAGCCGCAGACAATTTTCGTTTTTGAACGAATGGAGTTAGTTAAATGAAGTTTAATCGATCAAATCCTTATGATGTAGCAAAGAAATTATTAAAAGAAAAATATTCAGATGTAGACGTTGCCTTTATTGCCGGTTCATTTAATCGCGGTGAAGAAACGAACTATTCAGATATTGATCTTGTTGTTGTATTTAAAAAAGTAGAAGTGGCATGGAGGGAATCCTTTATTTATGATGGATGGAATGTTGAAGTTTTCGCTCATGATCCTGAAACATTAAATTACTTCTTTTGGGAGTTTGATGCAAAAGACGGTGTGCCTGCTCTGCCATGTATGGTCTTAGAAGGTCAGTGTGTGCCAGTGGATCATCCTTTGGGATTTAATTTAAAATCACTTGCAGATCGAGTGTTAGTACAAGGCCCTCCAGTTTGGGATGATGAAACACTTAACTCATATCGTTATAGCATAACTGATCTTATTGATGATCTCCGAGATCCAAGAAGTAAAATTGAAGCAATGGCAACAATTGGAAAACTTCATGAAACTTTAGGAAATTTTTATTTCAGGGCCAATAATTGGTGGTCTGCCTCTGGAAAACATATACCAAGAAGAATTTTTAAACTTGACCCTGAACTTGGAAAACGATGGGCTGATGCCTTTGAAAAAAGTGATACAAGTGGAATCGAAGCGATTATTTCTTTAGCCGAAGAAATTCTCCAACCATTTGGTGGATTTTTATTTGCGGGATATAAAAGAATCTCAAAAAATGATTGGCGACTTAAGCTCCAATCTTTTCAACCAAAATCAGCACCCGAGACATCTGAATTCATTCTAAATAAAGAAGAGCGATTTATTGATCACTCTATTTTAGGCAAGATTGAAGTTCGTGTTGCAAATGATAATGATGTTTCTAAACTTAGATCACTTTTGAATTTGTCTTACAAAAAACTTCTTAATCAAGGATTAAATTATAATGCCACCTTTCAGGATGATTCACTCACATTGGATAGTCTTCATGATGGAGGAAAGGTTTTTATTTTAGAATTGGAAAATAAAATTATTGGAACCATGAAAATGAAAAATTTCAATCAGGTTAGTACCTCGAGATGTTTATACATAAGTCGTTTTGCAGTTCTACCAGAAAAGCAATCTCTCGGACTTGGAAATCATTTACTGAAATTAGCTGAGAGTATTGCTCGTCGAGAAGGTTTTACATGTATGCAACTCGACACTGCACAATCGGCAAAACAATTAATTGAGTTTTATCAAACCCAGGGTTTTAAAATTGTTAAACCAATTTATTATGATGGAAAGACTTATCTTTCTTGGGTCTTTCAAAAAAATCTATTAGGATTAACATGAAATCACCAAAAGACCTTATTTTAAATTCAAGTTACTTACGTGATCGAATGACTGAACTTGGAATTAAACAGTGGTGGTTGGCTGAACAGGTCGGTGTAGATAGAAAGTCTGTTGTTCGTTGGGTACAAGGTAAAGTAAAATCCATCCAACCTGAAAATGCTAAGGCCTTGGCATTTGTGCTAGAGTGCCAAGTTTCCGATCTCTGTCATTCTGATTCAGCCTCACAATTAGCATCTCCTGAGGATCAAAAAATCGCTGCTGAATTACTGGCTCAAAGTTCTTTGCTTGATAAATTAGGACCAATTGGCGAATGGAATGTCATTGAAAGTTTACTAAAAGCTACGATATTACAAAACTTGCCATTAAATGTTCTTGGTCAGCTTTATAATCAACTAACAATTGCATCTTGGCGGCAAGGTAAAATTGACCAAGCAGAAATATATAATAAAAAAGCCTTAGAAATTGCAGAAAAACTTCAAGATAAAACAATAAAAGCTCAAGCACTTTTAAGTCAGGGTAATATTTTTTCTTGGAGAGGTAAAACGATAAAAAGTATCGAAACTTATCAAGCTTGTCTTCAATTTTCAAATTTTATTGAGCCTAAGATTGTTGCATCAATTTATTCTAATTTAGGAGCTGTTTACTACGAATCTGGATATTTAGATTTAGGTGAAGATTATGAAAAAAAGAGTATTGAGCTTTTTACTTTTCATGGAAATCCAATGAACCTAAGTATTTCTTTTGGTCACTTAGCCAGAATTTATTTACTCAAAAAAAATTACGACAAAGCTGAATCTTGCTCTGAAAAATCAATATCATTAGCTAAGCAGGATGAATATCGGCGAGGAGTTTGTTTAGGAAATCTTTTATTATCAGAAATTTATGCGCGCAAAAATAAAGTCTCTGAAGCAAAAATAAATTTACAAATCGCTCTAAAAGGCTATCAAGACTTAAAAATTGAAGAAGGTCTTAATTATGAATTTGCTGGAAGAATTTCACGTCTTATCGGAGACCTTGAAAGTTCAAATACCTTCTTGGAAAAAGGGATTATTGTGTCGCAGTCATTTCCTATTGAGCAAGCAGGTGTCTATGTGGAACTCGCTTTTACCTTAAAAGCCATCGGCCAAATTCAAGGCTCTGAAATTGCGATAAAAAAAGCAATTGAGCTATATAATGAAACTGAATGCGTTTTAAAAGTAAAAGAACTACAGAGTTTCAAGTTCTAATGTCACCTAAAGTCCCCCAATGTCCCTATCTTTTAAATTTAATCCAAAGTAGCATTCTGCCTGCTAGTTATAAAGAATATTTGAATAAGATAATGTATATGAAAGGTGAAATTTATGACTTTTGACAACTTTATTAATCAAGCCTGGGATGATCATGTAACAGATTCTAAAGGAGTTGCTGCTCGCCTCGAAAAATGTATTGCGCTTTTAACAGATAATAATCAAATTCCTACATTGGTAAATCTAGCAACTCATGTTTACGGTGAACATCTTGGACAATGGAAAGAAGGCGTAAAATTTTTAAATGGTTTGCGTAGCGCAAGTATTTTTCAAGCAGAAACGGAAAGCAATAATGCAATTAATAGATCTGTTGCAGCTCTTGAATTAGCCGGTGGCTTAAATCCAAAACTTCAAAATTTCGGGAACTCAGATCTCGTTCGAATATTTGCAAATGCAGCAGCTGCACTCTGTGGGCAAAATCAGATTGCGATGGCGATTGAATATTTCAAAAATGGATTAGAAATTATTACTCAAGGAGAACTTACAAAAGAAGATCCTGCAAATCGAGCTTTAGCAGTAACAGGAAATAATTTAGCTGCAACTCTCGAAGAAAAAAATTCTCTCAGTGAAGATGAAAATCGTTTAATGATTTTAGCAGCTCTCACTGGAAGAAAATTTTGGGAAATAGCCGGAACTTGGCTTAATGTAGCTCGAGCAGAGTACCGTCTTGCTAGGACATATTTGAAGACTAAACAATTTCAACTAGCATTGGTGCATGCTCAACTTTGCCTTGAAGTAAATGAAACAAACAAAGCAGAACCATTGGAATTATTTTTAGGATACGAAGTCTTGGCTCTTGTTGAAAACGAACGAGGAAATTTAATCGGCTTTAGCAAAGCGCGCGAACAGGTAAAAAAATATTTTGAAAAAATAACTAATGAAAATGATAAATCTTGGTGTCAATCTAGTTTTGATAAGTTATTGAAAATGACAATCTAACTGCGCTTTTTAAATCCTTACCGATAACCCATCTTTTAATGCTAATTGTGAAGCTTTATAGGCTGGGACTAACCCGACAAGCATTCCTAATATAATTGTTACTAATAAATATATTACTTCTACAATAGTAAATGGGTTACCAACTATAAATAAGCCAAATTGATTTTGCAACCAGCTTTCTAGAATGAAAAAACTTGTAAGTTCAAAAACAACACCAATAATAATACCAATGACTGTTACTAGTGTACTTTCAAATACAAGAAGTATCGTGAGTCTTTTTGGACCAGCACCCAAAGAACGTAATATCGCCATCTCTCTTCTTCGTTCATTTAGGCCTGCTAATATTGAGCTGAGCATTGCTGCGATACCAACACATATAACCAACCAAGAAATAATTTTTAAAACTAGATTAATCTGACTTAAGCCCCTCCATAGTTCTGATAAAGTGACACCTGGAATGATAGCTAACAATGGTTCTTCTGGATAATTGTTAATTTCTCTTTGAAGTCTAAGAGTTTCAATTCGATTTTTTGTGCGCAGAAAAAAAGAAGTGATTTGTCCAATTTGAATATTTTCTTTATTTAAAGATTCTGGATTGACACGCTTTTCATCTGTTGGAGATGCACCATCTTGCCAATCAATATGAATAGCCTCCATACCGTATAGAGATATATAGATACTTTGATCAAGAGCTGTTCCAGTTGGTTTCAGAATTCCAGTAACATGAAATGGTTTATCATCATGCATTTGAATACCCACTCCGCGGGTTACACCATGGGCAATTACAATTCTATCACCTACCTTATATTTAAGTTTTTTTTCAACTTCAGATCCAATCACTGCATCCCAAATTTCTAAAGCAGGTTTTCCATCTCGAAATTCAACTTTACCGTCTCCTCGAAATCGATAATGCACATAAAAATTTTCATCAGTCGCTACAACTCGAAATCCTTTATGACCATCTCCTAAAGAATAGGGAATAGTCCACTCGATTTCAGATCGCTTCTTTATATCTTCATAACTTTGCCAAGAAATATTATTTGAAGCGGATCCCATATTAAAGACAGTATACAAAATTAAATTCAGTGGCCCAGTTCGTGCACCGACAAGCAGATCTGTTTGGCTTATAGATTGAGTAAATCCTTCTTCAGCGGCCCTTTTAGTTCTCTCAACAGCAAGCAGAAGAGTCACACTGAGTGCAATAGAAAATACTGTAAGACTCGTTGAAAATAGTCTGTTTTTTAATGACTTTAGAGCTAATCTTAAAAAAATCATTTTCTGCCTCCTTGATTTATTTCTGCTAATGAGACCGAACGATCAAAAAGGTTCATTAAAGTTCGATCGTGGCTAACAAATAGAACCGTTGTATTTTCTTGTTTGCAGACTTCAAATAAAAGCTGAATAAACTTTTCACGATGCTCTTGATCTAAAGCAGAGGTTGGTTCATCAGCTAAAATGAGTTCAGGCTTTCCAAGAAGTGCTCTCGCAACAGCCACTCGTTGCTGTTGCCCAACTGAAAGTTCAGAGACTGGACGAGTAACCAACTCGACGATTCCAAGCTGTTGACAGATTTTTTGTATTTCTTCTGATTCAATAGTATGTGAAATTTTTTTTCTACGCTCAGGACTTAGATAAAGTGGCAATACAATATTTTCCTCAACACTAAGATAAGGAATTAAATTAAAACTTTGAAAAATATAACCAATATGTGCAGCTCGCATTTGGTCACGTTCATTTGGACTCATCTTGGTAATATCTCGACTTAGAAAAGAAAATATTCCTGATTGAGGAACTAAAACACCTGCAATCACTTCAAGAAACGTAGTCTTACCACATCCGCTTGGCCCATATAGAAAAACTTTATCACCCTTTTCTATTGAAAATGATTTTATGTCTAAAACTTTCTGTGACTTAGGATTGTAACTGAACTCAATATTTTGCAAACTAAGTATATTCATTATTTTTCCTATTTGTGTTTGTAAAGTTTAGTTTTACTTAATGTTATTTTAATGAGTCGAAGTAAAGATTATGTCTGATATAATCGCGAAGCGATCAGACTTAATCATAAGCAGTTAATATGGGGTGATTGAAAATCACCCCCAGCAAGCAGGAAAATAACTGCTAAAGATTATGTCTGATATAATCGCGAAG
>SXSU01000138.1 GCA_005793345.1 Bdellovibrionales bacterium
GTTACTAATACACTCAATTATGATACTGATTATGAAACGCCAGCAGAGAGAGCTAAGTATGTCGCTGTATCTGACCCAAGTGGTAAACCATGGGTTTACATTAAACGCGGTGAAAATGGCTCAGCAACTGGCCAAGGAGCTGTTGAAGCTTGTCAAAATATAGGTGCAGGCTATGACCTTATATCCAATGTCCAATGGCAGACTATCGCACAGGATGCAGAATTAACAGCATCTAATTGGACGAGTGGGGTTGTTGGTACAGAAATGATGTATCGAGGCCATTCTGATAATAACTCGGCATCATCGTTGTCAGTAACTAATTTTAATGATGGTTACGATCAAACTGGAAATAATTCTGGTGAAACCTGGGGTAGTGGTAAAGAGCAACGTAGAACCTTCACATTGTCTAATGGTGAGGTTATTTGGGATATGGCTGGAAACGTAAATGAATGGGTAAAAGATAACAATACAACGACGTTTGAAACAGATAATTGGTTTTCGCAACTCTTAAGTTCAAATGGAATCACTGGAACAGTTGGTGGACTGACTGGAAATGCCAAATATCTGTTTGGACCTTCTGGAAATTATAGTTCGCTCAACACAGGTCAATATGGCGGATTGGGTTATGGCTTTGTTTATTACAATGTCGGCGCCGTCCTTCGTGGTGGGGGCTGGGGCCATGGTACGTTCTCGGGCGTTTTCGGCGTGTTTTTGAACTTTGTTCCGACGGACCTGTACGGCGGTGTCGGCTTCCGCTGCACTTTCCAATAATGTGAAGCGCATAACTTTCGATTGAAAAGTGAACCTTGAATCAGGTTAGCTTATTTTCACATTTTATTAGAGCATTTTCAGAAAGATTATATTTTAAAACTAAATTTAAAATCTTTTCTTAAATTAAGTTATCTGAAATAGTATTTAAAACCAGTTGAAATGTTTTATCCTTGCCAAACATTAAAGAAATTAATGGAAGATACATATACTCAGAATCATTTAATCTATTCCGACCTTCAAGCTTTCTAAGCTTAGAAAGTCTTAAATAATCAATTCTTGCAATCTTCCACTCGATGCTCTTCATTAAGTGAATAGGATTCTGGTATTCGATTTTTATTTTGATTAGCTTTCTTTATGAAATAAGGACAGGGGTATTAAAGCTAGCAACCCCGAATATTAAGATTGGGGATAGAGTAAATATCGATACAAATTTAATCAGGACTGCAACTAGTGCTCGAATTCTCTCATTAGAAGGATTGTATGCAAAGGTGGATTTGGTAAATATTCTCAAAATCTTAATAGAAAATAGCTGCTTGCCATTTAATTTTTCCTATTTACTTTTAAAAAAAATGTCTTCAAAATCCGAAAATAATTCCAATTCCAAAAAGGATAAAAATTGCGCTTGAAATGCGATGAATAAGCTTCATTGGCACCTTATTCGTAAATCTATGTCCAAAGAATACAGCTAGTCCATCAGCACCAATCATGCCCATTGTAGTACCAATTGTTACCATTAAAGGTGCTGAGTATTTTGCGCCTAATGCTACTGTAGCAAGCTGAGTTTTATCTCCCATTTCTGCAAAAAAGAATGCAACTAAAGTTGTAAGAAATGGACCCCACTTGTATTCATTATTAAGTCCATCATCTTTATCTGGAATAAGCATCCATAGTCCAAAACCAATAAAAGTACTTGCTAGTATCCATTTTAAAATAATGGGTGATATATATTGTGTAACAAATGATCCTGCGTAACTTGCAATTGCATGATTAAGTAAAGTTGCTCCTAATATTCCAAACATGATGGGCCAAGGTTTTCTAAATTTTGCAGCTAGAATAAGAGCAAGTAATTGAGTTTTATCTCCCATTTCACTTACAAATACTAATAAAAATGAATTTAAAATTGCGTCCATGCTGTTACATCTCCCTAATTTTTGAAACTCTAAAATATTGTAATTTCTAGCGCAAGAAAATTCTTGATCAAATAATAAATATCTACTAACTTTAAATATACTATACCCCCCTATATTATATGAGGATTGACCTTTGGCCCATACATTAAAAGATAAAGTAAAAATCATAAATCGTGTAAATAGAATTAAAGGTCAGCTTGAGGCTTTCATTAAAGCACTAGAATCCAATCAAGACTGTTATCAAAATATGCAGCTTTTATCTTCGTGCCGTGGAGCTATGAATGGACTTATGACAGAGCTAGTAGAAGATCATATTCGAGAGCATATCGTTAAAGCCGAAAATAAAAAAACTGCTGCAGAATCAGGTGAAGACCTTATCAAAATTTTAAAAAGTTTTTTGAAATGAGAAAAAATGAATCCTTTATATGAAAATCCGCTTTCTTGGATGTACTTTCCAACAGCATTATTATTAGGTGCTCTACATGCACTAGAACCCGGTCACGCAAAAACACTAACTGCTGCCTACTTGATCGGTATTAAAGGAACAAAACGAGACGCCTTTTTCCTAGGGCTATCTGTGGCTCTCACTCATAGTATAGTGGTGATTGCAATTTCCGTCGTCGCATTGTGGGTTGGGAAAGAAACTTTCACTCAGGATATTACTCATTGGTTACAAATTGGGTCTGGTATTATTGTTGTACTATTGGGAGCATGGCTCATGGTTAAACGAATTATTCATTTGCGACACCAAACTCATCATCATCTTCATCACCATAGTCATGCAGAACCCATATTAATTACAAATTCCCTAATTTCTGGAATACTTGAAATAATAAATACAAATGAAGGCAAACGAATAAAGTTTACATCAAAAAAAGAAATTCAAAATTTAAACTTCAAAGTAATAATAAATCGTCCCGAAGGGTTAGAAGTATTAAAATTAAATAAATTAAATTCACTAGAATATCTCAGTGACATTGCACCTTCTGAGCCCCATGAGTTTTCGGCTGAATTTGAAATATCACAAGAAAATAAAAACGAGATAATTCCGTTTGAAATGCATGAACAACACTTACTTGATGAACATGAACGAGCTCATGCAGCAAGTATTCCTGAGTATGCTAAAAAAGGAATGCGCCCTACTCTATGGCAAATAATAACTTTTGGTGCAGCTGGGGGAATGATCCCCTGCCCCGCCTCGATATCTGTGATGCTACTAGCTCTCTCTATTGGTCAATTAGGATCGGGGTTGTTAGCTGTTGCAGGCTTCAGTATTGGATTAGCTATAACCTTAGTTGGAATCGGGTTAATTGTTGTTGCAGGTTTGAGTAAGCTACAAGGTTCCGGTAAATTTAACTGGATATCCTCTAAGGCTCCAATAATAAGTGCGGCAGTCGTTATGTTATCTGGAATTGCTGCTATTCTTTTTAGTCATTGAAAATTCAAAACCTATATAAGTCTGTAACCAACACCAGGTTCAGTTATAATATGAATTGGCTCAGATGGGTTCTTTTCAATTTTTTTTCTCAGTTGTTTAATATATATTCTTAAATAATGTGTTTCTTCCTGAGCAATACTTCCCCAAATTTCTTTAAGAAGTTTTGCTTGTGGAATTATTTTACCAGCTTCTCTCACTAACCTTTGTAAAAGTTCAAATTCAGTTTTTGTTAATTTGATTTCTACTCCACTTACAATTACTAAACGATTGTTTAAATCTATTTTTAAGTCTCCAGATTCAAAAATTGGAGTTGCTTCTATTTTTCCACCATGTCTAATAGCAACTCGTATTCGAGCTGAAAGTTCTGAAATACCAAAGGGCTTTGTTAAAAAATCATCAGCTCCAGCATCTAATAATTTTACTTTTGTAAGCTCATCATCTGTAACTGTTAAAATAATTACAGGAATATTTGTCCAAGTTCTTAATTCACGCAAAATTTCCAAGCCAGATTTATCTGGTAAACCTAAATCCAAAATAATTAAATTGGGATGACAACTTTTTACTTTTTCTAATCCAATATTTCCATTTATTGCTTCTTCGATTTTGTATTCTTCTGATTTAAGCCCAAGTTTTAAAGTATCCCGAATGGATTTCTCATCATCAATAATTAATATACGAATAACTTCTTTCTTACTCATATTGAATCTTCTGTTGATATTGGTGGAGTTATTAATTGAGGTAATTCAATAATAAATTTCGAACCACCTTTTTCATTATTTGCTTCATAACTTACTTTGCCTTTATGAAGCTCAATAATTCCTTTCACTATTGAAAGTCCAAGACCGGTACCCCCAGCTGGTGTACCTGGTACACGATAAAATTTTTCAAAAAGTTGGCTACGACCAGCTTCAGGAATCCCTGGTCCATCATCAATGACATTTATATAAATTTTATTATTTAATTCTGTAACATTAATTTCGATATTACAATTTTCACCGGCGTATTGAATCGCATTTAATATTAAATTTGAAATTGCATGTTCAAATAACCTAAAATCAATATGTAATAATCCAAAATTATCTGGAATTAAAATTTTAACTTTACGTCCGCGCAATGTTCTTTCTAATTTTTTAAGAACCACCCCTATTAAATCCATTAAATCATGCCATTCTAGTTTTAATCCTAAATAACCTGAATTTAATCTACTCATGTCTAATAAATTTTCTACGACATGGTTTAAACGGTCGCCAGCATAATTTAAACTTTCTGAAATCTCTTTAAGTGAATTATCTGTAAATGCTTTTTTTTCAATTGCAGAAGCTACTCCTAAAATTGAAGTTAATGGAGTTCTCATCTCATGGGAAATAGAATTTAACAAAGTCTGATGTAACAATTCTGAATCTTTTAATCTTATTGCTTCTTGTAATCGTTGACTTAAAAAATGTCTTTCAATAGATATCCCCAGTTGAGTAGCCACAGATAATAATAATTCTTTTTGATCAACAGTTAATTTATTAATTTTTCGATCTGGTCGATAAATTAAAACTCCAATGGATTCTGAAACTCCTTTTAAAGGAACATATAAAGCTCGTGCTTGTCCCAAAGTTTCAGTTGCCCAACCTGCATTTTTTTGATTTTGAAAGGACCATATTGCAACAGCTTTTTCTCGTTCATCTAATTGTTCTAATCCTAAAGCTTTTTCAAACTGAAGTTCTCCTTGTTTAGATTTTAAAACAACAGATACTTTCCCTAAAAAATAACTTGAAACAAGGAAGCAAACTTTAGAAATAAATTCACTTTTGTTTTGACTGGATGAAATATGCTGAAGCACTTGATTCATTAAATTTGTTTTTTCTTCTCGCTCTCTTATTAACTTTTCTCTCACTCTGATTCGATTTGTTAAAAGACCTGTTATTAGCGCGACTACAAAATATGATACACAAAGCATAAAGTCATCAGCCGTGGTAATAACAAATGTAAATCGAGGTGGAATAAAGCCAATATTCCAAATGAGTGCACTCAAGGTTGCAGAAAATAAAACTATTGCGATACTTTCCCATAAACTTGTTAAAACAACTGCAAGTAAAAAAATAAACCCAACAGCTCGATATCCAATATACGATTCAACAAATAATCCAAATATTGTTATTACAATAAAATACCAAACTAAATAATAATATTTTATCCAATCAGTTTTAGTATGATAAAGTGAGATTTCATCCTTTAATGTAGGTCTAAAATTTTGAATATTATCATGTTTTACAACATGAACATCTACCTCTTGACTTTCTTTGACTAGCCTCTCAAGTAATGATCCTCCTTCTATCACATCTCGAAACCATCGACGAGTTGGACGACCAACAATGACTTGAGTAACATTTTTTTGCCTTGATATACGCTTGATCGCAGTTGCAATATCTGTATCAGAGGTATTAATAACTTCCGCTTTTAATTCTCTTGATAGGTTAAGATTTTTTTGCAGTTGAATTTGATCTTCATTGGTTAAAGTTAAACCATTATTAACATGTAATGCTATCCAAGGAGCCTCCAAATTATAAGCCAGCCTGCGTGTAGCTCGAATTACTTTTTCTGAATATGGACTATGAGATACCGCAACTAATAATCTTTCATTTGCTTGCCAAGGTTTTTCGTCCCTGGAGATTGAAAATTTTTGTAGATCTTGATCAACTCTTTCAGCTGTCATTCGCAATGCAATTTCTCTGAGTGCTGTTAACTTGTCTTCTTTAAAAAAATTGTCCGCGGCATGAAGTGCCTTTTCTCCTAGATAAATTTTTCCTTCATTGAGTCTTTTTAATAATTCAGTAGGTGCAATATCGACCAGCTCAACAAGACTGGCTCTTTCTAAAATACTATCAGGTACAGTTTCTCTAATATTAATGCCTGTAATTTGTTCGACACTGTCTTTTCTACTTTCTAAATGTTGTACATTTAGTGCGGTAAAAACATCTATCCCTGCTTCTAATATTTCTATGACATCTTGATATCGTTTAGGGTGTCGAGACCCAGGTGCATTTGTATGTGCAAGCTCGTCTATTATTACCAAAGTAGGCTTTAATTTTAAAATCGTATCGAGATCCATTTCTTCTAACTCAGTATTTCGATAATTTATTTTTTTCCGAGGTACAATTTTTAGACCATTTAAAAGAGCTGCTGTTTCTAAACGACCATGTGTTTCAACAACTCCAATTATAACATCAACACCCTCTTCCATTTTTTGATGAGCAGCTTTCAACATTGAAAAAGTTTTACCAACTCCTGCTGACATACCAAGAAAAAGACGCAATTTTCCTTTATTTCTATTTTGATCTTCAGTATTAATTAGCTCAAGAAGGGCATCAGGATTTACACGTTGATCATTATTACTCACGTTGCCGCCTCTACTTTTAAGCGTTATTTTTTTAAATTATCCAATGCAAAATTTAATTTTAAAGTATTAATTCTCTGATCACCAAATATACCATACTGTGGAGATTCAGTTAAATCATTTATAATTTTATACACTGTAGAAATATTAATATTGCGAATTTTTGCAACTCTAGTTGCTTGAAAAATTGCAGCTTTAGGACTAATATGTGGATCTAATCCACTTCCACTTGCAAATAACAAATCTTGTGGAATTAAAACTTCATTATTGTTAACTTCGAATTCATTAACTTTTAGTAATTGTTGTTTTCTTATGTCAACCTGATTTTTTAACTCTAAACTTGTCAAACTCAGATTACTAGCTCCAGATAATAACGGATTATAATCAATTGATGATGGACGATTCCAAAAATATTTGGGATCATTAAATTTTTGTGCAATTAATTCTGAACCAATTTTCGTTCCATTTTTTTCAATAAAGCTTCCTATCGATTTTTCTTTTACAAAAAAATAACAATATAAAGTTATCGATGCCGGATAAATTACACCTGTAATAAGTGTCATCAAAAAAAATAATTTACCTGCAATAATTAAATTTTTCATTTAATCTCCTAAACTAATCCAATTGAAGTTATTAAAATATCTATTAGTTTTATTCCTACAAATGGAATTATCAAACCACCCAATCCATATATAATTAAGTTCTTTTTTAAAATTTGATCAGCATTTAAAGCCTGATATTTTACTCCCTTTAGAGCCAATGGTATCAATGCTATAATTATCAAAGCATTAAAAATAACAGCACTTAAAATTGCGCTCTGAGGGCTTTGTAAACCCATTACATTAAGAACACCTAAGGGTCCTCTATTTAACGATGGGTCGCTTAAATATAAAGTCCCAAATAGGGCCGGTAGTATTGCAAAGTATTTTGCAACATCATTTGCAATACTAAATGTTGTAAGACTACCTCTTGTCATCAAAAGTTGTTTACCAATTTCTACTATTTCAATAAGTTTTGTTGGGTTTGAATCTAGATCTACCATATTTCCTGCTTCACGAGCCGCTTGAGTTCCCGTATTCATGGCAACACCAACATCAGCTTGTGCTAATGCAGGAGCATCATTTGTTCCATCACCTGTCATTGCTACAAGATGACCACTTGCCTGTTCATCACGAATTCTTTTTAGTTTAGATTCAGGAGTTGCTTGAGCCATAAAATCATCCACGCCAGCTTCTGCAGCAATTGCTGCTGCAGTTAATGGATTATCTCCAGTGATCATAATTGTTTTAATTCCCATTTTACGTAATTCAGAAAATCTTTCTTTAATTCCACCTTTTACAACATCTTTAAGTTGAATGACACCTAAAATTTCGAATGAATCTACAACGACTAATGGGGTTCCTCCAGAATTTGCAACTTGTTCTACAATTGAATCTAGTTCATTTGGAATTTTACCATGATTGGCATTAACATATTTTTTGATCGAATCACTTGCGCCTTTTCTGATTTCTCGATGATGGCCATTAGCACTTTTAAGATTTACTCCACTCATTCTTGTTTGAGCTGAAAATGGAATAAACTCAACATCGCTTTTTAAATAATTTTCACCTCGTAAATTGTATTTTTCTTTTGCTAAAATAACAATTGATCGGCCCTCTGCTGTGCCATCACTTAAAGATGTTAACTGAGCGATTTCAGCAAGTCTTATTTCACTGACACCTTTCATTGGAAAAAAATGAGATGCCATTCGATTTCCTAAAGTGATTGTTCCAGTTTTATCTAATAAGAGAACATCAATATCACCAGCTGCCTCAACTGCCCTACCGCTTGTGGCAATAACATTTCGTCGAATTAATCTATCCATACCTGAAATACCAATTGCACTTAATAATCCACCAATTGTAGTTGGAATTAAACAAACCAGTAAGGCAACAAGAACTGGAATTGTAATTATATTATTTAATTCTTGATGTGAAGCCGCACTCGCATAATCTGAAAATGGTTTCAAAGTCATAACAGCCAATACAAAAATTATTGTTAATCCAGATAATACAATGCTAAGTGCAATTTCGTTTGGAGTTTTTTGTCTCGTAGCTCCTTCAACAAGGGAAATCATTCTGTCTAAAAAACTATTACCAACTTCAGCAGTAATTTTAACAAGGATACGATCACTTAATACCTTTGTTCCGCCAGTTACTGCACTTCTATCTCCACCACTTTCTCTTATCACTGGTGCGGACTCTCCTGTAATAGCAGATTCATCAACACTTGCAATTCCTTCAATTACTTCACCATCTCCAGGTATTACATTTCCAGACTCACAAACTACAATATCCCCTTTTTTAAGTTCAGTCGCATTAACATTAACTTCAGTTGTTCCATTAATTAATCTTGCAACAATTGTGGATCTTGATTTTTTAAGACTAGCAGCTTGAGCTTTTCCACGTCCTTCAGCAATACTCTCTGCAAAGTTTGCAAATATAACAGTAAACCAAAGCCAAATTGTGATTTGAATTTCGAATCCCTTAGCATTGCTATTGCCAAATAAAACTATAAGAGTTGTAAGAATTGCACCGACTTCGGTAACAAACATGACAGGATTTTTCGCTTGAACTTTTAATGAAAGTTTATAAAAAGATTCTTTAATTGCAGGAATTAATATCTCTGAGCTAATAAATTTATTTTGCGTATTATGGGTTGCCACAATTTCTCCTTAGAAAGTTTTTCCACCAAGCATCAAAAAATTTTCAACAATAGGACCTAATGATAGTGCTGGTAAAAATGTGAGTGCGCCGACTATAAAAATCACTCCGATGAGAATAATTCCAAATATGAACGAGTCTGTAGAAAATGTTCCTTTACTCATTGGTATATATTTTTTGTTAGCTAAACTCCCTGCAATTGCTAACACAGGTATAATCACAACAAATCGACCGATGAGCATTGCTAATCCAAGTAAGACATTATAAAAAATTGTGTTCGCATTGAGTCCTGCAAAAGCACTTCCATTATTTCCAGCAGCAGAAGCCCATGCATAAAGAATTTCTGTAAAGCCGTGCGGTCCTTTATTTGCGAGACTCGATAAACTTATTGGTAAAACAGAAGAAATTGCCGCTCCAATTAATATAACAGCACATGGTCCCAAGATTCCTAAAATGGTCCATTTAATTTCGTAAGCTTCAATTTTTTTTCCTAAGTACTCAGGGCTTCGACCAACCATCAACCCTGATAAAAAAACGGTAAGAATTGCAAACAATAACATTCCATACATACCTGCACCAACCCCACCAAAAATTATTTCTCCCAACATTATATTAAATAAAGCAATTCCTCCTGACATTGGCGAAAGACTTGAGTGCATACTATTTACAGATCCATTCGATGCTACGGTAGTAATTGTTGACCATAAAATACTATTTACGACACCAAATCTTGTTTCTTTGCCTTCCATAATTGCCGATTGTTGAAATATTGGATTAAAATGAAATTCCGAATAAATAGAAATTGATAGTCCAATTAGCCAAACAAAAAACATAACTAAAAAAAGTGTTCGACCTTGCTTTAATGATCCCACCATACTGCCAAATGCAAAAGTTAATGCGGCCGGAATTAAAAGTATCGCAAGCATTTGTAAAAAATTTGAAAATGGAGTTGGATTCTCAAATGGATGTGATGAATTCGAATTAAAAAAACCGCCTCCATTTGTACCTAATTGTTTAATTGATATTTGAGAAGCTGCTGGTCCTCCAGGTATTACTTGCTCTACGCCCTCTAAAGTTTTTAACTTTAAATAGGAGTTAAAATTTTGTATGACCCCTTGGTGTGATAGTAATATGGCTAACAATATTGATAGTGGTAGTAATATATAAATAATTGATCTAGTTAGGTCGACCCAAAAATTTCCAATACTTTTGGATTGCTTTAAAACAATTCCTCTTACTATGGCCGCAAATACTGCAATTCCTGTAGCAGCACTAAGAAAATTTTGAACTGTTAATCCAATCATTTGAGTTAAATAACTCATCATAGCTTCACCGCCATAAGCTTGCCAATTTGTATTTGTCACAAAACTTATAGCAGTATTCAAACTTAAGTGCCACGAAAGGTTGTCAAAGTTTTGAGGATTAAAAGGAAGTATTTTTTGAAACAATTGAAGAAAAAATAAAAATATAAAACCCACTAAATTAAAAAGTAATAATGAATTTAAGTATTCCTTCCAAGTCATTTCTTCAAGTGAGTTTACACGACAAAGCCTATAAATTAATTTTTCAATCCATCCAAGTATGTTTGTAAGAATTGTTTTTTCACCATTTAGAATTTTAGCAATCCAAATTCCAAGTGGAGGTGCCAAGCTTACTAATATTAGTATAAAAATGAGTATCTGAATAAGATCTAAATTATTCATATAGGTCTCCAATTAAAACTTTTCTGGATTAACAAGTGTATAAATTAAATAAATTAAAATACCCATTCCAACCAAACCAGCTAGCATAAAATCCATTTTACCTCCAACATTTTTAATTCAATTCATAATACGGGTTGATTGAAACGCAGGATTATGTCTGATATAATTACGAAGCGATCAAACTTAATCTTGAGCAGTTATTAAATTAAATCTAATTGGCGTAAAAAAGATATAAAAAATAATAAATTTTGAAAAGCTTAAACTACTCAGACTATTGATGCACAAACAACAGCAAAATGTATTCTTGGTTCATTGAACTTAGCACGGATTAGATCATCCTCGATATGATCTAAATTTTCAGGACTGACAAATAACTTAAAAAATTTTAATTTCCATGGCGAACTAAATAAGCCAATTTTTTTTATCGACTTTAAAGGGAATTTATCTAAAATTAATGTATTAAACGCCTATCACAAATCACTAAGCTAGGTAATCAGTATAAACTTATTTGCAGGGGTTCTCATAATGAAACAAAGTCCAGTTAGAAAATTAATGATACTTACTTTTATTAGCGCGTTAGCCTTTGCCTATTACTACTTCAATTTAGGCCAATATCTTTCTTTTCAGACTTTAAAAACTAATCAAGAAAACATATCCCAATTTTATACTGCTAATCCGCTATTAAGTATTATTTTTTATTTTGCAATCTATATTATAGCAACTGCACTTTCTTTACCTGGAGCAACTATTTTAACATTAGGAGGAGGCGCAATTTTTGGATTTTCCTTAGGATTAATTTTAGTTTCCTTTGCTAGCTCAATAGGTGCTACACTGGCTTTCTTAACTGCCCGCTACTTATTAAGAGAGACAATTCAAACTAAATTTAGTGAACGAATAAAAATATTTGATCAGGGTATCGAAAAAGAAGGTGAACTTTATTTATTTACCATTCGATTGATTCCCATATTTCCTTTCTTTCTAATAAATTTAGCAATGGGAATAACTAAAATAAAAACTTTTAAATTCTACATTATAAGCCAACTTGGCATGCTGGCTGGAACTGCTGTTTATGTCAATGCCGGTACACAACTCGCACAACTTGATTCCATTAAAGGAATTTTATCGCCCAATATAATTATTTCATTTGTACTAATCGGAATATTCCCTTTAATTTCTAAAAAATTAATTAATTTTTTTAAATCAAATAAAAATTTACGAAAATTTAAAAAGCCAAGAAACTTTGAATATAATTTAGTTGTTATTGGCGGGGGCTCTGCAGGTCTAGTTTCATCCTATATTGCAAGTGCAGTAAAAGCTAAAGTAGCAATAATCGAAAAACATAAAATGGGTGGAGACTGTTTAAATACTGGATGTGTTCCTAGCAAAGCTTTAATTAAATCGGCAAAAGTGTTAAATTATTCAAAAAGAGCCTCAGAATTTGGTATCGAATCTAGTGGTTTTAAAGTGGATTTTCAAAAAGTTATGAGTCGTGTTCAAAATGTTATAAAAAAAATTGAACCTCACGATTCTATAGAGAGATATACAGAACTTGGAGTAGAATGCCACAAAGGAAATGCAAATATTAAATCTCCTTATGAAGTTGAAGTTAACGGTAAAATTTTAACAACAAAAAATATTGTTGTAGCAACTGGAGCTTCACCACTAGTACCTAACATACCTGGTTTAAATCTAGTTCCATATTTAACGAGTGATAACGTATGGTCATTGAAAGAACTTCCAAAAAAATTAGTGGTTCTTGGTGGTGGGCCAATTGGATGTGAATTGGCTCAAAGCTTTTCTACATTTGGCTCTGATGTGACCATCATAGAAATGTCTCCTCGAATAATGTCACGAGAAGATAAAGATGTTTCACAGCATATTACAGAAAAATTTATTGCAAGTGGTATAAAAGTTTTAACATTCCACAAGGCTTTAAGGATTGAAATAAATAATTCATCTCCTATTTTAATTTGTGAGATCAATAATCAAGAAGTTCAAATTCCATTTGATCACGTACTTTTAGCCATCGGACGTAGGCCAAACATCAATGGTTTTGGTTTAGAAAATTTAAATATTGAGATTTCTAAAAGTGGGACCATTGTAGCCGATGAGTACTTACGTACTACAAGTTATCCAAATATTTATGTTTGCGGAGATGTCACTGGACCTTATCAATTCACTCATACAGCAAGTCACCAAGCTTGGTATGTTGCTGTTAATGCTTTATTTAGTCCACTCAAAAAATTCAAAGTCGATTACCGAGTAATACCATGGTGTACCTTTACCGATCCAGAAGTTGCAAGAGTCGGATTGAGTGAGCAAGATGCAACAGAAAAAAATATTATTTATGAAGTTACTAAATATGAGCTAAATGATTTAGATAGAGCAATTGCTGAAAATGAAGATCATGGTTTTGTTAAAGTTCTTACTGCTCCAGGCAGTGATAAAATTCTTGGTGCTACTATTGTCGGTGAACATGCCGGTGAATTAATAACAGAATATGTAACTGCGATGAAACAAAATTTAGGTCTCAACCAAATATTAAGTACCATCCATATCTATCCTACTTTTAGTGAAGCAAATAAATACGCTGCTGGTATTTGGAAAAAGAAAAATGCGCCACAAAAAATACTTACATTGTTAAAAAGTTTCCATAACTGGAGACGGTCATGATTGTTACCTTTTAATTAAAATTATATAAATCATTTATGTTTGCAAATGTTATTAAACTCATCCTTAAGTGCTTTATCAATTCCTTGATTTTGAAAATCACTTGCCACTCCCAACCAAGAAATTTCAACCACCCCTTGGCTTGAAAAATAAAGTAAAAATCCAATAATTTTATCGTTTCTTCGGTAGATAATTCCCTTTTGGTTATCAATATCAAATTTTAAATGTTCAATCTGCTTTTGCGTAAAATATTGAGGTAAATTTTTTGCTATTAATATTATTGGAACTTTATCCATTATTGTTAATGGTTCAATATTGTCTTTTAAGTAAGAAGTTGAAATTTTTGAGAAAACATACATATCACTATATTTTTCATATTCAATATCAAGAGTATTATCTTTTAAAATGCCTTCAAAAAAGTATCCACAAGAAACAGGAACATTAGCAGAACGAAAATTTAATGATGAACATCTAATTTCGATACGATGAAAACCAATTTCAAATAGGTGCTTTTCAAGTAAACGAACAGCCTCACTAACATAACCTTGACCTTCAAATTTTCCTAAAATCCAATAACCAATTTCACAACGATTATTTTTCCAATGAATCGTATGTACCCCTATGTTTCCAATATATAAATTATTCTCTTTCAAAAATATTCCAAAATCAAATATCGTTCCATCATCCCAGCATCTATGGGTATGACGAATATAATTTAACTCATCTTGTACTGTTTTACTAAAAAGTACCCAAGGCAAAAACTTACCAAGTCTCTCTCGATCTGAATCAACATAATAAAACATTGTTTCAGCTAAATATTCATCATGCTTTTTTATATAAATTCGATTTCCTAATAAAGAGGTTTTAATCTTCTGATTTTTCAAGCTCACCCCAAGTTTAGTATTAAAATTTTATTCGATCAGATTTTATCATGCACAATTATTTCGGCATTTTAGACATATCCATATAGAGAACACTCCATCGATGTCCATCTAAATCTACAAAACCACACCCATACATCCAGCCATCTTTAAAACCAGGATTTGCATACAAATTTGCCCCTGCTGCGACAGCATTTTTTGCAAATTGATCCACTTCTGAAACAGAAGAGGCCCCCAAAGAAAACACAATCTCATTTGATTCTGCTGTATTTGTAACTTTATGATTTATAAATGATTGAAAAATATTTTCTGGAAAGAGATTGAGTACAAAATTGCTTGGTCCCATAAACATACTGACCATCTCAGCATTTGGAAATCTATCATTAAAAGTAAATCCAAGCTTTTGAAAAAACACTCTTGATTTTATTAAATCTTTTGAGGGTAAGCTCAGCCAAAACTCATTTTTCATTTAATCTCTCCTTTTGTTTATTAATATTAGCTCCGGTTAAATTCAATTTTTAGTTTTTTAACTAAATTATGAGCCATCACTCGATGTTGAACTTTAGCTTTTGTCCAAACAGTATTATCTAATGCACAAATAACACCTAAAAAGGCATTAGCATTTAAACGTTCAGGAAAATATTGGACGTACAACCTACAAAAATCTTCAGTTCCCATTTTTTCAATTTGATCTAAGTAGATGATGCCCATCGATTCTAATTCAGCGGATGTAACAGGGCCAAAATTTTTAGTTTCCTTGATCTTTTTTTGATTCATTTACTCACCCAATTATAACCCAATTATACTTTTTTCATTTTATAACAAAATAAGTTCAACAAACAAGACAATTACCTCTTAAACTTAACTATAATTAATTCAATCCCTATGAGAAACTATTGAATTCTCAATTATTCAAGAGCAAATTCACCTTTAAGAGAATCTTCTAAAAAAATAAATTTTAAAGTATTGTGAAATATGAATCCAAGAAATCTTCAATTATTTAACTTATTACCAGAATTTAAAAAACTAATCCCATGGACCCAACTCATTTCTACTCCTACCCCTGTTCACAAGTTAGATTCCATTTCTAAAAAGTGGGGAAACTCACAAATTTTTACAAAACGAGAAGATAAAACTGATGAAATAAATTACGGCGGTAATAAAGTTAGAAATCTTGAATTCATATTAGCAGATGTAATAAATCATAATAAACAAGATGTTTTAAGTATTGTGCCCTATGGATCTAACTTTGCGGCAGCCCTCTCTTCACAATCAAAAAAATTAAATTTAAACGTAATTTTATCTCAATTTGTAGTTGAAAAGAATCCACAAGTTATTGCTCATGATTTTTATTGCCAATCTCAGGGAGCAAAAGCTTATAACTATCCAGGAAAAATCTCAGCTCCTATTGCTGCAGTCGATGCATGCTCACGGTTTCTTTACAGTCAAATAATTAATGACCGCAGTTACTGGGTTGCAGCTGGAGGTTCAAGTGCCTATGGAGCCTTAGGACACGTGGAAGCGTTATTAGAACTTAAGCATCAAGTTGAAAATGGAGAATTACCTCAACCCGACTATATAATACTTGGTGCTGGAACTTGTGGAACTATTGCTGGATTAAATGTCGGAGTTAAACTTGCAGGATGGAACACAAAAATCATTGGCGTAAGAGCCGCAGATTCAATTATATGTAATAAAATACGAATCGCACAATTAACCAATCAAGTTTTTAAACTACTTAACGTCAATTATCAAATAACCACAAATGAAATATATTTGATGGAAAGTCCAAATAATAAAGGATATGGTTATCCAACTGAATCAGCTCAAGATATTATTAATGAATTTTATGAAGAAGAGAAAATCATTTTAGATAGTACCTACACTTCAAAAGTGATACTCTATTTAAAAGATCAACTTTTAAATTATGAATTTACCGAAAAAAATATTTTATATTGGCATACCTATTCACCAAAAGCTTATTCATTTAATAATTAATCGTGATTATGAGCGGTTCCAAAAAAAATAAGTTGATTGAAGAAAAAGCTATTCAAATAAAATATTTCTATATTTAAATTTAAGAAAAAATAATTAACAAAAGGGAGTAATAAAGTTAAAATTAACAACCCTACTGCTTTTTTTATTTTTTTTAGAGATACAAAAGTTTGTATTTTAATAAAAAAATAAACATAAAAAAATAAATTGAGGATTGCAAAAAAAGTAATTTTATATTTTATTATTTCGTTACTAATAAAAGCTAATTTATAAATAAGAAAAGTCAAAACTAAAGTACAAATATATATTACTAATAAATAGTAATAAGAATATTTTTTTTCACTTAGTATTTTATTTAGACTTAATTTATTATGAATCTGAAAAGGCAATAAAACTTGAAACAATATCATCATAATAAAATAAAACGATCTAATCTGCATTGAAAACTGGGCAAAATGCCCTAGTTGCAACTTATCATTTATATTTACTAAAGTCATAAAATCCAATTGAGGATATATTACAGCCCCAGAAGATAGTAAAAAACTACCCAAAAGAGAACGATATTTATTTTGTGAAGCTACGGATTCCTTTGTAACATGACTGAAAGATTGATTTTTTAATATTGCAAATAAATTAGTTAGAATTAGTGCACTAAAATGGGTGAATAAAATTATTTTAGCAATGATGAGTAAATTTAACTTATCGATAATGAATTGATCAACCCATAATGTCCAGGCAATTCTAAATGAAATACTTAATAAAGATAAAACTGCTAAACTTATAAAGTAAAACCGACCCTGCAATTGACCAAAAATAAATCCACTTAGTATTGAACTTAAGATATAAAAAGTTCCAATAATATTAATATTATTTATATTTAGTAATTTTAAAAATAAAAATGTGGAAAAAATAAAAAAAATTGAAAATATTGAAATCTTTTTTATCCAATACGAATCATGCAATTGAAAATTTGAATAATTTTGCGCTACTGATCCTAGTACTAAAAATAAACCAATCATTGAATACCAAGATAAAAATTCTCCGTATTGAACATCGCCTAATTTGTTTATTAATAAAAGTTGAAAAAGATAGTTTAATACGCCAAGTAAGACCTGAGATAATGAAAATATCGTCGCGTGGGTATAAACTTTCTGCGTGCTCATCTCAGACACTCAATTGGTTCTTTTGTTATACTTCTACCTGAAAACCTTCCAACACAAGTAAAATCATCATTTAATTGCCAACCTAATTGATCACAAGTTTTTTTGCGCCATTCTAGTGGCACTTGCTCATCAAAAACTATCCAATCCAAAGACATACATTGAGCAAACGAAACAAATGAATTAGTTAGGCGAGAATCATTATTACTTATCTTTTCCATTATTGTTGGATGTTTTGCAAAATTATTTAATAATAAAGAGTCTCTTTGTTGCAGGGGAGAAATTGAGTTTAACATATAACAATTTGTATTTCTCATAGACTGTTGAAAACGATAAAATGTTAATAAATCGTAACTGGCAGACACATACGGAAAATACATACCCAGTCCGCAGTTCTTGTTTGCTAAACTGATTCTCGATTGAACAATAGTAGAAGTGGGGACATCATAAATTGGCGGAAACTCCAAAAAAATTAAAACAGGAAATAAATAATTTATAAATTTATATTTTTTGGCAATCAATGGATCACTTTGTAATAATTTATTTAAAAATATTCCTGTAATCATCAATACAGAAAAGTGAACAAAAACACCCGCTCGACTCGGGACCCTAATTTGAGATATTAATTTATGTAACCACAATGAAGGACCAACTTCCATACCTAATATTGATGGTGATAAGGACAAGTAAAAAGTAAATATACCTAAAGCAAGAAAAAAATAAATCTCGTTTTTTTCATTTATATTAAAATAGTTTTTCCGTTTAATAAGCAAATACACAACAATAAAAACAAATGCTAGTAAAACCCAACGTATTCCAACTGCATGTTCATGATTATTACTTCCTTTTTGAGCAAGGCCTTGATAAATATTAATATTTATTTGCTCTTTGAGTGGATTTACATCACTTAAAGTTAGACCTAAATTTCCAGATAAATAATCTAATGGATCAGCAGCAAACTGATACATAAAAGGGTGTACTCCAGATGTTGACTCTCCAGTTGCAGGATATAAATCTATAACTTGATTTTTAACTTCTGAAGGAACCGGCATAATCATGATCCAAATCAGAACAAAAATAGGTATTATGCTAACAACTATAAGATTTTTTAATTTTAATTTAAAACTATTTATACCTTCTGAAATTAAATATAAATATACTAACCAAAAAAATAATAGAAAAGCCGTCGTTACTATAAAATATTGTGGCCCTAAAAAAGCAATTAATAAAATTATTGCTGCAATAATTTTATTTTTAGTTGTCATTTTTTCTTGAATCATTTTTAAGACAATAAATAATAAGGGAAGAAAAAACAGAGCTGTAAAACCTGGATGTACTTTGGCACGCGCAAGTGTAAAAGCATTAAAACCCCAACTCATCCCCATCCCTAAAGAGATCCATTTATTCCAAGACAAAAACCTACCTAAACAAAACATCGAAAAACCACTTAAAAAAATAAATGCAAATGATATTCCAGCATTAATCTGTTCCAGAGGAAGAAAAAATGTCGATATCACTAAAAATATTTTTTCTAACCAATTCATCCAAAAAACAAACCCCATTGGTGGGTTTACTTTTTCGGAATAAACTGCACCGTAAAAAAATTCAGTTGGATGTTGTGCTAATCTATCTAAAACTAAACTATAAATATATGGGGCTGTTAGTTGATCAGTGCCATCGCTAAGTACAACATCTTTTTTTCCTTCAAATAAAAATCGTGAACCAGGAGATAAATATAAATAAGTTAAACTAAATAAAATTAAACATACAATACAGACTTCACTCATCCATTTCTTTATACTTTGTTTTTCTTGTGAAATAACTGGCTTTTCTTTAATAGTTTTATTTTTTTTCATTTTTCTTTTCTAATCTTTCTAATTTTAAAAAATAATTTTGTAGTGTCAAAAATTAAAAGTCTTCCAACTTTAACTACATGAAATATATCGCTCAAAATATTTTTTTTATTTTTTAAAAAATAATCTAATCTCACTGGAGCTTCTAACATTTTCTCATAACCAACAAACTTTGCAAGTGTCAGCAACTCTAAATCAAAACCATACCTATCAATTTCTAAAAAAGGAAGTACCGACATAATAACTTCTCGTTTAAAAAGTTTCATCCCGACTTGCGAATCAGTGACATTAATTTTAAATAAAAAACGAATTATATATTGAAAAATTAAACTTAAAAAACGTCTATAAAAAGGATAACGGACAGAAGATTGAGGGTGACGTTTACTACCTACAACAATATCAGCATCATAAAGTAACATTAATCCTAAAAAAATCCTAATTTCTTTTGGATGAATTTCCATTCCTCCATCAATAAAAAATAAATATTCTCCAGTAGCTTTAGCAAATCCTTTTCGAATAGCTGCGCCCTTACCCTGATTTTTCTCTAAAGCGAGGACAGAAACATTTTTATTTTCAAGTACCTCCTGAAGTGCAATTACAGTATTATCCGTGCTTCCATCACTTACAATAATTAATTGGTAGCTTTTAAAATGTCCTACAATTTGTGAAATTAGTAACTCAATATTAGATTTGATATTTTTTTCTTCATTAAAGACAGGAACCACTATACTAACCGAAGTATCATAATACCAAAATTGTGCCGGTGTTTCCAACTCACCCCCTTATTCAAATTAAATCATGAGTAGTATATAATCAGCGCAAGCTGATCAGTCTTAATCATGAGCAGTTATTATGAAAATACAAACTTTAGTTTGGATTTTCATAATTCGGGGTGATTGAAAATCGCCCCCAACAAACAAGAAAATAACTGCTCGTGATTATGTCTGA
>SXSU01000020.1 GCA_005793345.1 Bdellovibrionales bacterium
ATAATTGCGTTCTTTTCATCGGCCTCATCTTTTGGCAGTAAGAAAACTTTAAGTTTTTTTACGCACTCTTCCTCTTGCTGTTTTAAATCCTTAAGCTCCTTCTCTGCCATCTCATAAAATTCTTTATCGGTAGATTTATCCTCTAAAATATTTTGAGTACTCTTTAAATCCTCTAAAACTTTTAAATAATCTTTAGCGTAACTTATTATTTCACTAAGGTTTGAGTATTCTTTTGAATTGCTAACAAACTCATCTTTTTTAAGATTAGGCTTTGCTAAAATACTTTCTAACTCATTGAATCGACTTACGATGTTCTCAACTTTATCTACGGGGATCATTTAAATTTAAAGGGCCTGATTTCTAATTTGCTCAGCTTTTTTTTCAACAAGACCTACAATGTGCTCAATAATTTTTTCACTTGGAACTTTATGATCTTGAAGACCTGACAAGTAAATCATATTACTTCCTTTACCGCCACCTGTTAAACCAATATCTGTTTGAGATGCCTCACCCGGTCCATTTACAACACAGCCGATGATGGACAATGTTAAAGGCTCTTTAATATGAGATAACCTTTGCTCTAATATTTCAACTGTTTTAATAACTTCAAATGCTTGTCTTGCACAAGATGGGCAAGAAATTATTTTAACTCCTCGATTTTTTAAATTTAAACTTTTTAATATCTCAAGTCCTGCCTTAACTTCATTTACTGGATCTGAAGATAGAGAAATTCTAATAGTATCGCCAATCCCTTCACTTAATAACATACCAATTCCAATTGAAGATTTGATTGTTCCTGCAAAATAACTTCCAGCCTCTGTTATTCCAAGGTGTAGTGGATAATCACATTTTTTAGAGAGCTGTCTATAAGCATTAACTGCTAAGAAAATATCTGAAGCTTTAACGCTTATTTTAAAATTAAAAAAATCTAAGTCTTCTAAAATTTTAATATTGCGATCGGCACTTTCAACTAATGCTTCAGGACATGGCTCTTTATATTTTTCTAATAAATCTTTCTCAATGGATCCGCCATTAACACCAATTCGAATTGAGCAATTATAATCTTTTGCAGCTTTAACAATTTCTTTTACTCGGTCTTTTGATCCAATGTTTCCAGGATTTATTCTAAGACAACTTGCACCAGCTTCAGCAGCTTCAATGGCTCTTTTATAATGAAAATGAATATCTGCAACGATTGGAACGTTTGCATGTTTTACAATCTCTTTTAATGCTTTTGTAGACTCCTCATCTGGGCAAGAAACTCTAACAATATCAGCTCCAGCTTCAGCGATTTGATTAATTTGCAAAATCGTTGCTTTTGCATCAGTTGTTAAAGTATTTGTCATAGATTGAACCGATATTGGAGCGTCACCACCAACATAAACGTTGCCAACTTTAATTGTTTTTGTTTTTATTCTTTTAATTTCTCTAAAGGGTCTAATGCTATTCATAAAATTTAATCTAAATCGAATGCGCTATGAATGGCAACTACAGCTTTTTGTGTTTGCATTTCATCTATTAAAACAGAAATTTTAATTTCTGAAGTTGATATTACTAAAATATTTATACTTTGATCTGATAATGCTTTAAACATTTTAAAAGCAACGCCTGGATGCGTTATCATGCCAGCTCCAACAATTGAAACTTTAGCAACTTTGTCATCAAAACTAATTTTTTCAAATTTTAAATTACTGTTTTTTTTAATAAGATTGACTGATTTATCTAAATCCTCTCTTTTAATTGTAAAAGTAACGTCAGTTCTTTTATTATCAGCCGATACGTTTTGCACAATCATATCAACACTAATATTATTTTCATACAAAGGTTTAAAAATACTAGCTGCAATTCCTGGTCTATCTTCAACTCCAATTAAGGTTATTTTTGCATCATCTTTTGAATAGGCAACGCCCGTTATAACTTTATCGTATGAAATTTTATCATCACTTGTAATGATTGTGCCTTCATTATTTTTAAAAGTTGAGCGCACATGAATTTCAACATCATTCATCATTCCTTGTTGTACAGAATTACTTTGCATCACTTTTGCGCCTAAGGATGCCATCTCCAACATCTCTTCATAGGAAATTTTATCAATTTTTTTTGCTTTAGGATTAATGGCTGGGTTAGTTGTGTAGACTCCATCTACATCTGTATAAATTTCACAATAATCAGCCCCAATACATTTTGCCAAAGCTACTGCTGAGGCATCAGATCCGCCTCTGCCTAATGTTGAAAGCCTTAAATCTTTTGAAACGCCTTGAAATCCTGGAACCACAGGAATCTCACCTTGCTTTAATGAATTGTTAAGTTTTGTAGTTTCAATTGAAACGATTCTTGAATTAGAGTGAAAACCCTCAGTTACAATTGGAATCTGCCAGCTCAACCATGATCTTGATTTAAGACCCATTTTTTTTAAAGCACCTGCAAACAAAGCTGAGGTCACTTGCTCACCCGTTGAAAGTAAGGCATCATATTCCTCAACATCAAAATTTTGATCTATTTCTTTTGATTTTTTTATCAAATCATTAGTAACACCTGACATTGCAGATACTACCACCACAACCTGATGACCTTCATCGACCTTACTTTTAATGAGTTTTGCGGCGTTCAAAATTCTTTCTATATTTGCAACCGATGTACCACCAAACTTAACTACAATTTTACTCATGAAAGCTAATTAATATCTTAAAAATTTAGATTTATAATTACTCCTATGTTAAATATTTCGCAACAAAATGAACATAGAT
>SXSU01000021.1 GCA_005793345.1 Bdellovibrionales bacterium
AGTTGAAAATTTATAACCTCTTCGGTATTCAAACTTATCAACGGCTTTCATAAGACCAATATTGCCTTCTTGAATTAAATCTAAAAATTGAAGACCCCTGTTCGTATATTTTTTTGCAATGGATACTACTAACCGTAAATTTGCTTCAACCAGTTCTGATTTTGCAGCATCAGCGGCGCGTTCGCCCTTCCAGATGGCAGTATATGTTTCTTTGATCCAAGAAAAATTCATTTCTGTTTCTTTTTCAAGACGGATCAACCTTCTTTGTGCCTCTTGAGCTTGCAAGACATAAGTTCTAAATTTATTAAAATTTAAACCAGTTTCTCGAGTCATTTTTGTAAGTTCTTTTTCGTTACTTTCTATAATTTTAAAACGCTCAACTAACGAGTTTACATCTTTTGAAAAAGTTTTCTCAGTTCCTTCTTTAATTCTTTTTCTAAGTGTCGTCATACGACCGACTAAGTTTTTAAATTTAATCACAACACGATTTATTGTTTTTCTATTGAAATTAATTGTTTCAAAAACTTGCATTAAAGAAACGTTCATTTGTTCAAGTTGTTTTTGTGAGTGAACTTTATCTTGATGACTGGAAGTCTCAACTCTTAATAAATCAAAATATTGTTGCGCATCTCTTTGGTACTCGGTAACTCTACCAATAAGTTGATGGATTTTTTCAATATATTCTTGTTCATCATATTGAGTGTCTTCGTCTTCAAGACCTCTGAAAATTGATTTAACTTTGATTCTACCTTCATCTAATCTTCGCCCAAGATTAATGATTTCATATGTACCAAGTGGAGACATTAAAATTGCTTTAACAATTTCTCTTTCTCCATCTTCAATTCGTCTTGCAATTTCAACTTCACCTTCTCTAGTTAAAAGAGAAACGCTACCCATTTTTCTAAGATATAATCTGACAGGGTCATTACCTTTAACATCTTCTACTTCTTCTTTTTCTTCGAGATCAACATCCTCATCTTCATCGGCATCAGTTAAAAAAGGTGTATTCTCTTCTCCGGCGCCATCACCTTTTCCTTCATTTTGATCGTTAATAACGATACCGTTAATTTCAAGCGTATGCATGAAGAGGTCTAAAACTGAGGGAGCCAAAATCTCTTGAGGTAGAAGATCATTTATTTCTTCAATCGTAAGAGTACCTTTTTCTTTTGCAAGCTTAAGAAATTTTTGTATCTCTTCCTTAACAAGGATTTCCTGTTCAGCTAGAGATAAGTGTGGAATGTTTTCATTCGATTTCTTATTGCCCTTCATTTTTTTATTTCTCCAGTAATTGTTTTCATTCGTTCTTTTTGTAAAAAACTTAACTTTTCTAATTTTTCTAAATTAGAAGATATTTTTAATTCATTAACCAAGACTTTAACCTGTTGATCAATAAAATTAATCCTCAATTTTTTTATGCAATCATTTAGAAGTTTTATTTCTTCCTCTGACTTACTTTCTGGCAATTGACTGATTGCAGAGGTCAATTGTTCAAGATGAGAAATATTTTGAGTGATCAAAGCAATTAGGTTAACAGAAGGAGTATTACTTTGTCCAGTCATCAGGTTGAATTTCTCAATCAGTTTTTTTATACCTGAATGAGTGAAGCTACTATACACTTCTTCATGCAAAATCTGCACCCGAATTTCTTTTTGTCCAGCAAGCAGGAGTGCTAATAAAAGTATTTCAACTTTAGGAGCCCCATGCAAAGTAATTTTTTGATTTTCTTCCTCTTCTATATTTAAATTTTTATTAATTTCAATTGAGTGTAAATTTGAAGGTGAGTTATTTTTTAAATTTAAATTATTTGAATTAAATGTTAATTGAGTTGTTCGAGTTGGAACTGTATTTGCATGTGCAGGATTTTTTAAAGCTTCAAAGACCCATTTTTCATCAGTTCCCAGTTTAAAGCTTAATTCTTTTATATATAAACTTCTTAAAGCTGATTCTTTGATTATTCCAAAAAATGGTTTAATTTTATTAATGACCTGCATTTTTCCAATTGCTGATCCGTTAAAATTAATGAGCCACTTATCCAATAGCAAAGAAAACAAATCTTGTGCCAATTTAATTTTTTCATTTAAGGCATTAGTACCAAATTTTTTTACAAACTCATCTGGATCTAAATTATTGGAAAGCACTAACCCTTTTGGATAACTGCCAGCTTCAAGTAAAATTGGTAAACTTCTTTCTAACGCACTCTGACCAGCTTCATCTCCATCAAACAAAACAACGACATTTTTGGTAAATCGAGTCAAAAGTCGGCACTGATCTAAAGTTAATGCTGTACCTAATGGAGCTACAACATTTTTGATTCCCGCTTGGTAAAGTGAAATAAGATCCATATATCCCTCTACAACAATGGCACAATTTTCTGAGCGAATATATTTTCCACTTTGATGTAAACCAAATAGTGTTTTTCCCTTATGGTATATTTTCGATTCAGGACTATTAATATATTTCGGTAGTGATTGATCTAAAACTCTACCCCCGAACCCTATTGGCTCACC
Organism: Bdellovibrionales bacterium; assembly: GCA_005793345.1. GTDB lineage: Bacteria > Bdellovibrionota > Bdellovibrionia > Bdellovibrionales > Bdellovibrionaceae > SXSU01. The sequence continues at coordinate 2,508 of SXSU01000021.1, forward strand.
CATAGGGTTTGATATAGTAAACATTAACCTTTCTCTAAATAAATCATAGTAATCTGAAGGATTTTTTTCTTTGGAGCGAATAAGGCCTAGTTCTTCAGCTAAAGTTAAAGAAAATTTTTTATTTTTTAAATGTTGAACTAAGCCATCCCATTCTGAGGAAGAAAAACCTAGGCCAAACTCTCTAATTATTTCTGAGGATATTTTACGTTCATGAATATAAGTATGAATTGAGAAGTGTGCTGGAGTTTCAAGTAGAGTATCTTGAAAATACTGAGAGGTGCTTTTTAAAATTTCCAGTAATTGCTTGCGTTTGTTTTTATCTAAATCATACTCATTTTGACCTTGAGTTAAATTATGTGAGATCGAAAGATTACTTTTTTGAGGGATATCAATTTTAGCTCGATTTGCAAGATACTCGAGAGCTTCAGGAAAAGTTAGTCCCTGTAAGTGTTCTAAAAAAGTAAAAACATTTCCACCCTTTTTGCAACCGAAACAATGATAAAGCTGCCTTTCCTGAGATACAGAAAAACTTGGTGATTTTTCTTTGTGATCTGGAAAAGGGCAAAGACCCCAAAGGTCTTTACCTTTCATTTTTAAGACGGTATATTGGGAGATGATGTCTATAATATTAGTTGAACTAACTACTTTTTCTACAAAATCTCGTGGATACTTCTTCATCAAATTATTGTAGCCTTGCTTTTATCAATTCACTGATTAATTTGTTATCGGCTAGCCCATTTGTACGAGCCATTACTTCCTTCATAACAGATCCCATTTCTTTAACTGTTTTGGCATTTAATGATTGAATGACTTCAGTCACAATGGATTCAACTTGTTCTTTAGATAGCTGTGCGGGTAGTAACTCTTCTAAGATTTTTAATTCTGAAGCTTCTTGGTCGGCTAGATCTTTTCTTCCGCCAGCTGTGTATTGCTCAATGGATTCTTTTCTTTGTTTAACTAATTTTTTGATCACGCCCATTACATCATTTTCTGTGATAGCATTAGGTCGTAAATCTATTTCACAATTTTTGATTGCTGATTGTAAAAATCGCAAAGTATTAAGTCGAAGAGTATTTTTCTCCTTCATAGAGTTTTTAATATCAGTCATTATTTTTTCTCTAATTTCCATTTAGGTCTCCTCTGGGATTTATGTGATTTATTGATAATTGATGTATATCGATTTTAAATTTTAAATCTGATTGATATTGCGAATTTATTCAGACTTATTTAAGTACAGTATGTTTCAAGATATTATCAAATAAAATAAGGGTAGCTTGATAAACTAAGCCTTTAAAGTTATTTATAATTCAATTAAAATAATTAATCTCCAACTTATTCAAAATAATATAAAAGATTTATTTAATTAATAAGTTGGAGATTATAAAGGACTATTCAGCTCCGCCTTTTCTTTGTTTTTTAGCGGCACGTTTTCTAGCAGCTAAAGATTTTTTCTTTAATCTTACGCTAGGTTTTTCAAAGTGTTCTCTTTTTTTAACATCGGAAAGAATTCCAGCTTTTTCACAAGATTTTTTAAATCTTCTAAATGCTGATTCAAAGCTTTCTCCATCTTTAATTTTAACTAATGACATGGTTTCACCTCCTTCCGAAAGGAATATAATCCTATTAAAATATAATTAAAGAATTGTGTATATCAGGGGCATAGACTTGTGACAAGCAATCAGATAGACTTTTTTTATGAAACAATTAACATCTCAAATTGAAATCGATAAAAAGTGGATGAGATTAGCTTTACGGTTTGCAAGAACTGCTAAAGCTAGAGGCGAAGTTCCTGTTGGGGCCCTTATTGTTGAGAATGAATCACAGAAAATTCTCGGTTGGGGATATAACAAAAAAGAAAAACTTCAAACTTCTCTTGCTCATGCTGAGATGATTGCAATTCATAGGGCATGTAAGAAAATCAATAATTGGAGACTTGAAAACTGCACACTATATGTAACTTTAGAGCCTTGCGTTATGTGTGCTGGTGCAATCCTACAGAGTAGGATTAAGCGAGTTGTATATGGTGCAGATGATAAAAAAGGGGGAGCTGTTAAATCTTTATATGAATTACTTGAAGATCATAGGTTGAACCACTGGTGTCTTATAGAAAATGGAATTTATGCAGATAAGTCCTCCGAATATTTAAAAAGTTTTTTTAAACATCTTAGATCTATAAAAAAGAAGTCCCCTTTTGAATTGAATTAACTGCTCATGATTAAGTCTGATCAGCTTAGCTGATTAAATCAGATATATTCAAAAGAAGTCATTTTCATGTTTGTTGTATTAAAATGTCTTAAAGCGTAAATTTTATAGATATTCTGTTGATGTAAAATAATTTGCTATGTTAATGAAGTCCAAATGTGTGTTGGGGTATTAAGAGTAATTTTATTTAGTATTGTTATCTTTTCGATGTTAGCTGAAGTTAAAGCTCAGACAACATCTAACTCTATATCTGTAGTTAATGGTCAATTGTATTTAAATTCAGAAGAAGCTCCATTATTGTATGGTGCTGAAGTCGAATATTTTAAAATAAGAGGCGGACCAGAAAAAAATATTTCAAAAAAAGTAGTAGTTGATTTGTGGGCTAGAGCGTTAGATAAAATCGTCGAAGCTGGGATGAATTCAGTTAGCTTTCATATTCCTTGGGATTTTCATGAATATACTGAGGGCAAATTTGATTTTACTGGAGTTGCTGATGAGGATAATGATGGAAATCCGGACTATCCATCCAGAGATTTAGTTACTTTTTTGAAAATGATAGAGTCAAGGGGGATTATTTCGGTTCTTATAAAGCCAGGTCCTTTTACAATTGATAAATGGGGATATTCAGATGTTGGCTCTGTACCATTTTGGTTTCATAAAAAAAATCCAGACGCTCATTCAAAAACATCTTTAGGATTTAAAACTAGATACTATGATTTGGCATATGAACCTTTTTTAAAATATGTCCAAACTTGGTTTGAAGCCTTATATTCAGAAGTTTTAAAAGTTCATATCGGAAATGGTAAAATTATTAAATTTATTCAGTTGGATAGCGAAGAAACAATTATTAAACACTCTATTTATTCTCAAGATTACAATTCACGAGCTGTAAAGCGATTTCAAATATTTTTAAAAGATAGATACCAACATATAAATTATTTAAACAGAGCATACTCTAAACAGTTTAATAATTTTGATGAAATTAAACCACCTGCTAACTCAGGTGGAAATAAAAGTCTCGAAAGAGATTGGTATGAATTTCAAGAAAATAATTATTTAACATTTTTAGATCGTTTAAGAAAAATGTGGGATGGGCTCGATACAAAAGATAATGTAATCTTCACAAATGAAGATAGTAACTCTTCATTTGAAAATGGTTTATTAACAAATCATTCTTTAAAAAACTCATTAACAAAATCGGGCTTATTGAGTCTTAATATTAAGACAAAATCATATGATATTAATAGTCCAGGGTTATTAAATCCACTACATAACTTTCCATTTAAAATGGATTTAGATATAAAGTTAGAAAATGTTGGGTCGCAAGCTTATTTTGGTTTTAAAAACAACTGGGTCATTGGTTCAAGTTTGCAGGGATCTAGTTTTTTAGACTCGCACTTTGGATATAATTCTCGCAAGCAATTATATTTATCTGCGATAGGGCAAGGAATGAAAGCTCTATTTATAGATTCATTTGTAGATGGATGGGGCTGGGATTGGGATTGGAAATTTAATGAGATTGAAAATTTAATCAAAGAGTTAAAATTAAATTCAGATTCTTTATCGGAAGAGCAACTTTCACTTCTACAATCTGAATTTGATAAAAAATTTTTTGTAGGAATAAATGTAAAAAGTATTATTACTGCAAAGATAAAAGAAAATGGAATATTATCTACAGATGGAGCAATAGACATTAATGGTAAAGCTAAAGATGCATTCGCACTCTTAAAGGAGATTGGGCAAAAAGTTGTTATACCTTATGGAAGAGTCTTAGCAAAGGCTCGACCTATTGAAGATGAAGTTGTAATATGGAAAGAATTTTCAATACCAATTAAAAATTGGGTTCAAGATATGAATGTTGCAGCGATAACAGTTGATTGGACTGGCGGATTACTTGGGGCTTTAATGCAGAGTAAAATAAGCCCTGCAATTGCGATGAGAAATGTGGATTTTTTACCGTTTTCAACAGCAAAGATAATTTTTAGTCAAGATTCAGGACAATCTGATATAAATACAGCAGCAAATGTCAGAACTTTTTTACATAAGGGAGGAACTTTCGTAAATTTTCTTGGTTCTTCATTAATGAAAGAGTTGGGAATAAAAGCGGTGGCAACAAGGCTTATTCCCGAGACTAAAATAATAAGTATAAACTACTCAAATATAGTAACTCAACCAATAGAACTACCTGTATTATCATCTCCTATATATACATATCAAATTCCTTCTGATTGTACTCCAAAGCTAACATGGAAATCTAAACCAGTTGCTTTTTCTTGTAAAATTGAAGGTGGTACTTTTATTCAAGTAGGTACCTTGTTGCACGAAGATTTTAATTCAAATTATTTATCATCCAATACCTATAGTTCTAGTCAAAAAATGAGACTTCTTTGGTTTGAAAATTTAATGAGAGAAGCTCAAGTAATCCCAAAATTAAAATGGGGAAGTGATCAACACCGTGTTACAGTTATAGGAAGATATTGGGATGATAAAAAGAGTAATGATAGTCAATCAAGTTTGCCTTCTTACTTTTTAACAATAAAGAATTTTGAAAATGTAATTACAACATTAAAAATTGCCGTTCCAAGGTTTATTACTTCAACGAAAGCTGATGACCCCTCTTCTTTGGATGGATTTGAAATTACTGAGCTTAATTCAACAAAAATTACAAGAGTGCCTTTAAGGGAGATTAACGAGAATGGTTATATGATTAAATTGCTACCTCAAGGTATCGATGTTTTGATTTTTAAACCTTATTATAAAATTACAAATTAAAGATTGCATATAGTATAATAACTAAGTGCTCATAATAAAAAATAAATTTTTTAAATAAAATGTTTGAAATTTAATTTTGATTGAGGGATATTTTGAACTTAATTAAAAAAACAACAAAAACAAATCCATTTAATATATTGATGGACGAACGAAAGGAATTATCATGAAAGCTGTAGTATACGCTGCTCTTTTAGCTCTTTGTTTCACAACAGGTTTTACTTGTTCAAAAAATCAACCAGCAGCTGAGCAAGCTCAAACACAAGAACAAGTTGCTCCTGCTACTGAAGCAACTGCTGCTCAACCAGCAACTGAACAAGCTGCACCTGCTGCTGAACAACCAGCTGGTCATTAATTAATAAAATAAATTTTAATATTTTATTTTTTAATATAAAGCCCTTCCAAAAGAAGGGCTTTTTTATTTTGTCCCATTTGCAATCAAAAGAATAATTCCTCAGTTTAGCATTATCAAAACAGTTGAGAGATCTGATTTAATGTGTAGAATTGAATTTATGTGTTAATACTAACTTCTAAAGGAGAATATGTTGTGGAAAATCTTCCTTACTTTGGCTTTTTTAATGATGGTTCGGGACTACAGTGTCTCTTTAGCCTCTTTTCAATTTTTATAATTGGGTATTTGGGTAGTCCTCTTGTTGTTTGGTCACTTTTAATTTTAGCTTTAATGTGGTTATGGGGAACTCCCATTGTCTTATTAGCAATTGTAGCTTTAGTGTTGTTGGTGTTTAACATTAAACCCATACGATCATCAGTTGTATCTGGTCCTTTAATGAATTTAATGAAAAAATTAAATTTTGTCCCAAAAATTTCAGCAACAGAGCGAACTGCCTTAGAAGCAGGTGTTGTCTGGGTTGAGGGGGATTTATTTTCTGGTAAACCAGATTTTAATAAAATAATGCAAGAGCCATATCCACAATTAACATCTGAAGAAAAGGCTTTCATAGATGGTCCTGTTCAAAAGCTATGTGATATGGTTGATCATTGGCAAGTCTGGAAACAAAGAGAAATTCCACAAGCAGCATGGGAGTATTTAAAAAAAGAAAAGTTTTTGGGAATGATAATTCCAAAAGAATATGGTGGTCTAGGTTTTTCAGCGATGGCTCACTCTGAAGTTATTATGAAATTATCAACTCGTTCAGTGACCACTGCTATTACAGTAATGGTTCCAAATTCCCTTGGGCCTGCAGAACTATTAATTCATTATGGTACTGACGAGCAAAAAAATCATTATTTACCTCGTTTAGCAAGAGGTGAAGAAGTTCCTTGCTTTGGTTTAACAGAGCCAACAGCAGGAAGTGATGCAGCTTCAATACTTGCAGAGGGTGTGCTTTTTAAAGATCAAAACGGAGAATTAAAAATACGTTTAAATTGGAATAAAAGATGGATTACACTTGCTGCAATTTCTACTGTAATTGGATTAGCATTCAAATTAAGGGATCCAGAAAATTTGTTAGGCAAGGGGCTAGAAGTTGGTATTACTTGCGGGTTAATACCAGCAAATACACCAGGAGTTATGATTGGACAAAGGCATGAGCCAATGGGAGTGCCATTTTATAATTGTCCAACTCGTGGAAAAAATGTTGTTGTTGGAATAAATGCTATTATTGGTGGCTTAGATGGAGCTGGAAAAGGTTGGTCGATGTTGATGGACTGCTTAGCTGCAGGACGGGGAATATCACTACCAGGGCAGTCGGCAGGTGGAGCTAAATTAGTAACTTTTGTTACAACAGCCCATGCCGCAATTCGAAGGCAATTTGGAATGCAAATTGGAAAATTTGAAGGAGTAGAAGAACCATTGGCAAGAATTTGTGGTTATAATTATATCCTAGAGGCATTAAGAAGATTTACTTTAGGAGCTCTTGATAAAGGTATTAAACCACCAGTTATTACTGCAATAACTAAATATAATGCCACAGAACTTTCTAGAAAAGTTATCAATGATGGTATGGATATTATGGGTGGATCTGGAATTTCAATGGGACCAAGAAATATAATTGCAGAAATGTATTTAGCTTCTCCTATTGGAATTACTGTAGAAGGAGCAAATATTTTAACAAGAACATTAATGGTATTTGGTCAAGGGGCATTGCGTGCGCATCCATATGCCTTTAAAGAAGTAGATACTTTAGAAAAAGGTGATGTCTCAGGCTTCGACACAGCATTTTGGGGACATATCGGACATATCGTTCGTAATGGCTTTCGTTCTGTTGGTTTAAGTTTAACTCGTGGCTATTTATCAAATGTGCCATCTAATGCGGGTCCATTAAAAGTTTATTATAGAAGATTAATTTGGGCATCGGCAACCTTTGCAATTTTATCTGATGTTGCTATGGGAACATTGGGTGGAGCTTTAAAATCTAAAGAAAAACTAACTGGTCGATTTGCAGATATTTTATCGTGGATGTATATTAGCACTGCTGTTTTAAGAAGATGGGAAGCTGAAGGACGAAGAACTGAAGATCTTGCATTCGTAAGATTCTCACTCAAATATGGCTTACAACAAATTCAAAGCTCATTTGATGGTATTTTTGACAACTTATCAATACCGGGATTAACTTGGTTTGTTAAAGGTTGGATTGGTGCTTGGTCACGAATTAACTCTTTAAGCTCGCACATTACCGATAGTTTAACACATGGTATGGTTGAAGAGATGATAAAAGATACAGAATTAAGAAATCGAATGATTGAGGGTATGTATTTATCTACAAATGAAAAAGAACAAGTTGGAAGATTAGCAAATGCTTTCAAAATTACTCATCAAGCAGACTCTGCTGAGAAAAAAATTAAAAAAGCAATCAAAGAAGGTGTTTTACCTAAGAAAAAAGTTAGCGCATTAATCGAAGAAGCAATTGCCAAAAGAGTAATTACTGCTGAAGAAAAAAACATCATTGTAATGAGTGAGCAAGTAAGATTTGACGCAGTTCAAGTTGATGATTTTAGCGAACAAGAATTTAAAACAACAGCAACAACGTCTTCATTAACAGGTTTAAATTTGTAATAATTATTCATGATTAAGTCTGATCTGAACGCTTGCGATATTCGTTCAGACTTAATCATATGAAGTTTTTTTCTTATTTGTTTAAGTATGATCGAAATTCACCCAGTATAAATTATTTTTTATTCTTGAAAAATAAAGATTCCAGATTTAGAGTCACAAATAATTTAAGTCACAAAATTTCAAATGCGTTCGTAGCTCAATTGGATAGAGCATCAGACTTCGGATCTGAGGGTTTGGGGTTCGAGTCCCTACGAGCGCACCAATTTTTCTAATACCTAAACTCGAAACCAGCAAATAAGTATCATCACAAGAAGCCTTTTGGGTGATGGATTGCATTGGTCTTTTCACACATTCACTTGAGACAGATTCACTACTTGCATTACCTGAAACAGGGGGTTGGGGATCCTGCTACTTTTGGGTCATCAGAGCTACATTTGAGTGATAGATTCAGAAATGCAAAGCTTCAGTTACTAATCAAAGCTATTGTTAAATTTAAAAGCATTAAAAATTTCATTTTTGATCCTTCATTAATGAGTTTACCTATTATGGTTAATTGAAAGTTTATCACTTCCATTATGTCAGAATTAATTTATGGTGTTGAGTCAATTTATTTTACTAAATCACAACGAAAGTCAAAATATGCAACTTAATAACTTGGCCAGCGCCAAAGTATTAATATAAATCAAATCTTGTTGTGTACAAAGAAATTCCTTCCTCTTGGAGAATTAAGGCAATTGATAAATATGCGAATATAGAACCTCACGAGACTGCATTTACATCTCACGTTACACAATCAATTAAAGATGCGGAAAGAGTAAAAAAAATATTTGGTTGAGATACTTTTTGAATAAATCTATGAACTTTTTAAACCAACTAGATATGTTAGTAAGTGAATGTGAGTGGATCCCATTTATGAAACTAGGTGGCTCCAAAATGTGAAATCGGGTTACTCCCACTTTTGCAATTTGGTGGCACCCGTTTCGTGCAATCTTCCAAAAGCCAAATAAAGGTGTCTTCTATTCTGGACTTTAGTCATTTGGCCAATAATATATTTGCTCACCGATTGCTGAGTAACTAATCTTAAAGTTATGCCGAAACCTTTTAAAAAATCAATTAACATTATTCTGAAGTACCCAATTTTAGGTGTTTGTTTCTCTATAATTTTATCACAGTTTCTATCAGTGACTATTGGTTACTTAATTCATGAGTCCTTCCGTCTTGATTCTTTCTTAATTGCAACTGTAATTTCTATGATAGTCGCAATCTTTACTATTAAGTTAGTGAATCAATATCAGATAAAAGTAGATTTAGAAGTTGAAAAGAATATGAAACTTGAAATTCAATTACTCGATAAAACTCGATTGGCTTCAATTGGTAGAATTGCTGGAGCTTTAGCACATGAGATTAACAACCCCTTGGCGATCATTCGTCTTCAAATGGATCTTTTGATGAAACTCTCAAAAACTGGAAAAATGAATTCAGAGATCATCGAGAAGTCTGCAAGAAGAATAAATGAAACTTTGGATCGTATTTCTAAAATAACCTCCGATTTAAGAATCATCTCTCAGGATAGTCGAAATTCAGACAGAAAATCTGTCGCAATTGACTCAGTTATCAACGAAACCCTTAAAGATTACAATAGCCGTATGATCGAATTAGGGGTCCAATTCACTTTGAATAGTAGTATTGAAAATATTTATATAAGATGTAATCCAACTGAAATTTCCCAAGCCCTTATTAAATTGTTAAATAATTCAATTGAATCAGTTGAGAAATTAGAATTAAAAAAAATTGCGGTTGATTTGGAGAAGAAAGGTGACTTTATATTCATTAGAGTATCCAATACTGGAAAGATTCCAGATGAAATTAAAGACAGAATTATGGAACCATTTTTTACAACTAAACCAGTGGGCAGCGGAAATGGCTTAGGCTTGAGCATTTCCAAAGGCATCATTGAAAGTCATGGGGGCGAATTAACTTTTAACTCTAGCCTCAATAAAACAGAATTTTCTATTTGCTTACCAATTGATTATATTGAAAAGAAATGGGCGTCCTGAGATGGGTATAAAAAAAATTTTGGTAGTTGATGATGAACCCTACTTAAGGGAGATATTAATAGAAAATTTCGAATTAGAAGGATTCGAAGTTAAGTCGGCATGTAATGGAATTGAAGCTCTAGAAATAATACCTAATTTTAGACCACACATTGTGTTGACTGACATTCGAATGCCCGATTGTGATGGCATTGAATTATTCAAGAGAATGATAAAACAGATTTCTCCTCCGATTCCGGTAATATTTATGTCGGGCTATGCTGGGAGTAATGAACTTGAAAAGCTGAGAACTGATAAATCGTTTGCCGGATTTTACGACAAGCCCTTGGTTATTGATAATATAATTATCAAAATTAAACAATTATTAGGAGATTAAATTAAATCAATTCAACTTCACCAAATTGAACCAGTTTCTCACGAATGGCATTGAACGCCTTTTGTAATGTTAATTTCAGCAAGAATCAAGGAGCTCTGGCAGGACCGGTATGGGCCAATGTAAACGTTTTACTCTGGTTATGAATACAGGGACATACCTCCTCCGCACAAAGAGTGATGACAAAATCTAAATTCTCAACAAATTTTTCTGGCAAATCGGTAAACGTATATATATTTCATGATCTAGGAAAATATTTTGTCGCAAATTGAATAGCCAAGTACACTGAGTATCTCACTGAGCATACAGCCAAACAAATTGAATTACCATTAATTCAAGATGCCTGGGTAGAAAATGATGGGGGATCAGTAAATTGGAATCATCAAGGAATACCTACGGATAAACGTTTTGAAAATCACTTTATTGGTTATACAAATAATTCTGATTCATTTGGTCAGGTCTTTGTTAGTATTGGAATTATGGAGGGGACCAAAAACGTGTATCCCTACTGTGTCCAATTTGAAAAAATTGAGTAAATTCGAAATAATTAGAGACATATTCGGAATGTAACGAAATCACTTGAACAAAGCTTACTAGCTGATTTGTATTAAGTTGAAAAACGATTTAACAAATTCGAATTTCTTAGATTAGAAAAGGTTGCATTGATTTGCAGTCTTTTCTAATTAAATATTTTTAACATTTTCAAATTTAATTTCTGCAAATTAAGAAACAGGTATCAAGCTTTGAATAAGTGCCTTATCAAAACTTCGAACAATAATTGATCATAGGAATATTGGAAGTAACAATTCTTGTTTGAGAATCCAATTTAATTATTTTCTATCTTACTTGCTAATTTAATAAAAAAACAATTCAACCTCATTGATTCCGTAAAAAACTGGAGAGAGCTGTGTGAAAAATTGAAAACTTAGCCTAATGACTAGCTCGCAAAGTTTGTTAATTGAAGATTAAGGGTTGCTAACATAAAATACACATATGGTGAAAAATCAATTTTATTTAATTTCCATTTTGATTTTATTGAGCGGTTGTATAACGACACCAATTTCTAAAAGTACAAATCCTGTTGTAAATCTTGAAAAGATAGAAGTTTCGACGGACACACTAGCTTGGGTAAGAAGTGCGGAGCCAGTTGCCCGAAAAATGCGCCTGTCTGCAAATTATCCCCAAAATGGATACTACGAGTGTAGGGGAGTTAAAGAAGTTTCAAATACGATTCTTTGTCATTTTAATAAGGATACATCCTATCCAAGTAAAGATCTTTGTGCCAAAATGATTTGTTAGAGATTTTCTATATGCATTTTAAATTTCAGAGATTACAATTGGAATAGAAAAAAATATTGTAAGAATAATTTCTAAATATTTTATCAGTAAATTAACTGTTGATGATGAAAATAAGATTTACACATTATATATCTGAGGTTTAAATATGATATTTAATCATTATGTAGAAATAGCTTCAACACTTTGTTTTGCTTTTGCGCTTATACATACTTTTTCAGTTAAAAGATTTCAACATTTGGCTCTACGCTTTGAAGAGGGTTCTGTGGGTGAGAATTTGTTTCACTTGCTCGGAGAAGTTGAAGTAGTGTTTGGAATTTGGGCCTTAATATTTTATATTTGTATTGGGTTTATTTCTGGATTCGATGTTGGAATTAATTATTTAAATAGTTTAAACTTTACAGAATCGATTTTTGTATTTGTGATTATGACTGTATGTTCTTCAAATCCAATTATTCAAATGGCAAATATTTTTATTGAATTATGCTCTAAATTTTTACCTTTAAACAAAAATTTAGCTTTTTATTTTGTTTGTTTAACAGTAGGACCATTATTAGGAAGTTTTATCACAGAACCAGCTGCCATGACTTTAACGGCATTAATTTTATTAGATAAATTTTATAATAACAATACTTCACTAAAATTTAAATATGCGACTCTAGGTTTATTATTTGTGAATATTTCAATTGGGGGTACCTTAACGCCATTTGCAGCACCTCCAGTGTTAATGGTTGCTGGTAAGTGGGGGTGGGACATGCCCTTCATGTTAACTCAATTTGGTTGGAAAGCTATTTTAGCAATTTATATTTCTACAAGCCTAGTAACGTATCGTTTTAGAAATGAATTATGCAAACTTAATATTTCAAAATTGGATGAGCAAAAAAAAATATTGAAAAAAAAATTACCGATATGGGTATCTTTAATCCATTTAAGTTTTCTTATTTTAATAATATTAACTGCGCATCATGTGGTAGCATTTGTTGGAATTTTTCTATTCTTTTTGGGACTTGTTAAGGTTACAGACGAATATCAAACAGAAGTTAAAATTAAAGAAGGATTACTTGTTGGTTTTTTCTTAGGTGGATTGGTTGTTTTAGGTGGTCCTCAAAGGTGGTGGTTAGAACCATTAATTTTAAGTCTAAATAACTTTTCATTATTTTTAGGTTGCATTTCATTAACGGCAATTACAGATAATGCAGCTCTAACTTATCTAGGTTCCCAAGTACCAAATTTATCGGATGCTGCAAAATACTATTTAGTTGCAGGAAGTGTTGTTGGAGGAGGTTTGACTGTCATTGCCAATGCTCCAAATCCAGCTGGATATGGGATTTTAAATTCGTCAATGGGTAAAGAAGGTATTAGTCCACTTCAATTATTTATAAACGCATTACTACCTACTTTTATTGCAGGGATTTGTTTTTGGATTTTTTAAATTACTGCTAATGATTAAATCTGATCACTTGCACGATTGTGTCGTTTAATTTTCAGGATCAAACAAGCTTTATTAAAATTATTAATATACAAAAAGTTAGAATTATTAATTAATGTCACAATAAATTTTGGTATTTAGAATTTTATTTCCTAACTTTGATTTGAGTATTGGATTTGAATAATAAATTCCAAATAATCTTTCGCTATTAGAAATATACGATGAGCCAGGGTTAATATGATTATTCTCGCATAAATCATATCGAACATTTTCGCTTACTTTTTTAATCTCACTCATAACCTCAGCTGAAAACCAATCTGCAAAAGTTTCCGGAAGCTGATCGCTTTGTGTACCAATTGGAGGATAATTAGATTTATTGCAAGTTAAATTATTCTTTAGAAAAGAATAAACTTCATCTGAAATTTTTCCTTTTTTAAATTCCTGTTCAAGTAAATTATCATCACGTAGTTTTGCGTTTATACTAGCTTCTGAGCGTAAGCAATTACCCACTTTCTTAAATGGCCATTCGATCTTAGGGTTCTCTTGAGTCCATCGACAAGAGTCAAATGCATGACCAATTTCATGAGCCAATATACTGTCAAGATTTACATTAAACGGATAATTTAAAGCGTGTACTCCAATATTAATAGAATTATGTGTAGGGTCATAAGCAAAACCCCAATCTAAAAACTCAAGTGGGTGATTTCTAAAGTTTGAATCCTCAAATTTAACAAGCCAGTGCAGTTTAATCTTTGTAATTTTTTTAGATAATATTGTTTTAATTTTGATTTCTATAGGATATGAATTAATTTTTTTTATACTTAATTCTTGAATTTTACTAAATACTTTTTCTAACTTTGTTTTATATGATTTATTAAAAATAAATTTTGCAATATCTTCATTAAGATTAATTATTAGTTGGTTAATCGTATTATCTTTTGTTGGGTAATCTGCGAGAATAAAATTCTTTGCAAAATAAAGTCTCCATTGTGTCGCTATAATCTCTTCTTTTTCATTTTCAAAATTACGAGTTTTCAACCAACTAAAAAGGGTGGGGCTTTTAGCATTAATAAATTCTGTTAATAGAGAGTCTGCTAAAGTTGCTATTTCCTTGGAGTTAGCAAATTTTAATAACGAATCATCGATAAATTTTTTTTCTTTCAAATACATTTTAGATTTATAGGATTTTTCTGTAAATTGTTTGCAAAGATCTACAGTATTCCCAATCGAACAAAATAAAGAAATAAAAAGGTAGAGTAGTGTAAGTGATAATATTTTTTTCATATTTAAAATCAAAAAAATCTCCAATTTGAATTGCTGTTAATTTTCATTGTCTGGTTAATAAGTAATCTTGATTTTATATTATTTGATATCCTTATTTTTTAGTACACTTTTTTGAGGTATCACTGCTACTAATTTATGTTTCAATAGTGCGATTCGATTTAAAATTAGTAATTATTTTAATTCAGTAAAATACCCTTCTGGTAGCTATAATATATTTTGCAGAAAATTTATATAATTCCCGATGTGTTGCTTAAAATTTAACTGAGACTAATTAAATTGAATGAACTTATAGTCCGTACCGAAATATTTTGTGCATATCTGACTTGATCTTTTTGAAGTTAGCTTCGTTAGTCGTCCTTGAATTAGCGCCTCTGGCTAGTTCTGCGTCCTCCCGCCTTGCTAACTTCAAAAATCTCTGCGTAGCTCTGCACAAAATATTTCGGTACGGACAATAAGTTCTATTGAACAAGAAATTCCTTCAACTTTAAAATACTGCCTACTCTAAGTATAGAATTTAAATCCGAACTCATATTGATAAGAAAAATTAAAAATAATGAATATAAATTAAACAGTAAGAAAAAAATTAAAGCAAAACAATTGGCTGTCCGAAAGACTAGTTATGAATTGAATAAAAAAAACGAGGTGTGATGTGCAAATTTTATCAAAAGGAAAAAAAAGATATATTTTACTTCTAACAATTTTTGGAATTATATTTAGTCATCCACAAGTATATTCTAAAAATTTTAATTTTCCTAAAATTTTTGAACCTACAGAGGAAGAGTTTAACCTTCCTTTTGCTTTTAAAGATGGAAAAATTAATATCAAACCCCCAAAATTCAATTTTGGAAATATTGAAAAAATTATTAATACTTGCGATGCTGATTTTTTAGCTAAGGAAGAAAAATTTAATGTTAAAGCAAAAATATTTAAACGAGGAAAGCAAAAATACGCAAAAGTAAAATTTAAGCAAGATGAAATGGAGAAGTTGTTCCCTTTTGTTTTTACTAAAACTATAACAAAAGAAATACTTGGGCAGTACTCTATGGCAATAGATGTGGCGCATGTATTGGGTATCACTCAAGTGGATTTTTTAAAAATATATGTTTTAGATATTAATTTAGAAGACCCTTTATACTTTATTAATTTTTATGATGAAGATGGTGAGTTGCTTGATCGAACTATCTTTTTTAAAAATCAATGGAATCGATGTAATCCAAATTAAAAAAAATAGTAATTATTTAAATTAACAACTGAAGATTTCTTAGTTTGGTTTGATTTTTAATCAAATGACATAATAATTTTTGAATAAATTAAATTGCATTAGCAATTTCTTATGTTAATAAAATTCAGAAACAAAATTGGAGCGACTATGTCTAAATCAGTAAGTAAATCTTCAAAGTTCAATAAATTTAATTCTAAAAGTAATAAAAAAAGACATTCGTTTTCTGGTGGAGTTAAAGGATCAGCAAATCTTAAGGAAGCTAATATTAAGTCCAAAACACTGAATGAGTTAGAAAATAAATCCTCAAGGATTGTAATGGGAATTCATTCAGTGAAAGAATTATTTAAAGTGCGAAAGAAATCAGTGGTAAAAATGTATTTAAGAACTGATTGGAGTCGAAGTTCTGAACTTTTAGAGATTCAGAAATTAGCAGAAGCAAATGGTGTTAAAATCGATGAAGTAGGGGTTGAAAAATTAAATCAATTTGGAAATTCAAATCAGGGTGTGGTAGTAATCTCTAATGAATCCCCAGAATTTAATCTCCAAAAAATTTTAAGTCAAAAAAGTGTTACAATTATAGCTTTAGATGGAGTTGAGGATCCCCATAATTTAGGTGCTATATTGAGAACTTCATGGTTAATGGGGGTTTCTGCAATTATTATCCCAGAAGATAGAGCAGTGGGTTTAGTTTCTACAGTAAATAAAGTTGCATGTGGAGGAGCTGAGTATGTTCCTGTTTATAAAGTTGGGGGATTTTCTCAGATTATATCACAGTTGAAGGAAAAGGGATTTTGGGTCTATGGTTTATCTACAGATGCAAAAGATGAATTGTACCAAACTGTTTTTCCAGATAAGAAAGTTATTTTTTTTGGCGCAGAAGACAAAGGGATGAGAACTACTACTGAAAATTTATGCGATACGCTATTAAAAATTCCACAAAAAGATAATGCAGCAAGCTATAATGTTTCTGTCTCAGTCGCAATTTGTTTGAGTGAAAGTTTTCGACAACACTATACAAAAAATTAAAAAAATAAATTAAATCTTTGACTCACACAAAATTTATCCATAGAACACGTATTCTAAGGTAAAAATTTGTTGTCTTAATAATGACTATTATTATCGTTAGAACAGTAAAATAAAATGTGCTGGCTTAGCTCAATCGGTAGAGCAGCTGATTTGTAATCAGCAGGTTGCGGGTTCAAGTCCCATAGCCAGCTCCATTTAAAACTACATGGGTGTTTCGGAGAGGTGCCCGAGTGGCTAAAGGGGACGGACTGTAAATCCGTTAGCTTCACGCTTACGTAGGTTCGAATCCTACCCTCTCCACCAATCTCATGGGTAACGTTGGCGGGAGTAGCTCAATTGGCTAGAGTATCAGCCTTCCAAGCTGAGGGTTGCGGGTTCGAGACCCGTCTCCCGCTCCA
>SXSU01000022.1 GCA_005793345.1 Bdellovibrionales bacterium
GTCGGGGATGTAATAGGTAAATATCATCCTCATGGAGACGCGGCTGTTTACGATACTATGGTAAGGATGGCACAGGATTTTTCATTGAGATATCCATTAATCGATGGCCAAGGTAACTTTGGTTCAATTGATGGGGATAGCGCTGCAGCGCCTCGATATACCGAAGTTCGAATGACAGAATTAGCTGAAGATTTGTTAACGGATATTGATAAAGAGACAGTTCCGTTTGGTCCAAACTACGACGACTCATTAGAAATTCCAATGATATTACCTGCCAAATTTCCAAATCTTTTAGTAAATGGAAGTGCTGGAATTGCTGTTGGGATGGCAACAAATATTCCTCCACATAATTTAGGCGAAGTTATTAATGGATGTATTGAGCTTATTGATAATCCTGATTGTACAATCGATGATGTAATTGCAAAAATACCTGGACCGGATTTCCCATCAGCCGGGGTTATTGCAGGAAGAGAAGGTATCCTTCAGGCTTATAAAAAAGGAAAAGGGATTATTACCTTAAAAGCTGTTGCAGATATAGTTCCACAAAAAGATCGAGAAGAAATAATAATTACTGAAATTCCTTACCAAGTAAATAAAGCAAAACTCATTGAGAGCATCGCAGACTTAGTAAACGAAAAAAAAGTTGAAGGGATAGCCGATATTCGTGATGAATCATCTCGAGAGGGGATGCGAATTGTAATTACTCTCAAAAGAAATGAATTAGGCAGCGTAATTTTAAATCGACTTTATAAATACACGCAACTACAAGTCAGTTATGGAATTACAATGCTTGCACTAGATGCAAGAAACCAACCGGTATTATTTGATATAAAATCCATGCTACAAGCTTTTATTGATCATCGTCGTGAAGTTGTAACAAAACGATGTGTATTTGATTTAAAAAAAGCTAAAGAAAAAGCACATATTTTAGAGGGTCTAAAAAAAGCGCTTGATCATATTGACGAAGTTATTAAAACAATTCGGGCAGCAAATGAAACGAGCGTAGCAAAATCCTCGTTGATTGAAAAATTTGAATTTTCGGAAAGACAAGCACAAGCAATTCTAGAAATGCGTTTACAAAGATTAACTGGTTTAGAACGAGATAAAATTATAAATGAATTAGCAGAACTAATGAAGCAGGTAGAATGGCTTAAATTTGTACTAGCAGATGTTAATGAAATTTATAAAATAATTAAAACTGAACTTGAAGAAATTAAAAAGAAATACGCAGATAAACGTAGAACACAAATTACAGGCAGCGTAGAAGATATTGAAGATGAAGATCTTATTTCTGAAGAAATGATGGTGGTAACTTATACAAATACTGGTTACATAAAACGAATTCCAATTGATGAATATAGAGTACAAAAACGCGGCGGCAAAGGCACTCGCGGAAGCGAAACTAAGGAAGAAGATTATGTTGTAAATATTTTTACAGCTTCGACTAAAACAACTCTTTTAATTTTCACAGATAAAGGAAAATTATATTGGGTCAAAGTTCACAGGCTCCCTTTTGGAAATAGAACTTCAAAAGGAAAATCAATTAATAATGTTGTTAACTTAAGTCAAAACGAAAAAGTAAAAGCAGTTCTGCCTGTTGAAGCATTTAATGAAAATAACTATGTAGTAATGTTAACAAAATATGGCGTAATTAAAAAAACTTCTCTAGATGCGTTTTCAAATCCAAGACAAGCTGGAATTATTGCTCTTACAACTGATTTAGAAGACAGTGTAATTGAAGCAAAATTGAGTGATGGAAAAAGTGATATATTTATTGCAACTAAAGATGGAATGTCTATCCGGTTTGATGAAGGCGACGTAAGATCAATGGGCCGTTCTGCTCGTGGTGTTAAAGCAATTACGTTAGGAAAAGACGATTATGTTGTTTGTATGGATGTCGTTAAAAAAGATCTTAATGAAACATTATTGTTAGTCACTGAAAATGGATATGGAAAGCGAACTCAATTTGATGAATACAGAGTACAATCGCGTGGTGGTGTTGGAGTTATAACATATAAAACTTCTGAAAAAGTTGGAAATGTAGTAAGCGCTTCAATTGTTACAGAAAAGCATGAAGTCATTATAACAACAGATAAAGGTCAAACAATAAGAACACGTTGTGGCGCTATTTCTGTTATTGGAAGAAATACAGAGGGTGTAAAATTAATTAATATCAACAAAGACGATGAGAAAGTAACTGGGGTTGCTATCTTAATGGATGAAGAAGGATCTTCAATACAAAATGAAAATGATATTGCATCAACAACAGCTTCAACAATTGAAAAAAATGAGATTAATGATTCTGATAGTAATGGAGAAAATATTCACTAACAGAGCTTTTACTCTAAACTATAAATCTAGTAATTATTTTGAAAAAAAAATAATTACTAGATTAAAATTCAAAAATTTATTTAAACATCGACATTTTAATCAACCGTTTATAATTTTACCATTGCTCACTATATTTTTATCAGGGTGCAATAACTCGCAAAGGCTTACTTTTTATAAAGCTCAACAAGCTAGTCTAAATAAGGAGTACAGAACAGCAGTTTCTCTATTTGAAAATATTATTTTAAGAGAAAAAGAAAATTCCTTATCAATAAAGGCAGCGAGAGAATTGGTAAAAATATATTTATTTGAAATTAAAGATTATGAAAAGGCTATTTCAAAACTAAAATTTTTAATTCTTTATTCAAGGGATGAAGAAGAAAGAATCAAATCTCAAAAGCAACTTGCAACTATATATTTTGATAATTTAGCAGAATACGAAAAGGCTGTTGTTGAGTTTAGCAAATTATTATTATTATCCATAACAAATGATGAAAAAATTGAAACACGACTTTCTATAGCTAGGGCATACTATCATATGGGTAATTTTGAGCAATCTTGGATTGAATCTCAATCTTTAATGGAAATTACAAATATTCCTAAGGATAAACTTTATGATATTTTATTGCTTCAAGCTAATATAAAAATGGGAAGAAAGGATCATCTTTTTGCTTCAAAACTATACGAACAACTTATAACACAGTTTCCTACAAGGTCAGCAAAAGAAAATATACCTCTTAATTTATCCCTTTGTTACGAGGTCCAGGAAGATTTTATGAAAGCTATATCTATATTAGAGCCATTTAAAAAATATTATCACGCAAAGGAATTTATTGATTACAAGATCAGCAAGCTTAAAGAGCGACAAAACAACAAACCAAAGAAAAGGATAAAAAAATGAATAAAACAAACAAACTTATCGCTTTTTTGGGAGTAGGGATGGAAGCTGTTGGATTAATTTTATGCTCGGTATGGATAGGAGAATATTTAGACCAAAAGTTTGAAACTAAAGTAGTTTTTACTTCAATATTTCCTTTATTAGCACTAGGTGGTTGGTTTATTCATGTGGTCTTTATGGTCAAAAAAATGAATTCACCTGAGTAAAACCATTAACCGCGTTAAAAAGTCGCAGCACAAAAAAAAATCAATAAAAAAAATAATTGCCCACACCTTTATGACATTGTATGAAGTTCGTCAGCGAATAAATATTTATTATGAAATGAGACATACAAAGTTTTACTTTTATAATACGAGGTGAAAAACTCATCTCGAAACAAGATAGCAAAAAGGTTTAGAATGTCATTTACATGGACTAGCTTAATTCCAGGTGTGGGTCATGAACTTGCTCACGTTGCAACTGTCGGTATAATTTCTGGTGGGTTAATTCTCGCTGGCTTTATAGCTAAAACTAGCTTAGGCAAGGGAGATGAGTCTATAATGCCTGCCGCAAAATTCTCAATTCGCGGAGTTGTAGAGTTAATTACTGAATTTATAGCTGGTTTGGCCGATATGATTATAGGTCATGGTGGTCGAAAGTATGTACCGTTCTTCGCAACACTGTTTACATTTATTTTAATGAATAATTTAATGGGTGTTATTCCTGGCGTGGCGCCCGCTACAGAAAATATTAATTTAACATTTGCAATGGGTTGTTTTTCTTTTATTTGTTATAATTTTTATGGACTAAAAGAAAATGGTATTCACTATCTAAAACATTTTCTAGGACCTTTTCTTCCCCTTGCTTTTATTATGTTACCAATTGAGCTTGTTTCAAATTTTATTCGACCGTTTAGCCTATCGATGCGACTTGCAAATGTTATGATGGGTGACCATACGGTATTGGGTGTATTTCTAGATTTAGTTCCAATTGGAATACCCATACCATTTTATTTATTAGGTATTTTTGTATGCTTTATTCAAGCATTTGTATTCACCCTACTTTCAATGGTTTATGTGTCACTTGCAACTGCTCATGAACACTAAACAATTGACACCAATAAACAATAACAAGTAATTGAAAATATATAGAAATTTAAAAACAAAACACAAGGAGAACTCTAATGAAAAAAAATATTAATAAATTTGCTATCGCATTTCTTGCGTCTTTAGCTTCTGTATCTGCGTTTGCACAAGAAGCTGCTCAAGCTCATACTGCTAACCCTGATTCTGGTTTAATTGCTTTAGGTGCTGGTCTTGCAATTGGTATTGCTGCATTTGGTGGAGCTTTAGCTCAATCTAAAACAGCTGCCGCAGCTCTTGAAGGTATTGCTAGAAATCCTTCAGCTCAAGACAAAATCTTTACGCCAATGATCGTTGCTCTTGCTCTTATCGAAGCGTTAGTAATCTTAGCATTCTTAATTGCTCTTTTCTTACAAAAAACTATTGGTTAATCTTAAACAATCATTCCTTAATTTTAAAAAAAAAGCCCAGCTAACTATTTAGACTGGGCTTTTTAATTTTAAATTTAATTAAAAATTTAAAACTTACGGTTGTAAGCAAAGTATAAAGAATATTCTTAAATGAATTTCTTAACAATTAAATCAAACTCATTTTGTATTTCTATGAGTCTAGCCTCACTTTGAGCTTCAAATCTTAGGACTAATACTGGTTGAGTATTAGAAGCTCTGGCTAAAGCCCAGCCATCCTTGTAAGAAACCCTAATCCCATCCAACATATTAACACTAATATTTGGGTCTTTATTTTCTTTAAATTTTTCAATTAATTTTTGAACTATAATCACTTTTTTTTCTTCTGTAGTATCAATTCTTAATTCCGGAGTGCTAAAAGAAGGAGGTAAACCCTCAAGTAATTCTGGAATAGTTTTGTTAGTTTTTGAGATGATTTCAATCAATCTAAGTGCTGCATAGATTGCGTCATCATACCCATAGTTGCGATCTGCAAAAAAAATGTGACCACTCATCTCACCGCCGAAGGGAGCTTTCTCAACTTTAATTTTTTCTTTAATTAAGCTATGTCCTGTTTTCCATAGGATTGAATTTCCACCTCTTTGGTCAATATCATTGTACATTCGATCAGAACATTTAACATCACCAATTATTTTTGCTTGGGGAGTGGTTTTAATTATATCACGGGCTATTATTGTCATTAACTCATCACCGAAAATCATTTTTCCGTTATGATCGATGATCCCAATTCGATCTGCATCTCCATCGAAACCAATTCCTACTACAGATTTATTTTGTTTTACCGAATCTTTTAAGTGAGTAAGATTTTTCTCAACAGTAGGGTCAGGATGATGGTTTGGAAACTTTCCATCTGGTTGCTCAAATAAAATAATGGGATTTAAACCAATTGCAGTAAATAGTTTTTTTATAATGCAACCTGCGGCTCCGTTTCCACAATCTAATACAACATTTATATTTTTATTTATATTAGCAAATTCTCTTTTATAACGTTCGACGTAGTGAGGAAAAATATCATGTTTCATAGTTTTGCCAAATTGTGTAGGCTTAAGATAATCATTTGCTTTTATAATTTTTAAGAGCTCTTGAATTTCTGATCCAAATATTGTTGATTTGCCTAAACAGATTTTAAAACCATTATAGTCGGGAGGATTATGACTTCCCGTTATCATTATTGAACCGGATACATTTTCAATTGTAAAAGTTGAATAGTAACTTATTGGTGTCGTAACTAAACCTAAATCAAGGACGTTAAAACCACTATCATTTAACCCTTTGGTTATCGACTTAAAAATATCTGGACTAGAAAGTCGGGCATCATATCCAACTGTAACAGTTGGAGTATTAATATTTAATTTTTTATTGTGATAAGTGGCATACGCTTTCCCAAGATTATATGCAAAATCCAAATCAAACTGTTGTTCAAAAATACCTCTTATATCGTATTCTCTAAAAATTACACTGTCATAACTCATAATTTGACTCCAGTCTTAAGAATTACTCAATATCATCGCGGCTTTGATAGCTTCTAGCATTGAAGATGGATCGGCAATATTTTTTTTGTAAATATCTTTTGCGGTGCCGTGATCAACGCTAGTTCTTACAAAGGGTAAACCAAGTGTTAAATGATATCCTGATTGTTGGCCATGAATCATTTTAAATGGAATCAGGGCTTGATCATGATACATACAAATATAAATAAAATATTGAGTCCAATTATTTTTTTGAAAAGCAACATCTGGCACTAATGGACCTATTAAGTTTTCATGATTTAGCATCCATTTTGAAAGTTTAGTATTGTCAAAATTACCTATTAAACCACCCTCACTGGCGTGAGGGTTCAGGCCTACGATTGCAATTTTGTGGTTTTTAACTTTATTTTTATTAAGAGTGCTGAGTTTAATTTTTAAATTCAAAACAGATTTAATTAAAGAATTAAAATTGTTTTTACTAATACAACTCTCAATCTTATTAATAGGGGTATGACCTGTTAAAGATACTACATTAAATTTATTTCCCATAAAACACATGAACAAATCAGTTTTAACTTTGGATATTCTTTTTAGAATTCCTGTATGTCCCATATCTTTTAAGCCAGAGCTATAAATAGTTGTTTTAGATAATGGGCCAGTGACGAGGGAATGGATTTGTTTTTTCATACAAAGCACTGCTGCTTCTTCAACAAACAAAGCAGGATTTATATCACTTACTACTTCAACTATTTTAATCTTTTTAAAAATTGGGTCTAACTTGTTTAGTTCCTTAATAGCATTATTAAAACATGAAAATTTTTTAATACATATTTTTGGTTTTAATTTTAAATAAAGTTTTGAATTTGGACCAGGATAAAAGCTTAATGATCTTGAAACTAAAAAAATTGTATTTTTTGATTTCGGTATAACTTTTATCAATGCCTTTAATGTTACTTCAAATCCTATTCCATCACTATCACCTGTAGTAATGGCAATTATTTTTGTTTTTGGAAAAGGGTTAGTTGAATTTAATAAATGACTCATCTTTTTTCTGATCAATCCAATTTTTTAATTGTTTTTTAAAGATCTTATCAAAAAGTTGGGCCTTAAGCTGTTCTTTTTTAGATTCAAAGTTGGGATCAAGAACAGCTTTTTTAGAAGTCAATTTTAAGATATGAAAACCATTTTTAGATCTTATTATAGAAGTAAAATCACCTACTTGAATTGATCGCACGGCATCTTCAAATTCTTTTGAAAACTCTCCTGATTTAAATGCGCCCAACACACCATCATTGGAAGATTGGTCTTCGCTATATTTTTTAACTATAGTCTCAAATTTTTCACCCTTTTTAAGCTCAGCTAGAGCCGCTTCTGCTTCTGGTAAACTATCTTTTCTAATTAGAATATGAGCAATACCGTACTCAAAAGCTTGGCTTAGGCCCTTACCAAATTCACTTAAGTAAAAAGAAATAACATCTTCATCTGTAATTTTAATTTTTGATGTGATTTCTTGCTCAATAAGTGATTGTCGCTCTATTCTAGTTTTTATAAAATTTTGATAATCTGATTCTGTAATACCTTGTTGCCCTACGGCCTGTATTAATTCTTCTTTCGAAATTTTATTTTTTTTAGCAATTTCTCTTATTTCTTGATCTACCCGCTCAGATGTAACTGTTAGATTTTGACGTTTAATCTCTGAATCTAAAATTTTTTCATCAATTAAAAAATCCATTTGTACATTCGCATCTTTTTTTAATTGCTCTGACGTTTTATCAAACATTAATAAATCATCAACCATTGCTTCTTTTGAAACCCTGATTGAGAGTTTTTCAAGATCTGTTTTTAAAATTGCATCATTATTAATTATAGCAACAGTTTTTTCAATTAACTCAGCAAAACAAACTTGCGATATAAATATAAGAGCTAAAAATTGTGAGAAGGTATAATTTTTAGAAATTAAGTTTTTCATTCGGATTCCCTTGTTTCTACATTTAATGAATCAATTAATTTTGTATCTTTGAAATAGTTTAATTTCTTTATTTGCTCAGAAAGCCATTGATTATAAATGGCTTGTTCTGATTTTTCTAAAAATTGTCTAATAATCTGACTTTTAACTTCAATGTAAGGTTTTTGACCAGCAGAAACTTTAGCTGTAACTAAAAAAATATGAAAACCGTATGGACTTTCAAAAGTTTGACTTGGAGTATTTAAAGGTAATGAAAAAGCTTTATCAAAAACTTCTAAAGTTCCTTTTTCAATCCAACCAAGCGCTCCTCCATTATCTTTTCCTTCAGGTCCAATTGAAAAAGTTTGCGCCAACGTTTCAAAAGACGACTTCCTATCTTTTAATGCAGTTTGAATTTTATCTGCAGCAGCCTCTGATGATAATACAATCTGTTTTAAATTAATTTTTTCCTTGAAAGAATAGCGATCAAGGTGATCATTATAATATTTTATTAATTCACTTTCTGCAGGTGGTTTGATATTAACTGAAAGCTCTTTAAAAACTTTTCCTTCAAGGATTTTTAAAGCAACATCATTTTGTAGCTGAAATAAAGAAACACCTTGTTTTGACAATTCCTGACGAAATAAATAGTCGTCTGGAAAAGATGATCTCATTTTATTAATTTCTAAATCAATTTCAGATTTTTCAACAGCAATTTTTTTTTCAACAGCATATTTTTTAATAATGCTTTGAACAAGAAATTCACGTTCTATAGATTTTTTCGTTTGAGAAATTTGTGAGCTTTCCTTAGCAATTAAGGCATCATATTTAGAAAGTCGCGCAGCGAGTTTTTTGGCAAAATCTCCTGAGGTCATTGTTTGATCATCAACTCTTAAAACAACCTTTTGCGAAATACTTTCTTTTTTTTCAGTGCATCCAAATAAATATATAAGTGATATAAAAAAAAAGATTAAAGGAAAAATTTTGTTCATTCTATTATTTTTTATTGTATTAATTTGGTATTTAACTTGATAGAGTAATCTCTTTTAACTTTATCAAAATACTCATTAAATAATTGAAGACGTTTTTCGTCAAATACAGCTGTACGGATTTGTCTTTTGTTTGCGTTCTCGTAGCTTCTTTTGCCTGTTAACTTAATAACATGAAATCCAAAAGGAGTTTGAATTAATCCTTTTACTTCTCCTACTTTCATATTTAATGCAGCCTCATAATATGCAGGGACTAAAGTTAGTCTAGTTTGCCATCCAACATCACCACCCGTTTGTTTGCTGATGGTATCGTCAGAATACAATCTAACCAATTCTTCAAATGGCCGATTGCTTTTTTTAACTGACTCATAATTTTCAATTGCTCTTTTTTTTGCGGCTTCGATTTCTTCTGGCGTAGAATTGGGTTTATATTCTGTCAAAATATGGCTTGTTCTTAATTCTGGATTTTTTGCATACCATTTTTTCATTTCTTCGTCGCTAACTTTTATTTGGTTAACCTTTGGACCTAATACTTTTTCAAGTAAACCTTTGTAAATTTCTTGTTGAATTCGATCCTGCACTACAGCCTCGTCTTTAATTTTCTTTTTTTCAGCCTCTTGTAATCCAATATAAAAGCGAACCAGATCTTCAAGAAATTGTTGTTTAGTTGGAGGGTTTAACGTCTGACTTTTTACCTCCTGAAATCTTTTATTAAATTCACCGACAGTGAGAGATTTACTACCAATTTGGGCAACAACATCATTATCGTCTGCTGCAAAAATTGGTTTCACAGAAACTATAACTATAAAAAGTATAAAAAGTTTTTTTACTGTTCGAAGTGAATTCATGCTGTTATTCCTTAGGTTAAGTTCAATTCTCATTATAAACGCTAGCACTGAGCATTATGAACATCAAATTTTTTACTCAACTGATGTTTTGCAGCATTTAAGTTATCTTCAAGTATTTGCGAAAGAATTTTTGATTTTGGATCTGTATCAGAGGTGATTTCTTGGAAGGGCCCCCTCCATTCAATATAAATTCGCGCAAAGGGTTTGGGTAAAATTGCTTTATTCCAAGATTTGGTTGATACAAATTGTCTATCAACTACAACTCCACACCAAAAAATTGGAGCTTTTGTCAATTTCGATATTTCAAAAACTCCAGGTTTTACTTTGTAAATAGGCCCTCTTGGGCCATCGACAGCTACAGAAGTATTTCTTCCATTTTTTAATAATTTAATTAATCCCTTTAAGGCAGATACCCCACCCTTTGAAGAGGAGCCCCTTGAGGTAATTCCTCCAAGTAGTTTGACTAGTCTATCCATCATTTCACCATCTTTAGACAATGAAACCATCGTTGCAATTTTGTATCTGCTCACAACATGAATTAATGCCAACTCATCACCATGCCAATGAGCTAAGATAAATGGTTTTTTGTTTATTAATAAATTTTTCATTTCTGGAGGTTCAAAAATTTTGATATTCCAGGTAAAATAAAACAACTTATAAATAACCCAAGCAACATAGGGAACAATAAGTTGTTTTAAATAATTTTTTAAATGTTTAAAATTTAAAAATTCAAACATTAATGATGAAGTGCTTTTTTAAATTCTTCTGTTAGTTGAGGAATTACTTCAAATAGATCACCAACTATTCCGTAGGTGGCCTTTTGAAAAATTGGCGCATTTGCATCGTTATTAATTGCAACTATAACTTTACTTCCACTCATACCAGCAAGATGTTGAATAGCTCCAGAGATACCAACTGCGATATATAAAGTTGGCGCTACAGTTTTACCCGTTTGACCAACCTGCATGCCATGAGGAACCCATCCTGCATCAACTACTGCACGAGTAGCACCCACAGTTGCGCCAAGAGTTTCTGCTAAATCATTAAGAAGTTTAAAATTTGAAGCTTCTTTTAGTCCACGCCCACCAGACACAATTATATTAGCTTCAGTAAGATCTAATTTCTCAGAAGTACTTTTAACAATTTCTTTTATTATTGTGGTTAAATCCTTAGAATTAAGAGTTAATTCTTTAACAGAACATGTAAGTGATGTATCACAAGGATTTATGGGGAGCTGGTTGGCCCTCATTAAGATGACACATTTTTCGCCATCTTTAAAAGACACCTTTGCCTGGCATTTACCGGAATAAAGAGACTTTATAACATTTGGTTTTCCAGATTCAAATGAAAGCTGAGAACAATCACTAGCACAGGCATAATTTAATTTTGCAGATAACCTTGGAAAGAGATCTTTTCCAGTTGATGAAGCTGGAGCCAAAATATATAGAGCGCCGGATTCTGCAGTCACACTTTCTAATGCATTTAAATAAAGTTCAGGATTGTATTGATCAAGTTTTGTGTCTTTAAAAAGATAAACTACTTTAGTGCCATAAGTACCAGCTTCATGAGGAACTTCTTGAGTTTGAGTTCCTAAAACCACAGCATCAAACTCAAACCCAGAATTTTTGGCCGCAGACAATAATTCGATGGAGCTTCTTTTTAATTTTCCTTTTGAATGCTCTAAAAATACTAAAATTTTACTCATTTGATAATCCTTTATAAAGCTTTTGCTTCATCTCTAAGAAGTTTTACTAATTCTTTAATTTGCGAAGAAATATCTCCTGTTAAAATTTTAACCGGGGGTTTTTCTGGAGGTAATTGATAAGCAGTGTATTGTATTTTTGCATGAGCGACATCAAGCCCCAAACCAGCTAAATCTAACTCCTTTAGAACCTTTTTTTTCGCCTTCATTATTCCAGGTAAGCTTGCGTACCGAGGCATATTTAAACCTTTATTGGCAGCAATAACAGGGGTCCCCTTTAAGGTAATTACTTCTTTGGCTCCACCATCAACATCTCTTTCGATTGTGAATTCTCCAGCTGATGCAGTTAATTTTGAAACAACTGTAGCGTGTGGTACATTTAAAAACTCAGCTAACATTTGACTAACTGAGTGAGCTCCATCATCAATTGCCATTTTACCTGTTAAGATTAAATCGAAAGCTCCCTCTTTTTGTATAGCTGCCGCAAGTGCTTTAGCAGCTATATAAGAATCTATATTTTCGGGAGTATCAACTACAACCCCTTCGTCAGCACCCATTGCAATGGCAGTTCTTAGTGCTTCAACTGTTCTTTTTTTAGGACCAACTGTAAATACAGTTACAGATGAGCCTGGATTTGCTTCTTTTAATTTAACTGATTCTTCGATTGCAAACTCATCGTAGGGATTAACTACCCATTTAATTGAAGTGGAATCTATAGAATTTAAATCTGGGCTTATTTTTATTTTTGTTTCAGTATCTGGTACTTGTTTTATGCAAACAAATATTTTCATAAAATTCTCCTCAGTTGGAAATTAGGATAAATTTAAACATTAACGAGAAATAATATTGCTTGTTATTTTTGAAAAGCAATAAAGACCACTAACTCGATGCGCATTAAAATTTTATTTCAGTTATGGACAAAATAGACAAAAGATTTCTATGAGTATAACTAATAGAAATTCTAAAATATTAAATTTAAATTCAGTTTTTAATTGAGGTAACTATGGGTAAACATCACAGTATTGGTTTTTTTAACTCCACTATCGGAATGAAATATATGATGGGAATTTCAGGATTAATATGGTCTGGATTTGTACTCGTCCATATGCTTGGAAATGTATTATTGTTCGTAGGCTCAGATGCATACAACAGTTATAGTCATATGCTCACAAGCGGCAAAATGGTTTATTTGATAGAAGCAATATTAATTTGGTCGCTTGTAACACACATGGTAATGGGAATTAAACTTTCAATTAAAAATAAAAGCGCGCGACCACTGGCATATGCAGTTTCACCTGTTAAAGAAAAATCTGCTACAATAGCCTCTCGAACAATGATTATTCATGGGCCTTTGCTTTTATTTTTTATCATTTATCATTTAATTACTTTTAAATTTGGATCATATTATGAAACGACTGTAGACGGCGTCGTCATGAGAGATATTTTTAAACTAGTGGTCGAAGTTTTTTCGGAGCCAATGTATGTTTTGGGCTATGTGATTTGCATGATTTTACTTGGGACACATTTAAGCCATGGGGTTTCATCTGCTTTTCAATCATTTGGACTAAATCACCGTGCTTATGAAAATAAAATTAAATGTGCGGGTTACTTGTATGCAACTCTTGTGATGGGTGGGTTTATTGCACAACCGTTATATGTATTTTTCTTTAATAGATAAGATTTAAATTTTAAGCAGATATATCAAAAAATTATAAGGAAGTTAAATATGTCAATATTAGATAGCAAAATACCAAGTGGTTCTATCGAAAATAAATGGGATGATTATAAATTTCACATGAAGCTTGTAAACCCTGCCAACAAAAGAAAACACAAAGTTATAGTTGTTGGAACAGGTTTAGCTGGAGCAAGTGCGGCCGCATCTCTTGGTGAATTGGGTTACAATGTAAAAGCGTTTTGCGTTCACGAAAGTCCTCGTCGTGCTCACTCTGTGGCAGCTCAAGGCGGAATTAATGCTGCTAAAAATTATCAAAATGATGGAGATTCAATTTACCGATTATTTTATGATACAGTAAAAGGCGGAGATTTTAGAGCACGTGAAGCAAACGTTTATCGTTTAGCTCAAGTTTCAGTAAATATTATTGATCAATGTGTAGCTCAGGGTGTGCCTTTCGCACGAGACTATGCTGGTCTACTTGCAAACAGATCTTTTGGCGGAGCTCAAGTTTCTCGAACGTTCTATGCAAGAGGACAAACGGGACAACAACTTTTAATTGGCGCTTATTCAGCGATGATGAGACAAGTTGAGGCTAAACAAGTTGAATTACTAAATCGTAGAGAAATGTTAGATTTAGTAATTGTAAATGGTAAAGCTCGTGGAATTATATGTAGAAATTTACTCACAGGTGAAATTGAATCCCACGAAGCGGATGCAGTAGTAATGGCAACTGGTGGTTATGCTAACGTATTTTATTTATCAACAAATGCAATGGCATGTGCAGTAACAGCAGCTTGGAAAGCTCATAAGAGGGGTGCTTTTTTTGCAAACCCATGTTTTACACAAATTCATCCAACATGTATTCCTGTGGCAGGAGAAAACCAATCTAAATTAACCCTAATGTCTGAATCATTGAGAAATGATGGAAGAGTTTGGGTACCCAAAAAAGCTGGAGACGAAAGACACCCAAACCAAATTCCAGATGATGAGAGAGATTATTATCTAGAAAGAATATACCCAAGTTTTGGCAACCTTGCTCCTCGCGATGTGGCGTCAAGACAAGCTAAATATAGAGTCGATGAGGGTCGTGGTGTTGGTTCTACTAAAAAGGCGGTTTATTTAGATTTTAGGGACTCAATTGGTCGACTTGGAGAAGATGCAATAGCGGCAAAGTATGGCAATTTATTTCAAATGTACGACAAAATAACTGGTGAAAATCCATATAAAGATCCAATGAGAATCTATCCTGCTCCCCATTATACTATGGGCGGATTATGGGTAGACTATAATTTGATGAGCACTATAAAAGGATTATTCGTAGCAGGTGAAGCAAACTTTTCTGATCACGGTGCAAATCGATTAGGTGCCTCGGCACTAATGCAAGGTTTGGCAGATGGATATTTTGTATTACCATACACAGTTGGTAATTATATTGCGAGTACGGAAATGGAAAAAGTAAATACAGACAATGATGCGTTTAAAGATGCTGCTCAATCTGTTAAAGATGAAATTTCAAAATTAATGAGCATTAAAGGTGGCCGCACAGTTGAGAGCTTTCATAAAGAGCTTGGTAGAATTATGTGGGAAGACTGTGGAATGGGAAGAAATGAAGCTGGTCTCACAAGAGCATTAGCAGCTATTCCAAAGTTAAGAGAAGAGTTTTGGCAAAATGTAAGAGTGCCTGGAGAATCGAATTATGTAAATCCTGAACTTGAAAAAGCTTGCCGAGTGGCTGACTTCTTAGAGCAAGGAGAGTTAATGTGTGCCGATGCCTTACATAGAAAAGAATCTTGCGGTGGACACTTTAGAGAAGAAAGTCAAACTCCAGATGGAGAAGCTAAGCGTGATGATGAAAATTTTTGTTATGTGGGTGCCTGGGAGTGGACTGGGAAAAATAAAAAGCAAAATTTGCACAAAGAAGAGTTAAAATTCGAAAATGTGAAACTAGCAACAAGAAGCTACAAATAAACAGTTATTTTTTTGGAGAACTATAAAATGGGATCAGGTAACGGAAAAAATATCAATATCACTTTAAAAGTTTGGCGACAAAAAAGTCCAAAGGAATCCGGTTCATTTGTGGACTACAATGTGAAAAACGTTTCTTCAGATGCATCATTCTTAGAAATGATGGATGCGTTAAATGAAAAAATAATTTCTGATGGAGGAGATCCAGTTGCTTTTGATCATGATTGCCGAGAGGGAATTTGCGGTAGTTGTGGTTTTATGATTAACGGAAGTGCTCACGGCCCCCAAAAATCAACCACAGTTTGCCAGTTACACATGCGACACTTTCAAGATGGAGACACATTAGTACTTGAGCCATGGCGAGCAACTGCTTTTCCAGTAATAAAAGATTTAATGGTTGATAGATCAGCCTTTGATAGAATTATATCCGCAGGTGGATATGTTTCTGCAAACACGGGTTCACCTCAAGATGGTAATTCGTTACCAATACCAAAAAAAGATGCAGATCACGCCTTTGAAGCTGCAACATGCATTGGTTGTGGGGCATGTGTGGCAAGTTGCAAAAATGCTTCTGCAAGTTTATTTACCTCTGCAAAAATCACACATCTTGCCCTTCTTCCACAAGGTCAAATTGAACGAAATGACAGAGCGTTAAATATGGTAGCTCAAATGGACGAAGAAGGTTTTGGAGGTTGTACTAACACCGGCACTTGTTCAGCTTCTTGTCCAAAAGATATTAGTTTAATAAATATTACCACAATGAATCGTGAGTTTGCAGTG
This sequence comes from Bdellovibrionales bacterium, assembly GCA_005793345.1. Lineage (GTDB taxonomy): Bacteria > Bdellovibrionota > Bdellovibrionia > Bdellovibrionales > Bdellovibrionaceae > SXSU01. Next base: position 16,128 of record SXSU01000022.1, read on the forward strand.
GCAGCAGCAACTAAATTTGAGGCTAACAATAAATTGGGAGATGGATAAATTATTTCCCAAATTGTTAAAAAATAAAATGATTTAGACAAATAAGGTAAATGAAAAGGTGGTAAATATCTTTACTAAAGTGCATCTTCAGTTGGATTTTGCTACCCTTTTTCTAATTCAATAATGGAACTATTACCTTGAATAGTGCAATTGATAGTATCTTTAATATCTGGACAGACTTCAATAGCGCAAGTGCCACGTAAGTTTTCAGGGTATTTTAAATCAGTTTTGCCAACACAAACAACTTTAGTTCTCTCAAATGCTCTTTCATGTTTTTTAGAAACGAGTACGGACTTAATTTGTTTGCAGCTAGAGTTCTTTGTGTACTGATCAACATAAACACATTCATTATTATTAAATGCTCCGCTATTTAATTGATTTGAAATTGGAGAGTATTTATCAGTGTGAGTACAGCTAATTAAAAATATAAAAATTAATAAACTTGGTTTCATTAATATCAAACTTAAAAGTACGATGTTAATGATGTCAAATTGAAGTGAGTTAAAGAAATATCTAACAAAGTCAACCCACTTCAAGCACCTACTTAACTTTTTCAATATCAACTAAATAGACATCGCCATCCTTAAAGGCAGAGAAGTTAATTGTTAATGTATTATTTTCTATAGGTAAGTGCTTTATTATTTTATTTTCAGGAGCTAAAGTCATAGGACTGTATACACCAGTATTTTGAATATTTTGTAATTTTACAACTGCTGAACCATTTTCAATTTGGTTTAAATTTATTGAAAAATCTAAATCTGAATTTATTCCCTCAAATCGTGACACAATAAGCTTGAATTTTTTATGACTAGTATCTATTGATGCAATGGCAATGATTTTTGGATTTGAAGTTTGCACAGTCAACCTATTTAATTCAAGCGAAGAGTAATAACGATGAATCCAAAAAATATTATTAGGAATCATATTATCACTTTGAAATAAACCATTCAATCCACTTAGACATTGATCATTCCAACAGGCTCTTGATATCCAATTAACGTTAGCTAATTCAAAGTAATAAAACCAAGCCGCAGAATAGGCAGGTACTGGGTGCTGGGTAGGCCCTGAGTATTCTGTAATATGAATTTCAGGTATAACTAAATTATTTGATTGATATAAAGATTTAACTGCTGCAACTGCATCAGGCAATCTCGTAGGATCCTCAAATTCATGCCAAGATATGGCATCATAATGCATAGAATGAGAAATATCATAATCTATAAAGCTTTCTAAAAAGGATTTAGTACAAGGGCCTGTCACATAATAATTTGTAACACTTGGTCCGACAACTTTTGCAGTTGCTGAAATTGATTTGAGTTTTAATGAAGCACGTTGATACATTTCAAGAGCTTGATCGCAAGTTCCTGACCATGTCCAATCGGGTTCATTCCAAATATCCCAATAGTCCACTTGAATATTTAAAGCTGTTAAATCATTGAAAATTGTTTCTATATCAGTTTCAAATTGATTCCAATCGAGCCATGGTTTGATTTGATTTAAATCACCATACTTAAAGACTAATATATCACTTACAACCAAATTAATTTTTATACTTGAGTTCAAACTTTTAGCTAGATTGTAATTATTAACTAACTTCTCACTTAATCCAATTCTCCAAAATATTGGTTTTAAATTTTGAACCAAACTATAGTTTAATAAATTTTTATCATAACTTACCGAATTAAATCCATGTAAAAATCCACTTAAATTATTAGAAACTGATTTTACCTCCGATGTTGATATATTTATTATGGTGGGTAATTTTGTTTCAAAAAGAATAGGAAGATGACTATAATCATTTTCAAGAATCGGTGTTGCAGATTTTTTTTTAGTTTCGCAAGCAATGCTAAAAATTAAGAAAAAAATAATTACAAAAGGTTTCACAGTTTAATCCTTATAATCCTTTCTCTCAATCAATTATTATATACGTTAGTATTGCCTTAAATATTGCAGCCGATCTAAATTAAATCAAGTGTTATCAAAATGTACTGAAATATGAGCTCAAATTGAGTGTTTAGTTTTTGGGGTAATGTACATTGAGAAAAAAGTAAAATTAGAATTAAGACATACTAATAAGGTTGAATTTTCACGAGCAATAAACTCAGGCGGAATTTATGGACAGATAGTCATCCGGGAACTATTGCAATCATCAGCGGAAATATTTATAGAGCATTTTGGTTCAAATCAATATTCGATATTTGCCTTAACTGATCCTCCCCGGGCGAGGACCTACAGACAAAATTATGGATTCAAAATTAATAATTTAGAAAATCAAGACTATGACAACAGTTATTTAATAAATTTAAATGGGCAACAACAATTTGCTGAATCCCCTCATTTTCAGAGAATTCTGAACTTTTTAGTTACTCAATTCTAGTAATCAAATAAAGTCCAAATTTCCTATTATTTTTTAATACTAACAATAAACTTTTTAATCATATGGTTTAAATACCAATCTCGCTCATCGGATTTAATTATAAATTTTTTTAATATTAACAATAAAGTTAATATTAATTAAGAGCACCAAGCTCTAGTCTGTAATGATAAAAAGGTCCAATTCTCTTATAAAATAAAAAAATAAATTTAACATGCATTCCATTATATCTGACACTGATTGAAAGATATTTGTGATTAAAACTTTTAAGTATAATTTTTAAATTTGGAAGATTTAAATCACATGCCAAGGAGGGGTAGCGCATGTCTTTAAAAAATAAAGTATCAAAATCAGTACTATTAGGAGTCTTATCGACTTCATTCTTAGTTGGATCAAGTTTATTTGCAGAAGAAAAGAAAACTTCAGTAAAAGTTCCAGAATTTAAACCTGGAGAGTTTGTTATAAAGTTTAAAGATAACAATTTTTCAGTAAAAAATCTTGCAATTCTAGAGAGCAAAATGAGTGGGAAAATTATTAAAAAAATTCCAAACTCACCAATTGTAGTTCTAAAAAGAACTGGTGTTACAGCGATGTCAGAATCAGTCACTAATGTGATTAATCAGTTAAGAGCAAACCCTGATATAGAAATAGTTGAGCCAAACTATATTTATCGACTGAATAAAACCCCTGACGACCCAAAATATAAAGAGCTTTGGGGATTACATAACGTTGGTCAAGAAAGCACAAAAGGCAAAAAAGGTGTAGAAGGTGTTGATATCGGTGCCGAACAAGCTTGGGATTTGCAAACCGGTTCTGAAAATATAGTCGTTGGTGTAATTGATACTGGTGTTGATTATAATCTCGAAGATTTAAAAGCAAATATGTGGAAAAACGAAAACGAAGCCAATGGAATTAAGGGCGTAGATGATGATGACAATGGCTTTGTAGATGATATTTATGGATATGATTTTGCAAACAAAGATGGTGATCCATTAGATGATCATGGCCACGGTTCTCATGTTTCTGGAACTATAGGTGCTTCTGGTAATGATGGAAAAGGACTAGTAGGAGTTGCTTGGAATGTAAAAATCATGGCACTTAAATTTTTAACTAAAGAAGGAAGTGGATCTTTAGATGATGCTGTTGAAGCAGTTAAATATGCAACAAAAATGGGAGCTCATCTCACAAGTAATTCTTGGGGTGGCGGTGGAGTTTCAGAAATTTTAAAACAAGCAATTGAAGAAGCAAGCGCAAAAAATATTGCATTTATAGCAGCAGCAGGAAATGATTCTTTAAACTTAGATCAAGAACCTTCTTATCCAGCAAGTTACAAAGTTGCAAATGTTATTGCAGTATCAGCAATTGACAATAAAGGTTTACTCGCTTCATTTTCTTCATTTGGAAAGAAAAGCGTTCATGTGGCAGCACCAGGTGTGGATATAGTTTCAACTACACCAACAGGATATAATTCATGGTCTGGAACATCAATGGCAACACCTCACGTATCAGGTATCGCAGCTTTATTATTATCCAGCGAACCACTATTAACACCTTCAGATATTAAAGATCGTTTAATTTCAACTTCAAAACCTTTATCTTCTTTAAAAGGTAGAGTTGCTTCAAATGGTTTAGTCAATGCATACAATGCACTTGCAAATATAACAGCTCCGCCTGATTTGGATGACCCAGTTAATTGGAGTAATCAATTTGCAGTAGAGATCTCTTCACCACATCCATATGGTAAGCTGTATACTGGAACTTGGGAAGTTGAAGCACCAGCAGAAGCTACAGAGATGGCGCTTCATTTTAGTACCTTTAGTACAGAAGCTAGGTACGATAAAATTACATTTTACAATAGAGAAGGAATCAAAATATCAGAAATGTCTGGAGAGGTGGGCGAAGGATGGTCTGAGCTTTTTCCTGGTAACTATGTTAAAATTGTTTTCACATCAGATAACTCTGTTCAAAAAAACGGATTTGATATTGATAAAGCTGCGTGGAGAATTAAATAAAATTATTCTTCGTTATATTCAATTGGGCAGAGAGATTAAAAGATCACTCTGCACTAATTTACCATTACTATACACTTATAACTGTAATTTTTTTCATATGAATCTTTAATATTCTAAAAATTTGTTGTTAAATAGTTTTCGTAAAAAAATACATCACAAAATACACCCTAGTCATTTTAGCCTTTCTAATTTTATTAGACTCAAATCGAATACTCAATCAGACTTAATCACAATCAATAATTTTAAAAATGATCTTTATAAAATTTTTCAATTCGCAAATTTACAAATTCAGGAAAATCTAGCTGAGTGCAATGTGACCCATAGGGCACTAGTAAAAATTCAGATCCTTTTATGTGTTTGTGCATTTTCTTTTGAAAATCTACAGGTGTGATTCGATCCTCTTCACCACTTATAATTAATGTTGGGACCTTAATTTTATTTAAAACGGCATCACCATCATAGGTCATCAGTTCATTAAATAAAATTAAGAAATTTCCTAAATCTAAATTGGACACCCCTTTTACATAAACTTGAATGTCTTTTAAATTTGTTAGTTTTATATTAAATCCACCCGCTAAGGCAGTTATGGGTACCGCTAATGGATTATCTATACCCAACTTCCACATAGTTTTCCACAACACTGGATTTGATTGATAGTTCTCATTTATAAAATGATATAACTTTTCAACAAAATCTAACCCGAACATTCCTTTTACTGGATTTTTAGAAAACCCATTAACAAAAATAATCGATTTTACTAACTCAGGAAACAATTCATAGGTTTTTAATATAACTTGTGCACCAAAACTGTGACCAACCAGATGAATTTTTTTAGCACCCAAATTATGGGCAATAGCTGCGATATCTTTTGCAAGAGCTTCGAGAGAAATATTTTCACGAACTTTGGGAGTTTTTGTTTTATGATGTCCTCTTAAGTCAAAACATACGGTTTTAAAATGTGGAGCAAAATATTTAAATTGAAAATGCCAGTGGTTAATTAAACAAGCAATACCATATACAAAAAAAATTACCTCTCCATTGCCTCGAGACTCATAATAAATATCTAGGTCATCAAAACTTTTTACATATCCAGTTTGCTTATTAATTTTAGTCATAAATTTTTTAACCTTTTTAGATTTCATTCACCCGAAGTATTGTATCCCCAAATTTAATTATGTCATTATCATTTAGTATTTGGCGAGTTTGACTTTCATCATTAAGTTTTACTAAATCAGGATGTTTCGTAATAAAAAAAGTTTCTCCATTTTGGGCCGGAAATATAATAAAGGATTCTGCAGGAGCAATGGGGTCAAATAATTGAAATTCATTTGCTGATGATCCAAAAATACGAGGGCCCCAGCCAATGAAAAATTCCTTATCCGCCTGCAACCCTTGGGTTACTGTAATTCTGAGAACCTTTTTTAAAGGTCGGACAATTTTCTCACTTGGTTTTTTCGTTGCAAAATTATCTGATTTTAAATCAACAATTAATTTTAATGTTTTTATTAATATCTCTGAAGCACTCTCGGTTTTAATGGATTCTTTGGGGGCCTCAATTGTTGCAGTTTGAACCATTAATGTTTGATCCTCATTATCAATAATTTTATTGTTAGATGGTTTTACAAACCTAAGTGAAGCTTGACTTTTTTCAGAATTAGGTATTTCAACATAAGATTTTTCTTCAATAACCTTGAAACTGTGATTCTCTATTTTAAAATGTACCCCATGTTTTAGGAATACCCTTTTAACTCCCCTAGCATTTACAATTATTTCACTAGTGATATTTGAGCATATTAATACAAGTTGTCCTCGCTCGTCTTCGAGAACTTTTGCATGAACAGGAGCTACATTTCTTCCAGTAATAATAATATTTGCAGGTGTGTTATTAATTCCGTTACCAATTATAAAACCAGGAGTAACAAGAAATTTCTGTTCATTTTGAGAATTATTTAGGGTTTGAATGAATATTGCCATTTATACATTCTAAATTTATCTTTGTTTGGCAGCAACTTCCTTGCAAAAAACTTGTACTTTAGACTATGACATGTTAGACCAACTCAAACAAATAAATGCCAAATATGGCATATTAATCCTTGCTCAATTTATAATCACATAAAGTGGGCTTGAAAACCGAAGGGATAAGTTAAATGGAAAATGTGGTAAAAAGAAACTATGAAGTTGTAATTCTGATGAACCCAGATTCATCTGCGGAAGAGCAAAAAAACCTTTTCAAAAAAAATAAAGGCATTATTGAAAACTTCGGTGGTTCTATATTTAGTATAGATAGCTGGGGAAAAAGAACACTTGCAACTCAAATTGGTAAAATGAAAAAAGCTCAATATTTTCATTCAACATTTACTGCTGGAACTGATGCAATTGCTGAGCTTGAGAGAACAATGAGAATCAATGATAAAGTTATCAGATTTGTTCATACTCGACTTGATGAAAGAGTTCCATTGAGCAAATACATGGAGAATTTCAAAAAAGCATTAGCAGAAACTGCTAATAAAGAAAAAGAGAGAGAAGCAAAGTTTCAAGCAAGAAGAGCTGCTGCACAATCAGGAGCTGACGGAAGATCTGATAGATCAGACAGATCAGAACGCCCAGAGCGCTCTGAGAGACCAGAGAGATCTGATAAAAAATCTAATAAAGAACAGTATAACTAATCATCTTAAAAATAAGTAAAAATTAAAAATTGATGAATAATATAATAAAAAAACTAAAAAAAATTAACCTCGTGTTTTTGCTAACATCAATAGCGGCATTATTATCTTTTATGCCGGTTTTGCTTGCGGCCCCAGCCCTAAGGGCAGCAAGATTGGTTAGCGAAAAGGCCGTTCATTTTTGGATTGTTCAGTTAATTTTAATTGGAACATTATGGATTACAGGATTAGAGCCTTTAGCAATTAGTTTATTAACTTCAAGTTTACTGGTTGGGCTTTATACGGAAATTTATAATCGTAAAAAAAATCTATTTATTGCTGGCATAATAAGCGTAGTTATAGCAAGTGTTGTTTCAGTAGTTTCACTTAAGAGTTGGTTTATTAGCAAGGGTTTGAGTCTTGAGGCAAAAGTCTTAGAACAAATTCAATTAATTATTAAACAAGCTCAAACAGTAAATAGTGTAATTCAACTTGATAGTAGCGTACTAATGTCACAGACGCCATCAGCTCTTATTAGCTTAATGGTTGTTGGTCTTGCACTTAGTTTGATACTTGAAAAATCTTTAATAAGTTCGCTTGGAGTTACAAGTAATATAAATAGCGAGCATTTAAATTTAAGAGATTTTAAGCTACCAGATTTTATAATTTGGGTATCGTTATTTTCACTCCTGTTTTCATTCGTTACGTTTACAAGTAAAGCTGTAAATATTGTTTCAATGAACGTTTTAAATATTATGGTTGTTCTGTATTTTTTTCAAGGATTGGCAGTGGTTGAAAGTTTTTTTATTGCTTTAAGATTTAGTTTTTTCTTACGTCTAGTTACTTATTTTATTTTATTAGTACAGCTATTTTTAATAGTGGCGGCAATTGGTTTTTCTGATTTTTGGATTGGTTTCAGAAGTCGGTTTTTAAAAAAAAAGTTAGTTTAAAAAATTAAAAGTATTTATTTTGAGTTAGAATTGAAAGGAATTTTTATGAAAATTATTTTACAAAAAGATGTAAAAAATGTTGGAAAAGTTGGTGACCTTGTAAGTGTATCTGACGGTTATGCAAGAAACTTTTTATTTCCAAGAAAATTAGCTGTAGAAGCAACAGAAAAAAGAGTTAATGAATTTGAACATTTGAAAAAAGTAGCTGAAATTCAAAAGAAAAAAGCACATGCTGAAAGAGAAGCTTTGGTTACTAAACTAAAAGGTGTAACTGTAATATTTAGAGCTCAAGCGGGTGATTCAGATAAATTGTTTGGAACAATCACAACTCACGATATTTCAAATGAATTAGAAAAAGCTGGATACCACATTGACAGAAGAGATATTCACTTAGATGAGCCAATCAAATTACTTGGACAGCATAAAGCAATTGTTAAACTCGGTGAAGGTCTTCATGGTGAAGTTCAAGTTGTAGTTGAGAGAGTTTAATTTAAAAAATAAAATAACTGCTTAAGATTATATTTGATTTAGTTGCGAAGCGATCAGACTTAATCAAGAGCAGTTGTTATAGAATTAATTTCCTAATGCATAATTTTTAGGTTTACCGCCACCGTAATTTGGTGTTGATGGTTGAGGTGGGGGCGGTAAAGGTGAGCTTGGTGCATCGTCTGCATCAGTAAAGCGACCAAACTTTGGTTCCCATTTCAAATTTATATGTCCAGTTGGGCCATTTCTTTGTTTACCAATTATAATTTCTGCATGATCAGTTTTTGAATCATCCTGTTTGTCATAATAACCTTCACGAAAAAGCATCATAATCACGTCAGCATCTTGCTCAATTGAGCCGGACTCCCGTAAATCAGAAAGCATAGGCTTTTTCTCTGATCTACCCTCTACAGAACGATTTAATTGAGCTAGAGCAACAACAGGAACCTGAAGTTCTTTTGCAATAGATTTTAAGGTTCTGGATATTTCTGAAACTGCTCTTTCTCGAGATTCAACCTTTTGTTTTAAGTCCATGATTTGCAAATAATCGATCATAATTAAATCTAACCCATGTTGCTTTTTAAGCCTACGCGCCCTTGCTCGAATCTCAAATGGACTTATTCCAGAAGTATCATCAATAAACAAAGGAGCATCACTCAAAGTTGATGCCGCAGAAACTAATTTAGGCCATGCTGAATCAGGAATCTTACCATTTCTAATTTCACCCATATTTATTTTTGCTTCTGAGGCTAAGAGCCTCATCATTACAGACTCTTTACTCATCTCTACAGAAAAATAGGCAACGGTTTTTTTCTGACGAAGGGCTGCGTGCTGAGCAATATTTAAACTGAATGCTGTTTTACCCATAGAGGGACGTGCTGCAATTATGATTAATTCCCCACTATGAAGCCCCGAAGTCATTTGATCTAACTTGCTAAAACCTGTTGCAATTCCAGTAATATCGGCTTGCTGGTGATACATCTCTTCAATTTTTTCAATACTTTTAAAGACGATATCAGAAGCTTCTACTAAGCCTGCGGACTCTCTTGATTCACCTATTTTAAAAATATCTGCTTCAACATTATCAATAAAAGTTTCAACATTTTCAAAATCTTGATCATACGCTTTTTGAGTTATTTGATTACAACAATTTATTAATTTTCTAAGAAGTGATTTCTCTCTAACAATTTGAGCATACGAAACTATATTTGCAGTTGTAACGGTATTTTGAAGAAGTTGTACTAAGTAATCATGCCCAACCATTTCAAACTCACCTTTTGATTTCAAAAACTCAGAGGTAGTAATTATGTCTACTTCTTTTGAAGTTTTATGAAGGCTGGAAATTGCTGAAAATAATTTTTGATGAGAAGGTCTGTAAAAGTCTTCTGCAGCAATTAAATCAGATATCTGATCCCAGGATTCTTTATCTAACAAGAGTCCGCCAAGAATAGATTGTTCTGCTTCTATGTTTTGAGGTGGTAGCTTAGGTTCAATGGCCATTCAGGCATTTTAATAAAAACTAAGATAAAGAACAATAGACATTTTGTATTATAACGCATTTTTATTTCATAATAACTGCTCATGATTAAATCTGATCGCTTCGCGATTGTATCAGACATAATCACGAGCAGTTATTCTCTTGTTTGTTGGGGGCGATTTTCAATCAACTCAAATTTACCAATATATAAAATTAAAATTTGAAGTTACAATAGAAAAGGCTACAAAAAGTAGCCTTAGCAATTTTTAAACAGGATTTGAAGCAGAGTTTCTCTTAACTCTAATTTTATAAATATCAATTTTTTTCTTCAAGGTATTTCGATTAATTCCAAGCATTTGGGCAGTTTTAACTTGGTTACCATTTGTTGCTTTTAAAGCGAGTTCTAACAATGGTTTTTCAACCTGTCTAAGTACAATATCATAAAGTTTTAAGCCTGCTGGATCAATATCAGCAGCAGTTTGTTGCTGAAAATGAACTTCAAGTCTTTTTTTAACTAATTCTTCAAGACTAATTGAAGACAGATTAGTAACAAATAAATTTTCTGGATTAGTTGGCGTTGCATTTACTAAGCTAGTAGCTGGAGCCACTTGTGTTACAGAAGCAACTTCTGCTGTTATTGAATTCATACGAACCTCTTTTTTGTATTTAGAAACTTTACATTTAAAAAAGTACCTTTGAAACAAACTTTAAATGTAAAAAGTTATAAAATTAAACACCTCGTGTTTCGGGAGTCCAAATATACTTATGTTGCTGCAATTGCAACCTCGCAGATGATTTTTTTTGCAAAATTTGTTCAGCGAGCCATTTGGGGTGAGCTAAGTTATGAGAAGGACTGTAAAGAACTGTATATTTTTCAAATAAACTGTACTGTGAACAAATATTTTCGCTCCAATCAAAGTCTTCTTTTGTACCAATTACAAACTTTATTTCAGAGCCTGGTGGGATAAAGTTTAGATTTTCATAATAATTTTTATCCACTTCACCACTAGATGGAGTTTTTAAATCTAAAATAATTTTTACCCTGGAATCAACATGAGAACAGTCCTTTGAGCCGCTAGTTTCAAGGCTGACTTTGAATTCTTCATCACATAAGCATGCCATTAATTGATAAATACCCTTTTGTAACAAAGGCTCTCCTCCAGTGATACAAATATATTTAGTATTATGGAGTTTAACTTGGGAGATAATTTCACTTAAATTAATCCATTCGCCTTCATAGTACGAGTACTTTGTATCACAATAGGTGCAGCGAAGGTTGCAGCCAGTAAGTCTGATAAAAACGGTTGGACATCCTACGTATGTTGACTCACCTTGAATACTATAAAAAATTTCGTTTATTTTTAACATGAAATTCCTTTTGCTTGTCCTATATCACAATTTAAATGACGATTCAATTTTTAAGAAAAAACGTTCTTTCAATTTATAAATAATAAAAAACATGCAAATTAGGTCCAGGCCTATGTCTAGATAGACCCAAGTCTAAAATAAACTCTTTTCTTTGCCGAATTATATGTAGTCCTGTCAAATGATAGTATGAAAAGTAAGATAAAAAAATTTTATACAGATATTTGGGGCGTTGTTTTTATTTTAATTGGTCTATTTACAGCTTTTTCCTTGGGGAGTTACTCTAGCCAAGATCCAGCACTAGTTTCTTGGAGTGTGGGTAAGTCTGTTAATTACTGTGGTTTTATTGGAAGCTTTTATGCCGATGTATTATTGCAATTATTTGGAATTATGAGTTGGTTTTTAGTAGTTTACTTTATTATGAATGGTGTTCGTGGGTTTAGAGGCAGTCTTCTATCAAAGGGAGATTTTAAAATTATTTCTGCACTTGTAACTATTTTCATATTAAGTGCATTGATAGAACTCCATTGGTCAAAGGGATTAATTGCAAGCGGACAATTAAAAGCAAGTGGCTATTTTGGATATTTTATAACTAAAGGATTTATATCGGTTTTAAACCCGCTTGGTACAGGCCTTATTTTGTGGTCCATGCTTTTGCTTCATTTTGTTTTTATGTTTGAGATTTCTATTAAACAAATCTTTCAATTTATTAGTTTGACCTTTAGAGTCTTAGCTAAAAATTTAAAGGAGTGGAGTACTCCTTCGAAAAAAGCACCAAAGTATTCACAGCCGCTATTTTTAAATATTGAAAAAGAAGAGAAAAAAAATAAATCTAAAATAACAGACAGTGAAAAAGATTCTTTGGCATTGGGGCTTTTCAAAAAACTTGAAACGAAGACTATTGATTTTATTCAGTCTGGAAAATCATTGAAGTCCAATAGCTTAGTTATTGATGAAAAGAATAAAATAAATTTAGATGATGAAAAGGATTTTAATCAGGAAAAGTTAGATAATAAAGTAATTAATATAAAAAATGGTATCAAATCTTTAATTACAAAAAAAAATAAAAAAGAAGAAAATAATTTTGAGTTGGATGAAAAGAATAAATTATTTGACGAAGATGAAGATAAAAATGAAAATTCAAATGATTCAAAAGAATTAACTATTGTTGCAGCTAGCGAGAATATTGACTCAGTGATTTCTAAAAATGGAAAACGCCAAGTTGTTGCAAAAGGAAATATTCCCGCAAAAATTGAAAATTGGAAAATGCCAAAACTTAATTTACTTGAAGACCCTCCTGCAACTCGCGCTAAGGTAGACAAAGAAGAATTAAGAAACAAAGCAGAGCTACTTACTGAAAAACTAAAACTATTTAATGTTGAGGGAATTGTAACTGCTGTAAAATCTGGACCAGCAGTTACAATGCTAGAGTTTAAGCCTAATGCAGATGTTAAACTTAGTACTATAACGAGTTTAGAAAATGACTTGGCAATTGCTCTTTCTAGTGAATCACTTCGAATTATTGCGCCAATTCCTGGACGAGATGTTGTTGGAATTGAGAGTTCAAATTCGGTAAGAGAAACAGTTTATTTGAAAGATTTAATTGCTGAAGAAAATTTTTGGAAAGATGATTTTAAATTACCCATTGCGGTTGGAAAGCAAACTAATGGTGATCCGCAAATTGTCGATCTTAGAAAAATGCCTCACTTGTTAGTTGCAGGATCTACTGGTTCTGGAAAATCAGTTTTTACGGTATCTACAATTACGGGTTTGATTTTTAAACACTCACCTAAAACATTAAAATTAATTTTAATAGATCCAAAACAAGTTGATTTAGCTGCCTTTACACAAATTCCACATTTACTAATGCCCCCAATTACAGACACAACAAAAGCTGTAAATGCTTTACGTTGGGCTGTTAAAGAAATGGATAAACGTTATCGATCAATGTCAAAGTTTGGTGCGCGCGGTTTAGAGTCATATAATGAATCTATTCAGAAACTTTCTGCAGAAGAAGTAGAGTTACACGCAAACACAAATACAGAACTTGAATCTCAAAATAAACGAAACAAAATGTATTATTTCAAGGAGCTTCCATATATAGTTGTTGTGGTAGAAGAGTTTGGTGATTTAATGCAAATTGATAGCGATAATGTTGAAGGCTGTGTTGTTCGACTGGCTCAATTGGCAAGAGCATGTGGTATTCATTTAATTTTATGTATGCAAAGCCCACGTAAAGAAGTTGTCACAGGATTAATTAAAACAAATATTCCTGGTCGAATTAGTTTTAAAGTAGCTTCAAAAATGGATTCGCGAATTATTTTAGATGAGTCTGGAGCAGAACGATTACTTGCTCGTGGAGATATGTTATTTAGAGCCCCAGGAACAGATAAACCCATTCGATACCATGGTCCTTGGTTAACTGATCCCGAAATAAATCATGTAGCAAAATTTTGGAGTGATCAATCAGAACCAGTTTATGATCCAAAAATTTTAGAATTGTTTGAAGCAAAAGATTCTGATGATGAGGGCGGATATTCGGGCGCAAGCTCGAGTTTTGATCGAGATGAAAACAATAATGAGTATGACGAAATGTACGATGAAATTTTGGATTATGTTTCACAACTCAAAGAAGTGAGCGCTTCTTTGCTTCAGCGAAAATACCGATTTGGTTATCCAAGAGCTGCAAGACTAATAGAAACCATGGAGCGCGAAAAAGTAGTTGGGCCTGCAAATGGAAGCAAGCCTAGGCAGGTTTTAATTCAAAGTTATGCAGCTACTAAATAATAGTAACTAAAAGTTCTTCAATAAATCTAAATTCCTATAGGAACAGTTAATTTATTAACTATACATTTAGGACTCGTAGTGGAAACAAATACTATTGAACTAGTTTCCATTTTACAAGTTACGAAAACTTCAATTTGATTGTCAGATTTATATGGAGTAAAAACAAAATTGAAACTGTCCCCCTCGTTTGCTTCAGTTAACAGTGTTGGTGTTCTTGTTGGCAAAAATACCATAGTTTGGGATGCATTACTTAAGAACATAATTTTTAATAAACTCAAATTAAAAGTTTTGTTTGTGGCAGAATCTAAAAGTGAATTCACTACTTCAGTTGTGCTATAATTTAGTAAATCATTTTTTAAACTATTCCACCTTTCTTCAGTATTTAAATCTCCACCAGAGGAGGTTGCGAGTAGAAAATTTTTAGCAATAATTGAGGCCTCATTTGTCACATCTGCTGGCGCTGCTAAAGTAGTTAAACTAAAAAGACATAAGAAATTGATTAAAAGTAAAAAATGTTTCATGAATACTCCAAATGTTGTAAAGTTTTTCCAGCCATCGTGGATCTTTATATCAAAAAAATCTTTTTTTCGATAGATATTAAGATTCTAGCGATTGGACAATTATCTGATGCCATAGTAAGCCTTTCTAATTTATATACCCTTAAAGCACTACTTTAAATTTTACAGATTTATTTTAAAGTAGTACTTTAAAATAAATAATATAGGAGCTTCAGATGTTTAAGAGGGAGTTAGATCTTTTTAATGTTCTCAGTATAGGAAAAGCCTATAACTTATGTAGAATGGAAAGATCGCGCTATTGATCTTAATGCAGTACTTAGATTTGGATCCTTACCAAAAGTTTTAACTTCTCAAGATCCTCAACAAGAACTTTACGATTATGTTGATAATTATATTAATGAAGAAATTCGGGTTGAAGCACAACTTAGAAATTTACCACCATTTCGTAGATTTTTAAAATCGGCGGCATTATCAAATTCGCAACTCATCAATTACTCATCGTTCGCTCAAGACGTAGGGGTTAGTGTTCCAACTGTAACAGAGCACTTTAATATTCTTGAAGACACTTTAATAGGTTTTAGATTAGAGCCTTGGAGAGAATCTAAAAAGAGAAAAGTAATTGAAACTGCTAGGTTTTATTTCTTTGATATTGGTGTTACACATACCCTAGCAGAAACAGAATATCTTGATCGTAATAGTAATTTATATGGACAATCATTTGAACAATTTATTGCTTTAGAGTTGCGTGCTTATTTATCTTATCGGAAAAAAAGAATGAAACTTACTTTTTGGAGAACGAAAGATGGAGAAGAAGTTGATTTTATTATTGGAGATAAAATAGCAATTGAAGTAAAAGCAACTCAAAAAATTCAAAAGAACTATATAGAGGGATTAAAAAAACTTCAAGTAGAGTCTGTAATTAAAAATTTTTATTTATTTTCACAAGACCCTATTGAGCTACTATCAGAGCAGTATCTTGCTAAGCTTTGGAATGGAGAAATTATTTAAACTTAGGTGTAAACCAACTATACACTTACAAAATAATTACATAATAAAAATAAAAAATTTTAAAATTAATAAAATAAATATATATTGCTTACAGTAAATAAATTCAAAGGACGTACTATGAGTAAATATTTTATTTTTTTAATGTCACTCTTGTTAATACAAAACACAAAAGCTGAAAACTCTGGGTCAGGACCTTCAGAAGTTGAATTAAAAACAAGATACGCTGGAATAATAGAAATTCACAATATAAAGTATAGTGATATTTTATGTATTTATCAAGACTCTTTTCGAGATCTAAAAACTGAAACAGGAAATGGAGTTGAGGGTTTTGGGAATCGAGTATTTTTTGGTTACCATATGAACACTGTTGAGCATGCAAAAACTGTTGACTACTTAGATGTTAATCATCAAAGGAAAACAATTGAGTTTTCAACTTATGGGCATGGATTTCAATTACCGATCAGTGGTTTGGTATCACTGATACCTGTTCTAGGTGATGGTTTGGTTTTAATAACAAGAATACCTGAAGGAGCGATTTCATACACAGTAGCATCTATAGATGCCAACATTGAAATGGGCGAAGAAGAAGCTAAAATTAAATCCATACCTACATGTGAGTAATGTCTTTGTTTTAATTTATTATAAAATTACTTTCATTAAAAGGGGTGATTTAAAATCGCCTCTATTAAATAAGATTAATATTATTTACATTTCACAATTATAACTAATAAAAGTATTCATAAAATTTACGAACATATAGATTTCTTTACTGGTAGCTCCCAGCCAACTTGTGAACAACATCTTAAATGATTTTTTAAAAGAGATCTCTTTTTCATTACAGACTTATCGGAATTTTTAATTAAATTTAAAGTCCATCAAAATAAAATTATCTAAAAAAGTACATAAATAGAATTTGGAATAATAAATCTTAATTGAGAAATGATGATTTCAGGAATGATAACCCGCAAATCTTTAAATTTGCAAGAATGATTATGATGTATTCTAAAATTAAAAAATAAATTAATTATTATCCTAGATGTTTATGGTTATTAACGACTTGTTGCAAAAGATATTGGACTTCTTTCTTGACTCTTTCGTGGGGCGCCGATTGAATACCTTCAAATTATCGCACAAATGCGATTATAAACAAGGAGGGAACTATGTTTAAAAAACTTTTAATTTCTTTAGCTGTGATGGCTTCTGCGTGTTTTGCAAATGCATCTGAAGGTACATTCATGTTGGATGTAATGGCACAAGTTCAACAATCAGCAATGGATAAAGCTCATACAACAGGACTTAACTGGAGTGTTGGCGATTCTTGTACTTATGACATGACTATGGCTGCTTTCATTAAAGGCACTATGGAAATGAAAATCAGAGAAAAGACTGACGAAGGTTATTGGTTAGATCAAAATATGGATCTTGGATTCATGGGTAAACAACAAGCTTCTGCATTAATTGATCCAAACACAGGAGCAGTTAAAAAGCTTATCGTTAATGGTAAAGAAGAAGCTGTACCTGAGCAAGGTGATGTAGAAGTTATTGAAGTAAAAGAAGATAAAGTAACTGTTCCTGCAGGAACTTTTGATGCTGTTTATTTTAAAGCTAAAGACAAAAAGAACAATCAAGAAATTCAACAATGGGCAAATCCAAAAGCTGTTCCAGTAATGGGATTAATTAAAATGATTGCACCTGCTCAATTTGGTGATGTTGTTCAAGAATTGAAATCTTTTGAAAAAAAATAATTTATAATTTGAATTAAAAAAAATTATATCTTTTTAAAAGCATAAAAAACCGCTTAGCTTATGAAGTTAAGCGGTTTTTTTATTTGGACTCCTGGAGTTTTATAAATGTATATTATATTCGTTACGAGTATAAAAATTGGAGAGAGTCTTAAATGCATAATCTGATTATTGTCGTGTTTTGTCTTGGATTAGTTTTGACACAAGCATTTGGCTCTACAATTGAAAAAGTAAAAACAGAAACCTACAAAGATATAATATCAAAAGCCCAATTGCTATTGTTGCAAAAAGACAGATTGCAAGCTGTAAATATTTTAATTATGGCAATTCAAAAAGAAGATCCCAAGGGATTGCCATATTCCGAATTAAAAAAAACTTTAAATAAAGTTGCGCAAATATTTTTAAATGAAAATGCACAGTCAGAATATGAGTTAGCGCTTTCTATTGATAAAACAGATAGAAAAGGTGCAATTGAAAAATTGAACGATGTTTTAAAAATTGAACCACAAAATTCTCAAATTTTAAAAAATTTAATTGCTATGAATTTAGCTTTAAAAAAATGCTCGCAAGCACTTACTCAGTTTGAATCACTATTGGTGGTGAACCCACTTGATATACAGATTCCTTTTCTAGATATAGCTGTAAGTGTATGTTTTAAGAACACTAATAAATATAAAGAGCAAAAGAAGAAATATGAAGTCCTGGCGCAAATACCCCTGGAGTTTTGGTATATTAATGATAACCGCATTCAACTTCCATCGGAAGAAAGACTAAGCGAATTTGTCTTTGCAATTGACCATATTAGCAAGGTTAATCCAGAGGTTTTATATTTTAAAGCTCAATCTGAGCAAACAACGATTAAAGATAGAAATAATTTAACAAAAGAATATATTAAAAGATGTAAATTACATAAAAATAATTTTATGATTAATAATTATATTGACCCTTGGGTCTGCGAAAATTTAGGTTTGGTTCAAGATGATGAAAAAAATAATAAAATTTAGTTTTATCTTATATGTTATAACCCAAATTATTGGTTGTGGAGTAAAGGGCAAACCACAACCCCCATTAATTCCACCGTATATAGGAAATGGGATAAAAGAAGTAAAAGATGATAAAAAATAATTCAGGAATAAAAATTTCAGCAACTGAAAACTCGTTTATCTTTTTTGATATAAGAGATAGATCAATTGAAAGTTTTATTGAGAATTTAGGATATTTGAACTGTTCAGAATTTGTAGTGGATTGTTGTAAAGATTTAAGTGGACAAGAAACAGATGGTGTTGTTTTTGTAAAAAATGATATTGAAAGAAAAGCTGATTTTGAATGGATATTTTTTAATAGAGACGGATCTAGCGCTGAAATGTGCGGAAATGCCTCGAGAGCAATGTGGCTTTTTTGTCATCAATTTTTGAAGTTTAAAAAAAAAGAAATATCTTTTAAAACACTCTCTGGTATTGTAGTTGCCAAACTCAATAGCTCACAACTTATAAGTGTTGAAATGCCAAAATGGAAAATTTTGAGTGAACAAAAGAAAATAAAAATTTGGTCACAAGATATTCTAATTGATTATGTGAACACTGGAGTTCCACATGTGGTTATTTCTCTTGATCAAGTTATGTATAAAAAAGATTCGTTAATTAGTTCGGTTCTTGTAAAATTTTTTAAAATCAATCCTCAATTAAATAAAGAATTAAACCAATCAGCTATAGAAAATAATTTAAATGAACTTAGAATTGCCTCAAGAAATATTCGCAAAATGGATATTTGGGGAGTTAATGGAAGTAATGTAACATTTTGTTTTGAATATGAAAGTGAGATTTATTCGTTTACATATGAGCGAGGCGTTGAAGACTTCACTTTATCCTGCGGCACTGGAGCGGTAGCCTCAGCACTTTCAATTGCATTAAAATACAATAGAAAAAGTGAACAATTAACTTTGTATACCAATCCATTAAAATTACCAGGGGGACCATTGCTAGTTAATTTAGATTTTAAAATGAATTCTGCCCAACTCATAGGAACGGCAAAAGTTGAAAAGGAGTACATATGCAAACCGAAATTTTTAAAACAACAATAACAGCTCTGATCACCCCATTTTTAAATCAAAAGGTAGATTATGAATCTTTAGAGAACTTAGTAAAGCATCAAATATTAAATGGAGTTGGTGGATTTGTAATAAATGGAACAACGGCAGAGAGCCCTACTTTAGAACAAGAAGAAGTTGTACAAATTTTTAATTTTGTTCGATCATTGGTTGGTAAGGATTTTCCATTAGTTTTAGGTACAGGATCAAACTCAACACTCAAAACAATAAAAGATTCTAAGCTAGCTAAAGAATTAGGCGCTGATGCAGCGCTAGTTGTTGTTCCTTATTATAATAAGCCACCACAGCGTGGATTGGTAAAGCATTTTACTGCCGTTGCTGAAAACGTTGAATTACCAATTTTACTATATAACGTTCCAGGTCGCACAATCACATCACTATCAATGGATTCAATAATTGAACTTTCAAAAGTAAAAAATATAATAGGTATAAAGGAAGCCTCAGGAAATATTGCATTTGCTCAAGAAATCTATGCAAAATGTTCAAAGGATTTTATATTATTATCAGGTGATGATGGTACTTATGTTGATTTTCTTGGTGTAGGAGGAACTGGTGTAATTTCTGTTGCTTCTCATATTATGCCTCTGCACTTTGCTAATTGGACAAAAAATGGAAGAAATAATGATTCTATTGAGTTCAGTAAATATAAAAACTTAATAGATTTATTATTTATCGAAGCCAATCCTATTCCTGTTAAAAAAGCATTACAATTTTTAGGAATAATTAAATCTGCAGAGCTTCGTCTTCCTCTTATTGAACTTGAATCGGCACTTGGTGCAAAACTTAAAACAGAGATGATGAGAATGAGTATTATAAAATAACTGTTAATGATTAAGTCTGATTGCTTCGCAATTGTATCAGAATAAACATTAACAGTTATTTTCTTGTTTGTTCGGGTTGATTTTCAATCACCCCGTATTATGAAAGTTTGGGTATTAGGGCATGGGATTAGATATTGAGAATAACAAAATTAAATTAGCAGTTGTTGGTTCTGGCGGGCGAGTTGGTAAAGAATTATTACAAGTTATAATGCAGAACTTTAATCAGTTAACTCCATATATTGGAGTCGGAAGAGGCTCTTTTGGTTATGAAAATAATTTTTCAAATTTTTCAGAAATGAATAAATTTTTAGAAGACAATAAGAGTAATACTATAAAAAATAAACCAAATGTTATTATTGATTTTTCTGCACCAGAACTTTTTAATGAAGCATTAAAGTTTTGTACATTAAACAAATTACCAATGGTAAGTGGAACTACTGGCTTATCTCCAAAGCAATTTGAGGATTTAAAAAAAGCTAGTTCAATAACCCCTATACTTTGGTCTCCAAACATGAGCTTGGGAGTTGCAATGGTTAAAAAAAGTTTTGCAGCTTTTAAATTTTTAAAAGATAAAGATAACCCCGCCTTTGATATAGTTATGGAAGAGTGGCATCACAACAAAAAAAAAGATTCTCCCAGTGGAACTGCTTTAATGTTAGTCGAAAGATTTGAACAAGAAGTTGGTCGTAAAATAAATACCACACAAAGTTTTAGAGCAGGTGGTATTTTTGGAGAGCATCATTTGCACTTGGTATCTGATGAAGAGCAAATTACAATTTCACACAAGGCCTTAAACCGTGCAGTTTTTGCAAAAGGCTCAATAGTGGCTGCGCAATGGTTAATAGATAAAAAGCCAGATTTATATAAAATAGATGATGTTTTAGAAATCTAGATCCATAATCAATGTTATGCAATGTTTAATTGGTTTTGAAGTTTCTATATTGAGGGGAATCGATATTCTTAGAAATACCCTTTCTGAGATTTCAACTGTGGGCGAGTTGTTAGCCGCTTCTTCTGTTATTCGCGTTAATTTTGAAATAAAATACGAGAACGAAGGCGATTCTTTTTTGTACGCTGTATTAAAAATAATAACGACTCATGAAGCACCTGTGGTTTTAAAAAATTTAATAAAGTTAGAAGAAAAGTTAGAAAAAGAATTTTATTCTACTCATTTTAAAGCTTATTTATTATCTTATTCAGATCATTTAAATTTGAACCCATCGCTACTTTTGCCCCATCCAAAATTAATAAAAAATAAAACTTTTTTAGTTGGCTCTACAGAAGTATGGGGCCAATACATTCATCCAGTCTTAAATAAGAATCTAACTTCCTTAGCACAGAATATTGATGTTAAAGAAATTCAATTTATAGCCCAAGGTAAGTCTATTTTAAGGCCAGTCTCAAGACCTTTGGAGAAGATCAAGATAGCTTAGTTGACCTATAGACGAGACTTTGATGTACTAATGCTAGTTAAGGAGAATATGTTATCTAAACTAGGATGGTTGGATTAAAGGCATGAATAATAAAAATAAAAGTAAAATTTTATTTAAGCTAAAAGTGTTTATGTTTTCATTTACACTTGCTATGTTTTATTCTGTTAAATCGGGAATTAACTATCTTAACTTTATTGCTGATTCCATAAAAATCGAAGTTGATAAAAATTCACCTCCCCTAATTGCTCTTGAAGAAGTAGATGCTGTAATAGAAAATAATCAAATAAGTCCTGAGATTGAAGGCACTCCACTTCAAGTAGGCAATACATTATTACCAAATGTTGAACTTGAAGAATTTGTTATTTCAGAAGTAGAAAACAATACTCAACTTCAAGAGTTAGATTTAAATCGAAATTATGCATTCGATAATTCTGATAAAATAAATAAGGTTATTAAAAATTCTGAAATTGATTATCCTCAAAATTATGACGAAGAACATACGTATGGTAATAATTCTTCCAACCCTCAACTATCTGAGAAGATTGCTCAACTTTTAGCAGAAGAAAAATCTGAAGAAACTGAAAATAGTAAATTGAACATCAATAATAACCGTACAAGCAATAGTGTTAGTAATGGTAATGGTATTAGTAATAAGTTCGACAATAATAATGTTAATAATGGAATTGGTTTACTAAATGATTTTAATGGGAAAAGTGAAGGAAGCTATTCTAGCTCCAATGAAATTGAAACTAAAGTTGTGAAAACTCCCCATGGAAATATTCTTGTAAGTGGTATTAACCAAAATAATTCACATTCTGATAAACAAGTTGAAAATTTAAGTCCTAGTATTCTAAAAATTCAAGGACAAATTGAGTTTTCTAGAAATAGTGACCCACTTTTAGTGCTGACACCAGATCATCGAATTGAAGTAAGAAGGTTTGCAGAAGGTGTTCCCCACGAATATGGAGAAATTAAAACACAATCTGGTACCTTTTCGATAGATTTAAAAAACAATTATGGTTCTATAGTCGCTCAACTAATTAATTCACATGGTATAGTAGAGGGCGAAGCAACACTACCAGTTGCAACAGCACTTCAATATACAAAAAAATCTAAAATACCAAAATTAGTTTTGCATCCTGTGCAAAAAGCTTCAGTTTCTGTAGCTTCGGCATATGGAACCCAATATGAAAAAGATTTTTTTAAGAGTTTAAATTTTGACTTAGTAAATTCTCCCGAGATTGCTACTCAAGTGGGTGGTGATTTATCGCAAGCATCAATATTTCATAAGCAAGTTACAGATAAAAATATAGAATCAGTTCTGCAAGTATCAGCCCCCTCTCATGTTTCAACTACGGCTATAATTTCATTACATACTGGCGCTGATATTATGTTAATGCCAGATAAAATGTTAGAAAATCTAACTGAAATTTTAAGTGATCAAGGAGTGAAGCTCAATTTAGATAAAGGGGATTCACTGATTTGGGGAACCGTTAAAGATAAGGGCCAACCGATTGCTGGAGCAACAATTTATTCTTCGAAGGCACAACCGGTTTATCTTGGGAGTTTATGGATGCCTGATGTACAAATGACAAAAACATCTGACAATGGGATGTTTGTAATTGTTGTTAATGAGGCTGGGTGGAAAGATTTATTTGTGCAAGTTGAGAATGGTCCTCAATTACATTTGAATGTACTCACTTTTCCAGGACGAATTTCTCAAGTTGTTGCTGAGTTACCGAATCATGATGTGCCAGTATCAGTTCGAACTTTTGATGCCTTTAATGGTGAACCAGTGCGAACAAGAGTTCAGTTACAACAAGTTGAAGATGTTTTTGATACAGGAGAGCAAGGTTTAAAAGTTGTTCAGATTCCCAATTCTTCTAATTTATCATTAGTAAATATTTTTCCTGAGCCTCCATATGTGGATTCAAAACAATCCTATACAGCAGTAGAAGATTATTTGCATTTACCAATTATAAATGGTGATTGGTTAGAACAAATAAAAACTCAAAAGCGAATAAATGTTGAATTCGATAAGGGTATAATTGTTGGTTTTGTGCAAAATGAAGATTATAATTTAATACCATTAAATGAAGAACAAAGCTCTGAAAATTTAGTATACTTTAATTCAAGTGGCGAAGTGATTTCAAGTGGAGCCGCTGGTGGTGGATTTATTTTATTTAATCAATCAAAAGAATTTGAAACAATCTCAATTAAAAATAGAAAAAATAATTTGATATACAATAAAATTGCTTTTCCAGAAAGTCGATTTTTATTTTTACTCAACTTCACTCTTTAGAGATTCCACTCTACCCTTTCCAGTTATTGTTTTGTTCGTTGAGGGCGATTTTCAATCACCCCGTATTATGAAAACACAAACAAATGCTTGAAACAGGGGCCTGTTTGCTATCATAAATGCTTGAAACAGGGATCTGTTTCGATTAATATGAAGCTATGAGAAGAATTCAGACTCAATACTTAAAAGAATGGTACTTAAAAAATAATCGAAAGCCTTTAATGGTAAGAGGTGCTCGGCAAGTTGGTAAATCAACCCTTGTTCGCTTGTTTGCTAAAGAACTTAATTTAGATTTAATAGAAATAAATTTGGAAAAAAATAAACTAAGGTCATTAGAATTTCAAAATGAAAAACTAGTCGTAAGTATTCTTCAAGAGATCGAAAGTAAATTTAATAAGAAAATTCATGAAAAAACATTGATATTTTTTGATGAAATCCAACAGCTGCCTGAGCTTATTCCTGCACTTCGATTTTTTTACGAAGAAAGACCTGATCTTGCAGTTGTTTGTGCGGGATCGTTACTTGAGTTTGTTCTAGAGGAGCATGAGTTTTCAATGCCAGTGGGAAGAATAGAATTTCTATATTTGGGACCAATGAAATTTAGTGAATTTTTAATGAATGGAGAAAAAGAAGAATTATTCAATCAAGTACAGAATAAATTTCCAAAAATAACTTCTTCACATTATGAGCAATTAACTGAACAATTGAAAAAGTATTTTTTTATTGGTGGGATGCCTGAAGCCATTAAAAACTACTATGAAACACATAGTCCCAAGGCTGTTAGAGATGTCCACCACAGTATAATTGCCACATATAAAAATGACTTTACTAAATATACAAAAAATAAAGAGCTTCCACGAATTGAAGAAGTATTTGAGGCGCTCCCAAATAATTTTGGGAAAAAAATAAAATACACTGAAATATCTGCGGCGTTAGATTCTCGAAAAATAAAGCGATCATTACATTTGCTAGCGTTGGCCCACTTAATTCAGATTTGTTATCATTCAAACTCAAGTGGTATACCTATCAGTAGCCAAAAGGATATTAATGTTTTTAAACTTTACTTTTTAGATATTGGACTATTACACTATATGTTTGGACTCGGTTGGAGCGATATTAATAATTTAGATAATAAAAGTTTACTCACACAGGGCGTTTCAGCAGAACAGTTTATAGCACAGCATTTGGCGTACAGAAACGGGCCCCAAGAGGCACCTGAGCTTTATTATTGGTTGAGAGATAAAAATGCAGCAAATGCAGAAGTTGATTTTATAATTTCAAAAGGTCGAAGCATTATTCCCATTGAAATAAAAAGTGGTAAAAGTGGAAGTATAAAATCACTAATTCAATTTATGGGAGAAAAAAAATATTTAGAGGCTTATAGATTTGACCTCAGGGACAGAGCTGCGTTCGGAGAAAATTTTATAGAGGACATTAAAATTAAAATTGCAGATACAGAAAATAAGTTTACAGAGTTTAAGCTTATTAATTCGCACTTAGGATTGATTGAATGCTTAGATAGCAACATACATAGAGACGACGGGCGGTTTTAATTTACGTAAAAAATATGATTGGATTTTATTTTGAGGTTTTCCCCTGACTTTAAAAAATAGCAAACTACCTCTTACAGATGAAGAGGTAGTAGTTGCCACTGAAACATCTGAGGATGTTCTTAGATGGGCAAATCGAATTGTACAGAACAAATAATTGGATAATTTAATTTAAAAATTAATATTCGCAAAAGAGTTCTGAATTAAACTCTTTTGAGCCTTGCTTTGTTTCTGTAAAAAAAGTTTTCAATTTTTTATTTTCACATTTAAATTCTATCTTGAAGATATGGTCAAACTCTACCGGTCCATTTCCATTAAACATCATTGCTGCTCCAGACCCCGCATTATCACAATCACCAGTGAATAAAAATTCATTACTATTTGAAAAATTAAAACTAACAAAAGGTTGATAAGAACCTATCAAAGATGAACCGTGAGCTTTATAAATATATACAGAAAAAAAATTGTCATAACTTGGATTTTGAAATAACGAAATTCGAGAACCAAAACCAAAAGAATCATTTTGAGTTTTGCAAACTACACTTTTTTTAAATTCTGGTTGTTTATCGAGATTAAATATTCCTCCACTTAATACATATCCTATTGATCGTCTTGTGCGAATGCTATTGATTTCAAACCCAGAAATGGGTTCACGTAGATATGAGTAATAAATTTCATGAAGAATAAGTGCGGCTTGATTTTCGATGTCCATTAAATCTAAAAGGTCTTGATCAATTAAAACCTTTCCATCAGGCCGATAGTTTACAATTTGATGAATCTCTGCATTTTTTGGTTTTGCTAACTCGAAGCTATCGTTAGTTTGGATCAATTCAATTCCATGGAGTCTTTTTACATCTGAATTATCTGAAAAGAATTTCTTAGAAGAAAATTTTAAATTTTTTACTATACAGTCTTGTGCTTCACAATATTCACCATCTGAATTTGACGATCCAAATCTTGCATCAAAACTATTTTTAAGAGCTAAAATTCCATTATCTACAATTTCTTGAACTGTGTTGCCTAGCTTTACAGGTTTTAATCCATACAAATATTCGGCCTCCCACAAATCAAGGAGTTGAACTTTTGTAATTTGATTTTTTTCATCTTTAAACACAACAACTTTTCCGCCTCCACCATCAACACCACCAGTGAGTTTTATTTTTTGGTTACTGGCATAGGTTTGAATGTTTATTAAGAAGATTATTCCAACTAAAGTTATAATAGGATTGATCATTTGAGTTCCTTTTTTAAATGATTGGTTGTTAACATGGCCTAACCATGGTTGCAAGATCACAGTGTGTTTGTTTCAGCTTTATAGCGCTTTAAAGTTGAATTAAAACAGACCCGCTCCTAAAAGAAATATTTCAAAAAGTATTAAGTTAATAGATTTTGTTTGGTAAAAATTAAGATTAATGTTAGCAAAAATGGTAACGTATTGCTGCAAAGGGTTTTCATATGAATTTGCATAAAATAAAAATTTATCAATATAACTCTTATAAAGATTTTATCAATTCGCTAATTGAAAATTCGCCGAATAAAGGTCGAGGACTTTATCGTAAAATTGCAACCCATCTTAATATAAGTAGCGTCACTGTTAGTCAAATCTTTAAAGGATCACGAGAATTAAATCTTGAACAAGGTTATTTGCTTGCAGAATTTTGTAACCTTAATGAATTGCAACAAAAATATTTTCTCTTAATGATTCAAAAAGAAAAAGCATCACATTATAAATTAAAAAATTATTTAGATAAAGAAATGAATCTATTAAAAAAGGAACTTGTTGAAATTAAAAATAAAGTTCCAAAAAATAAAACTCTTAGTGAAATACAAAAATCAATTTTTTATTCGCACTGGAAGTATAGCGGCGTTCGACTTATGACTGATATTGAAGGAAAAAATAATATAAATGAAATAGCTAAAGAATTAAAACTAAGTCCAAAAATTGTTAAATCAGTTTTAGAATTTCTAATTGATGCTGGATTGGTACTTGAAACAACTAATGGCTTCAAAATGGGTGAAAGGGTCACTCACCTACCATCGGATTCAATGTGGTTACGTTCGCACCATAGAAATTGGCGCACAAAAGCTCTTGATGGATTAGAAAATTTAGATGAAAACGAAGTATCATACACCGGGCCCATGGTTGTTTCAGAAAAAATATTATCTCAAATTAAAGAAAAGCTAATAGATGTTATTGAGGAAATAACTCCCCTGATTAAAGATTCTAAGTCTGAAAAGTTAGCCTGTCTCAATATTGATTTGTTTAAGCTAAACAAGTAATATCTTAAAGAGTGATAGGCCTAAAGAAATAAGCTAAGTTACAAATTTAGATATAGGAGTGTGAAGTTTTATTCACTCATGAGTTGTAAGTAGTGTATGGTTTGGGGATTAATAATGCGCTGCAAATACTTATGAATAAAAAAATTTGTTTTTAAAATTTCAATATGACAACCTAGACTTAAGTAAATCTGTGAAAACTATGGAGCGAGGTTTTTATGTCTGAAGTATTAGTTGTAACAAGTAAAGTAAAAAAATTTATTAAAGAAAAAGGCGATATGAATACATCTGCTGAAACAATTGAGATTCTAAGCAAAGCCATTGAGCAACTTTGTATTAGGGGAATTGATTCTGCAAAAGCGGATGGACGAAAAACAGTAATGGCTCGAGATATAATTATAGATCATATTTAAAAGTTTTGTTTCTTTAACATCTCTTGAAATATATCCCAACTAATAACTTTTACCTCAAGGGAATTGGCTTTCTCTAATTTTGAACCAGCCTCTTCTCCTGCAATGAGGTAATTTAGCTTTTTGCTTACACCCGATAATATTTTACCACCATTTTGTTCTATAATTTCTTCTGCTTCATTTCTTTTAATTGGAAGTGTTCCTGTTATTAAAAAAGTAATTCCATTTAATACAGTTGAACTTGTTTTGACTGTACTCATCTCTTCAATTTTTACTCCCTGCTGAATTAATGATAAAACTTCATTTCGAAATTCTTCTGAGTTTAAAGATTTTAAAATAGATTCAGCTACTTTAGGGCCTATATCTTCAAGTTGAGTTAACTCTTCGATGGACCTTACTTTTAGAAAAGAATTTATGTCCTTAAAATGATTTGCCAAATTTTTAGACGTTTGCTCTCCAACAAATCTAATACCTAAAGAATAGATTAATTTTGTTAAAGTTGTATGTTTACTTTTTTCGATACTCGTCAATATATTTTGAACAGATTTATCACCTTTGCGATCAAGTTGGATTAATTGATCCTTGGTTAACCTATAGAGATCAGAAAACTTTTTTACTAATTCATGATCCACTAATTCTTCAATGAGTTTGTCACCAACTTTATCAATATTCATTGCTTTACGACTTGCAAAGTGTTTTAAGGATTCTTTTAAAACTGATGAACAAAACATATTCAAACAACGATATGCAACTTCATCCACAGACTTATCCACAGACCTTCCACAGGAAGGGCATTTTTTTGGCATGTGAAATTGAGTTGTGTTTTGAGGTCTTTTTTCAAAAATAACTTCTACAATTTCTGGTATTACATCCCCTGCTCTTTGTACCCACACGTGATCGCCAATCCGAATATCTTTACGATGAATTTCCTCTTCATTGTGGAGAGTTGCATTTGTAATTGTTACACCAGAAACTTTGACTGGTATCATTTGTGCGACAGGAGTAAGTACACCAGTTCTCCCAACTTGAACGAAAATATTTTCAATTGTTGTTTGAGCCCTTTCTGGTGGGTACTTTGCAGCAGTAGCCCATCTCGGGTTTCTCGCAACCATACCTAAATCATCCTGAAGTTTTTTTGAGTCAACTTTGATAACCACACCATCTATTTCAAAAGGAAGTTCATGGCGAATTTTTAAAATATCTTCGTAACAGACTATGGCTTCATCAATTGTAAGGCATTTTTTTGAAATTGATGGAGGGCTTGTCTGAACCCCCCAGTTTAAAAAATAATTAAAAATATCAGATTGATATTTAATCTCAAGTCCTTCGACTGTTCCAATACCATGGGCAATAAACCTTAGGGGGCGAGAGGCTGAAACTTTGGGATCAAGTTGGCGAATAGTTCCACTCGCCGCATTTCTTGGATTAGCAAAAGTTTGCAAGCCCAACTCATCTTGTTGTTCATTCATGGCAAGAAAATCTTTTTTATAAATTAAGACTTCTCCTCTAATTTCAATTAACTTTGGAACATCACCCTTTAGTCGAAGGGGGATTGATTTTATAGTTTTTAAATTATGGGTAACATCTTCGCCGACTACTCCATCACCTCGAGTAAGGCCTTGCACAAAAATACCATTTTCATAAATTAACTCAATTGCAAGGCCATCATATTTTGGTTCTACAAAGTAAGAGAGTTCATTAATCATAACTTGAGATTGTAAAAACTTTTTAACTCGCACATCAAATTCGACTAATTCTTCTTTAGAATAAGTATTACTTAGCGAAACCATAGGAGATCTGTGTGGAACCTTTTCAAATTTATCTATAGGCCGCCCCCCTACCCTTTGTGTGGGAGAGTCACTGAGATCAAGTTCAGGATTCTCTTGTTCCAACTTTTTCAATTCATCAAAAAGTTTATCGTATTCGTAATCGCTTATGGAAGGCTGATCCAAAACATAATATTTATAGTCGTGTTCAGTAATTTTTTTTTTAAGTTCGTTATGTTGAGATTGTAAATTCTTTAAGCTTGTCATTTTGTATTTAATTAACCAGTCTTTGAATGTCTTTTTTCTTTTATTTTCATTCGTAAGGAATCAGGGCATAATTCAAAACCATTGGGCCAAGCTAGTGCGCCTGATTCAATATAGCACTTTGTAAATAGTCCACCCTTGATAATTTCAGCGGCTAAATTTTTAGGATTTTTAAAAATTAAACTTAAATCAACATTTATGATGAGACCATCTACATATTTAATTTTTATCGTATAAGAGTCTTCATTGATGGAGATTATTTTTTTTATTTTGTTTCCCAAGTTCACTTTGTTACTCCAAACCTTTAATTCGTTTTGGCGATTTCATCGCTACAGCCATATTCCAAGAGGAGTTGAGCTCTATGACATATTTTTTTCGCCACTCCTCTACCAATTTTAATCCACGAGGAGGAAGTTTTCCACTTAGTATTTTACCTGTTTTAATCTCAATGATTACTTCAGAGTCACCATAAGACGCGTGAAAATGAGGAGGATTATGATCATTATGGTAGAGTCTGATGGCAATTCCAAAAAAAACAGAAATTATCGGCATGAATTTATCCTTAAAAGACTAATAAATTTTTACGCTTAATGAAAATCCAAACTGTAGTTTGTATTTTCATAATAACTGCCTATGAAGATATCTGTCAAAAATAATAATTTATTTTTAAATAATTTAATATAAAATCAACCCCATGTTTTTTACTATCATTGCTAGATAATAATAAAGTAGAACTTTCATTTTTAAATAAATATTGAAATAAAAGCAAAAAAGGCAAAAAGCTAAACTATAGCGATATCTGCGTCATATTAAATCCATACATTCCATTTGTATGGACATACTTAATTTGCTAAAACAAAAAATGCGTTTAATTGTAAAAAGGAGAGATAATAATGATTGAAAAATCTGTTATTGAAAATATCGCAAAACTAGCAAGGCTAGAAATTAATTCTGAAAAAGTTGAAGCCTACTCTAAACAACTTTCTGTTGCGATGGAATATTTTGAACAAATAACCAAAGTTAAAACAGATGGAGTAGAGCCAATGGTAACTCCAACCGAAATAGAAGATTTTTGGCGAGAAGATGTTGTTATTCAAAATTTAACAGCAGAAGAAATTGTGCAAAATGCTCCAGATAAAGTTGGAAATTTATTTAGAGTTCCCCCTGTAATCTAATACGCAAGTAAATAAAATATTTTTCAAAACCAAAAGAAAGCTAAAATTCATGGACTTACTTAAAATAAATATTTCTGAACTAGCTAATGCTATCAAAAATAAAAAGATATCATCAGTAGAAGCAACTGAGTTTTTTTTAAAGCGAATTAATACTCATGATAAAAAATTGAATTCATTTATTTCAATAAATGATAAAGCGGTAGAGCAGGCAAAGCTTATCGACGACAAAATATCAAAAGGCGAAAATCTTGGATCAATGGCGGGAGTGCCAATATCCATAAAAGATATGCTATGTACAAAAAATTTGAAGACTACAGCTGGATCAAAAATGCTTTCAAATTTTATTCCTCCATATGATTCAACTGTAGTTGCAAGATTAAAACAAGCAGGAGCCGTAATTCTTGGAAAAACAAACTTAGATGAGTTTGCAATGGGCTCTAGTAATGAAACATCTTTTTATGGACCAGTTAAAAACCCTTGGAATACTGCTTATGTTGCTGGAGGTTCAAGTGGTGGATCAGCATCTGCACAGGCTGCTCGGTTTGGCATGGGAACAATTGGAACAGATACTGGGGGTTCAATTAGACAACCAGCAAGTTTTTGCGGTGTGGTTGGTTTGAAGCCAACCTATGGAAGAGTTAGTAGATACGGAATTGTAGCTTATGCTTCAAGTCTTGATCAAGCGGGTCCAATTACAAATTCAGTTGCTGATGCGGCCCTTATGCTTGAGGTAATTTCTGGTCATGACCAAAACGATGGTACAACTTCACAAAGATCGGTTCCGAATTTTAGTCATTTACTAAATGCATGTGATAGTAAAAATTTACAGTCACTTAAAAATCTAAAAATTGGTGTGATAAAAGAATATATGAAAGGGGGCGGGTTATGTGAAGACACGAACGCAACATTTAATGCTGCCCTTGATGCGGCAAAAAAACTAGGAGCAGAAATTGTTGAAGTCTCAATTGATATGTCAGAGCATGCTGTACCAATGTATTATTTAATTGCTGCGAGCGAAGCTTCTAGTAATTTAGCCAGGTACGATGGTGTTCGCTTTGGGCACAGAGCAAGTTTTGAAAATTTATCAGGAATAGAACTTGATAAATTTTATTCTCGAAATCGTGGTGAAGGTTTTGGTTCAGAAGTACAAAGACGAATCATGATTGGTACATATGCACTCTCAAGTGGTTATTATGATGCTTACTACAACAAAGCCTGCCAAGTTCGTCGATTGCTTACAAATCAGTTTATAAACGCGTTTAAACAATGTGATGTCATTGCAAGTCCAGTTACAGCAACTCCTGCATTTAAAATTGGAGAACGAATTTCTGATCCTTTAAAAATGTATTTAAATGATATTTTCACAACATCTACTAATTTAGCTGGATTGCCCGGAATGAGTGTGCCTTTTGGGTTGAGTAAAGATAAATTACCAATTGGTGTACAATTAACAGCAGGTCATTTCGCAGAAGAAAAAATGTTAAAAGTTGCATCAGCACTAGAAGCAAATACTACAGTTACAGGAGTATTACCACATGACTTCAACTAATAATCAAAATCAAAATACACATATTTTTAATAGTAATTATGAAGCAGTAATCGGTTTAGAAATTCATGCGCAATTAAAAACTCAAAGTAAAATGTTTAGTCCTGATTCTACAAACTTTAATGGAGCAGATAATGAAAATACATCAACAGTAAGCGCAGGAATGCCAGGAGCTTTGCCAGTAATAAATAAAAAAGCTGTTGAATACGCTGTAAAATCAGGTTTAGCACTTAATTGCACGATAAGAAAAAAATCAGTTTTTGCTCGTAAAAATTATTTTTATCCAGATCTACCGAAAGGGTATCAAATTTCACAATATGATTTGCCAACTTGTGAACATGGATCTGTCGAATTTCTAGTAGATGGTGAAATAAAAAAAATATCTATTACTAGAGCGCACATTGAAGAAGATGCTGGTAAATCTACTCACCAAGGAGATTATACTTTAATTAATTTAAATCGAAGTGGGATCCCATTGTTAGAAATTGTTTCGGGACCAGATTTGCGAAGCGGTAAAGATGCAGCGGCATATGCAAGAACCGTAAGACAAATATTACGCTATTTAGATGTATGTGATGGTAATCTAGAAGAAGGGTCTTTACGTTGTGATTGCAATGTCAGTGTTAGAAAAAAGGGAGTAGAAAAGTTTGGCACTAAGGTAGAAATTAAAAATATTAATTCATTTCGTTTTGTTGAAAAAGCTATTGACTACGAAATCGAAAGACAAATTGAAGCTATTGAGCGTGGAGAAAAAATAATTCAAGAAACAAGATTGTATGATCCAGATAAAAACAGAACGTTTGCTATGCGAACCAAAGAAGACGCACAAGACTACAGGTATTTTCCAGATCCAGATATTTTACCTCTTATTTTAAGTGAATCATATATTGATAAAATGAAAGCAGACCTTCCGGAACTGCCTCTAAATAGATTTAAAAGATTTCAAACTCAATACGGATTACCAGAGTATGATGCTGATGTATTAACTGTAGAAAAAGATCTAGCTGATTATTTTGAAATTGTTTGTAAGATTTCACAAAACCCAAAAGCAGCGTCTAATTGGGTAATGACTGAGTTGCTAAGAGAATTAAATCAAGCCGAAAAAATAATCTCTCAATCTCCAATTAAGCCAGAGTATTTAGGGAAAATGATACAATTAATTGATAATGGAACTATTTCTGGAAAAATTGGCAAATCAGTTTTTATTGATATGTGGAAAGAAGGAAAAGAGCCAGAAACAATAATTAATGAAAAAAATCTAGTTCAAATTTCTGATTCTGGATCTGTAGAAAAAATTATTATGGAAGTATTAAATGCCAATCCTTCACAAGTTCAAGAGTACAGAAGTGGTCGTACAAAATTATTTGGATTTTTTGTAGGTCAAATTATGAAGGTTTCAAAAGGACAAGCAAACCCAGATATGGTAAACAAGATCCTCATAGAAAAGCTAAAAGGATAAAATAAAATGAAAGTAGCTTCTCTTGATTTTGGATCGAATACTTTTTTGTGTTTAATTGCTGAGACGGATGGAAAATCTTTTCAGAAAATTTATAGAGACGAATCAAGAGTAGTTAGACTCAGTGAAGGTGTTGCTATAACAGGTTATATAAGTGACTCTGCGCTACAGCGTGCAGAGACCGCAATAATTGAGTTTCGCAAAATTATTGATGAAGAAAATAAAAAAAATAAAATAGATAAAATTTTAGGAGTAACAACGGCTGTTGCGAGGCAGTCAAGTAATTCAGAAGCATTTTATGATTTATTAAAAAAATATAATTTACCCATTCAGTTATTATCAGGTTCAGAAGAGGCTGATATTACTTTTCAAGGCGCTATTTCTGGTATGACAAATAAAAATAATTTATTAGTCATTGATATTGGTGGTGGCTCTACCGAAGTTATATTTGGCAATAATAATATAAAACTTCATGCTCATAGTTTTGATTTTGGAGTGGTGAGACTTAAAGATAAGTTTAATGTTAATAATCCAATCTCACCAGAGCTCATTGTGAAGCTTAAAGATTATATTTCAACTCAAACAAAAGTATTTATGGAATTCATAAATAGTAAGCATATTATCGAAAACATAGTTGCTGTTGCCGGAACACCAACCTCATTAGCTGCTATTGAACTAGGAGGCTATGACCCAGCAAAGGTTGATGGTTATGTGTTTAATTTAGAAAAACTAGAAACATGGTTTACTACCTTGTCTCAATTATCACCGGAACAGATTACTAAAACATATGGGGTTGAATCAGGAAGAGCAGATGTTCTTGCTATTGGAGTACTAATATTAATTGAAATTCTTAAATTAGCAAATGCGGAAAAATTAAAGGTATCAATTAGAGGGGTCAGATACGGAGTTGCTTTATGGATAGCTTAACTCGGTATTTTTATAAAATATTTTTCACCTTTCTTCTTTTAAATATTTTTTTTATAAACGCATTTGGAAGTGATGACATAATTTTTTCAAAGAAAAAAATTAAAGTAAAAAATAAAATTATAATCGTAGAAGTAGCAGATACCGCTGATAAGGCAGAACGCGGCTTAATGTTTAGAAAAAAACTAAATGAAAATGAAGGCATGTTATTTGTTTTTCCCTCTGAAGAATACAGATCTTTTTGGATGAAAAATACTTTTGTTAACTTATCAATTGCATACATTGATAAATCAAAAAAAATAATTAATATTTTAGATATGAAAGCAGTAAAAAGTGAAATGGAATCTAATTTATCTCTCTATCAAAGTCGGTCTCCTGCCCAATTTGCCCTAGAGATGAGACTAGGCTGGTTTGCAAAAAACAATATTAAAGTCGGAGATAAAATCGAATTACTTGACAATAAATAAGTGCTTTTGACTAGAGAAAGTCTTGATTTTGGATTTTCTTGGCTAGCCCTATTGGAATGTCAATCGAAATCTTGTAAATTAACTTTAGGACGAAAAAAAATTCTTCTTAAAGAGGATACGAGTATGACGAGTATGACTAAAAAAATATTAACATTGATATTGTGTTTGTCGACCACAACACTTTTGAATAACTGTTCATCAAAGGGCTCAAGTGAAGATGGTGGTGATGAAGCTAGTGTAGAAAGTTCTTCTGAAGAAGAATCTAGTGAAGAATCTACTGACGCCGCAGCTGAAGAAACAAAATCTGAGGATTCAGATGATGCACAGGCGGCTGAAGATAAAAAAAACGATGAATCAACAAGTGATGATGCCGTAGCGAGTGTAGACACTCCTCCCCCAGCTCCAGCAGAAGAGAAAACTTTAGCTAGCGAAAGCGCTCCTATAACTCCTCCTCCTGCACCAGCGGCTGAAGAAAAAAGACCCGAAGGAATTGATTTAGGTTCTTCATCATTAGCAGCTGCACCTGCACCAGAGCCAGAGCCGGTAGTTAAAAAAGCATCTTCCCCTCCAGCTCCACTTAAAAAAATAAATGAAACTACAGAAACTGTAAGCGGTATTTTGTTAAATACAGTGTATGTTTCTCGAGCTGGAGATACATTTAAAAAAGTAAGTCAAAAAATCTGGGGCACATCAGATCATGTAAAAGAATTAAAATCAGGAAATCCAAGTTTAGCAAAACGTGAATTAAGAGTGGGAGATAAAGTTTATTATAATTCTCCAAAACGCTCTCAAGATTCTTCACGAGTAATTACATATTATGAAGACAACGGGGAAGTTCCTCAAACTTATGTCTCTCAAGATGGTGATACAATTCAAAAAGTTGCAAAAAAATTAATTGGAAATAAAGATTCTTGGAAAGAACTATGGGCAACAAACCCAGTTGAATCAAAAGATGCATTACCAACAGGAACTGAATTAAGATATTGGAAAGTGATGGCTTCAGCAAGTCCTGCTCCTATAGAACCCCCACCACAAACTATGGCCCAAGCAGAGACTCCACCGCCATCGATGGAGCCACCACCACCGCCACCAATGAATGAGCCACCGCCACCTCCACCTCCACCAGAACCACCTATGCCGGTAGCTCAAAATGAGCCACCACCACCACCACCACCAATGAATGAGCCACCACCACCTCCACCGCCACCACCACCATCAGAGCCAACTTCGCAAGAGGCAAATTCTGATCAAGCTGCGGCGTCTCCGGAAGGAGAAGTTGAAGGTGAAGAAGGAGCTGGTGAAAATAACGATATGACAATGTATCTTGCAGTAGGAGGAGGCGTTCTGTTACTGGGAGTAGTGTTGATTATCATGAGAAAACGAAAAGCCTCAGCTTCAACAGAAGACCAAGCCTTTGATGAAAAAACTCATGTAGGATAATAAAGTGAGATAAAAAAATTAAAAACTAAATAAAAATATAAAACTAAGGACCCCGAGCAAATTACTCGGGGTTTTTATTTTCAAAGAAGCAAATCTAGCCAAATCAACCTTACAGACTAGTTTAAAAATTAAATTAGAAATTAAATTAGAAATTATGTTACTGAAGTGTATTGAGGTAAAGGTAACTTACAGTCAAAGGTCTAGTTTTTTTCACCAAGTCCAATTTAATTAATTTGTAAAGATATTTGCTTGTTTTCAACTTTTTCACAATTCATAATTTTTAGGTAAGCAAATATTTTATAAGTTAATTTTATTTTAGAATTAAATAAAAATTTATATTTAAAAGATTAAGTATAATAAATTTTAACATTCAAGGGAGGAATGTAATGAAAAGAGTGAAAACATTAATAAGTCTTTTCGCTGCGGCAACATTTGTATTTGGTTGCTCAAGTAAAAAAAGCAGCAATTCAAGTACGCCAACAGCAACATCAGTAACAATATCTGGGTCTTTGACTGCGGCTGGATCATCGGGTTCATTAAGCCCACTTTCTGCAAAATCAGCTCAAAGAAAAATAATTTATAAAAGTGTAAACAGTGCATTTTCTGTTAGTGATTATAAAATTGCTTGTGCAACTTTCGAAGACACACCAAAGGCTTGCGGTGCTGATGTTGATACTGCTGGAGCTTTTTCACTAACTTGTGATGGTTACAAAGGTGTTCCTTTCGGATGTTTTGTATTTAATAAAACAACATATAAGAATTATCCAATAGTATTTAATGTGGATGCAGAAGGTAAGTCAGATGAGTCTTCTTTAACTTCTTCAACAGGAATTACTGCAAATATTCAATTAGATTTAGAAACTGGAGTGGCTTCTGCTGAAGTAACAAGAGCTGCGGGCGATACAGGTACAGCTGTTGCAATTGATGCTGCTAACTTAGCATTAATAAATGGAACGTATTCGATGGCAGGTGTTGCTTGGACTGATGCTTCAAAAGTTTTAACTGATGAACAAGAACAAGGCTTTGTAGGAATTAAAACTTGGGATGAACAAACTCATCAAGAAGTAACAAGTACTACAGCACAACAAGGTTATGAAGCTGCGACTTCTCAAATGGGTGGTGGCTCAGTGTTTTTCAACACTGTTGCTGATGGTTCAACATTAAGTGCTTGGCCAAGTGCTGAAGCATACGCTTCATGTGGAAGCAAAGAAACTGGTTTCACTTGGCAAGTTTCAGATGGATCTACAAATCAATCTTTTGCATTTACTGGAGCAACTTCTTCTGCGCTATTATCAAGTATTTCAACAGGTTTAGATCAAGCTATTACAACTTGGATGCCTTTTTTAAATGAGATCGGTGGAAATAATAATTCTATTACTCCTGTAGTTGCTTGCAAATATGCAGCTAACTTAGATTGGCAATTCTGGAATAATTCACCAGAGCAAATTTCAGCATGTTCTGATGATAACAACTGTAGTAGCCTTTCAAGAGGTGATACTTTTGGTGCGTTAATGAATTATAAATATCAAAAATTATACTCTGGTGCAGCAGGCACAGATGCAATTTTAGGAACTTATGATTTTAGTGCTAATATTATCAATACTGGAAGCTTAAAATATGGTTATATGAGTGGTTGGGATTCAGCAAACAATATGCCAACTTATACAGAAATTTCTCCAACAATTACAGATATCAGCCAATATAAAGTTGATCTTGGTGGTTGTATCCAATGGAGTAAAGATGGAACTCCTCCAACAATAGTTGCTCCTGGTGATTACATCACAAGATATATGTGGGAAAATGGTACAGCATCTGAATTTAAAGAAAAATGTAACTGGAGTGAATTTAGATATTTATACCCAGATTCTAGTGGAAATTTTGCATTTAATGGTTCTAATTACAGAGAAATCCAATTTTACATCGTTGATAACTCTGTTGAAAAACAAGTTTGGAATAAAGTTTGTCAAATTACTATGGACGACAGTAACGGTGGAACAACTGATCCTGTGATGTATCAAATGGTACCAGCTGATATGAGTAACGGAAACATCGCAACTGATGTAACAAACAGAATGAATGGTGGTTCTGCAGAAGATATGAAAGGTCGTAAATACGGAGTTATGTACCGTCTTATTGGAGAGCAAGACCATGGCGGTGGTGGAAGTCAAGATTTCTACTATTGTGATCGTTTCTCAGGTCAATGCGGACAACTTTCTGCAAGTATAATTTTAGCGGGTTCAGGTACACAACAAACTTGGAACGGTCCAGTTACTCTTTCAAATGCAGATGTTTGGGATGCAATCGGAAAAGTTTTCGATAATGCGCATGATGAATGGCAATTGGGAAGTTTGTTATCAACAGTAATGATCGCTATGGGTAATGATGTTTATGATGCAAGAAGCGGAAACCCAGGTGGAAACGTAGCTGGTGATCATACAAGTTGGAAAGATTTAAATAACAACGGAAAACCCGATATCATTGATACTCTTCAAACAAACAGTTGTTTACCTAAGTTTCAAGTTACAAGAATTTGTGCTGAAGGTGGAACTTGTGATATGAAAGTAATTTGTACAAATGTCGCTGCTGCAAATGGAGGTTGTGATGATCCAGAACCTTCAAACAGAATGGCAAAAATGAAAGTAACTGCTTTCGGATCTGGAAAATATCAATTCTCTCAATTTGATGAGAGATACGAAGTGTTCTATGATCCATCTACAAGCACAAGTAAATCTTGTACACGTGGTGAAATGATGAAAATTAGCAATATTACTCCATTGGCTGGCACAGTTGCAGCTGGTAGTGTGTTAAGATTGCAATTTGATCGAATGGAATCAAAAGTATGTGATGGTGAAACAGCTGATCCAGATGTTATGCCGCCAATGTTCTTTGATTTTACAAAACAATAATTTGATTTTTAAGTTTTAATTCTTTAGCAATTGAGAATTAATAACAAAATAAATTATAAAAAATAAAAATAAGAGAGGTTAGACTCTCTTATTTTTTTAAAGTTTAGATTAAAATTAAATTGCATAAGTGAGATGAGATTAGTTAAAAATATATTATGAGGTGAATAAATGAAAAAAAATATTTTAACAATTTCAATTATTTTATTTTCTATTGGAGTAGGATACTTTAGTTTTCAAAAAATATACATTATCCCCTTGAGTGCTGCAGAGGCACAAGTCATAGATTTAATTAAAAATGAAAAATATCAAGAGGCAAAAGATTTGGTTCAAAAAATAAGATTAAACAATGACAAACAAGATGAATTAGCGCAAAATGCCCAGAAAAATTATTTAAATGCACTAATTAATTTTAAAACCATTGAGGCAAGCACTGACTTCCCTAAGCAGATTGAAGCAGTTCAATTTTTAAATTTTATTCGTGGACAACTAAGTAATGCGATTCTAGACTTACGCCAATCCAAAGCAGATCAAAAAACAAAAGATTTAATAAAATCAAATGTGGATAAATTGTTTGGTGAAGTTTACAAATTTCAAAACGAAAAACTTCAAAAAGAAACTGCTGCCTTTCATAACTATCAAAGAGCCGAGTCCCAATCTCAACATGAAAACCGAAAATTCATATTTGGAAACCCCTTTAAAACAAAAAAATAATGATATACAACCAAAGCTACATAAGAAGTATTTTACTTTAATATACAAAAAAAGTATAATTTGGGCTTAAAAAGATTTCGTCTTTTTTAATTTTTAAAACTCCAGAGAGTTTTCGACCTAATTTTGAGCTTTTTGAATTTAAAGCAACAACAGTATCTGGATAAAGCTGTTGATAATAGTTATTTAATAATATATCCGGATTAATTTCAAAAAACTTAGAAGGTTGCATTCCAGAAAGTTTTACCAATTGTTTTAACTCAGTGTCTTCTTTTAAGCGATACGCTTTGATAGGTAATGTGTCAGACTGCTTAATATCAGTAAATAGCTCTCTAAAATATTCATCTGCATGAAGAGCTGCTAAAAAAGCCGCCTCAACATCTCCATCAAAAGTTAACCATTCTTTATTTAAAATTGATTTTTCAGTTTCAACTTCGTCTAAGTTTTTAATTAGAACAGATAAAATTTGAGCAACTTTAATAGGTGATAGATTTTCATTTATACTTGAGCTTAATGTTAGAAATTTTTCGTTCACTGACTTGTTAATAAGTGGGACTAAATTTTTTTGTAAATCACTTCTTGTCAAAAAGTTTTTCTTTAAGTAGGGCTTATTTTTTAACAATGGAGAAATTAAAAAAAGCCGAGTCCACTCTAAATTAACTTTATTTTTAGAAAATATAAACTCAATGGTTTTCATAAATTTTGAATAATAAATTATTTTATCTACAAATGAATTTTTTAATCCATATGTGTAATCAATATATTTTACAGAATCTTTGACCCTTTCAATTTCAAAACTAAATGCATCTTCATAAAGTGAATATAAATGCATTTGCTCCTGTGTTTCTAACTTTGATTTGTCTTCATGATTATTTTTATCAAATCCTTCTACCATTTCCTTAACTGTATATTTAATCTTATCAATTCTAAACTTAAGTTCCTCTTGGGTTAGCTCATGCTTAATTTCCTTTGTTGAAACAACGTCATAGATTAACCAAGGATATTTTTTGTTATAAATAACAATTTGGTCCTCAGTGTATTTAGTGTAAAGATCAAACCAAAAAGCAACCGACTTTTCTTTGCCCTCAGGAATCTGAAAATCGCTCGAAATTTTATTTTCAGCATCATCTAAAATAAATCCCTTACTTAAATCAATTTCTTCAAAGCTAACTTTTAGTTTTGCAACATTTGAAGAAGAATTAGCTGCCCCATCTAATACATTCGCCGCCCCGGCTTTTGGAACTGATATCTCAACTGTTCTAGGAGGTTCGTGCAGTTTATATTTTTCAGCAGCATTTAAAGTTTTAAGTGAATCAGAACCAGTTAAATAAACAACTGACATTGCAACTAAAGCTGTCGTACTTAAAAAAAATTTAGCACCAAGAGTAAGTTTTCCAGCTTTTTTAGAAAACGAACGTAACTTCATATCACGTAATAAGTTCAATTTTATAGCCACTCTTTGCCTCTCAAAATCAATTAAAAGCCTATTTAATAACTTCATTTTTATAAAACAGGCCAAAACGATATTAAGAGCAAACAAGGTGCCAATTATACTATATCTAGATAATTTTCCTTTTCATTGTCGCGAACAACTTTAATTGAGTGATTAATTTGATTGAGTTGAGATTCAAGTAAGCAACATTGATCAATCAAATCATTGAGTTCGTTATTAGAAATTTGCAGACTATTTTTATTCAATACAATATTAGAGATTGTTTCAGATGAATTAGTAACACCTTTGCCATCACCCTCAATTTCACCCTTAACCTCAATCTCATACTTGAGTTCACTTTGAAGATGCTCGATTCTTGATTTTATTTGTTCTAATTGTTTGTGAATAAGATGTCTTGATTGACTAAATAATTTTAAATTTTCTGCGGGGTCATCTTCCGCCATATTAATTCCTTTATTTAAATAAATGCCAATGATTAAGTCTGATTGCTCCGCAATTGTATGCTAGACAAAATCATGCGCCGTTATTTTCTTGTTTGTTTGAGGCGATTTTCTATCACCCCGTATAAACCGAACTACCGAATTTATATTTTAGAGTCTTCAAAACTAAAATACAAAATCAAATAGACTAGCAGGGAAATTCCCGCGCTTGCTATTAAGCTGAGAACTGCTAGCAATCTGACAAGTCCTATTTCTATATTAAACTTTTTTGCTATTATTGTGCAAACCCCAAGTACTTGTTTATTAAGCGACTTGTCGAATTTATCTTTATTGGGCAAGCTAATTCCTAGAATTAAATAAAATCCAAGGCCTACAAAAAAATAAAAAAACGATAAAATCCAAAGTACTCTTAATAAGTTAGGTTTAATATTAAAGCTTTCACCAAGCCCCTGACAAATACCTAAAAAGATACCGTTTTTAGGCGAGCGATACAGTTGAACTTGTGTAAAATGTTCAGAAGTTTTAGTTTTAGTATAGTTTTGATAGCAATCAAAATTCACTTTTTCATTTGAAAACCTACTCCAGTTAAGTTTTCCAGTTATTAAAAAATCAGGACCCAAGGACTGATATTTTACATTGTCTAGCCCCAATCTTTGTGAAAGTTTTTGAATGATAAATGTTTCTGACCAAACACGACCTTCACCCCCTCCAATTATAATAGGGGCAACAAAATTATAAAATCTCTGACCAATTTTTTGATTTAAAAAAGCAGAAAGGGTATTGGCTCCACCTTCTACTAGAATAGATTTAAACCCCAAATCCCATGCTTTTTTCACAACAAACTGTAAATCAAATTGCTGATGGGTTGTTGCAAAATTTTGAATTGCTAATTTCGGGCACTCAACAACTTGAAATGGTAAGTTGTTCAAACCTTCAAATTTATTATAATCTTTAAGAACAAAAATAAAAATACTTTTATCATTATGGTATTGGATAACAGAACTGGTTTTCAAAAACGTGAGAGCTTTTCCGAAGGGATCTAATATAAAAACTGTATTATGTTTTTTATCAAATAGAGGGTGTCGAATATTTAGTGAAGGGTTGTCTGTTAGTAAAGTATTTACCCCGATTAAAATTACATCATGGGTAGCTCTTAAAAAATGAGCGAATTGGCGAGATTCTTCTCCTGTTATCCACTTACTTTCGCCAGACTTTAGTCCAAGCATTCCATCAAGAGAAGTTGCAACTTTTAAAGATACAAATGGGAGTTGATTTTTTTGATTAAACAAAAAAACTTCACACAACTCATCTAATTCAACATCAAGGCTTTTTGAGATTTCAGAAAATGGGATTACTTTTATTTCTGCAGAAGCTAGTTTTTGTAATCCCTTACCTGATACAAGGGGGTTTGGATCTGCAATTCCATAGATTACTTCACCCACACCTGCAGAACAAAGCATGTCTGCGCAAGGCGGGGTCTTTCCATAATGAGAACAGGGTTCAAGGGTTACAAAAACTCTTGAGCCCTTAAGTTCCTCTGGAGTTAACTCAGAAACAGCATTTACTTCTGCATGGGCCCCCCCATATATTTGGTGATAGCCAGAACTTAAAAATTCATTTTTTGAATTTAATATAACACA
Source organism: Bdellovibrionales bacterium (assembly GCA_005793345.1). Taxonomy (GTDB): domain Bacteria; phylum Bdellovibrionota; class Bdellovibrionia; order Bdellovibrionales; family Bdellovibrionaceae; genus SXSU01. The sequence continues at coordinate 60,619 of SXSU01000022.1, forward strand.
CCCAACTGGCGGATTAGGACTAACAAATCCAGCACCTCTGCGAGCAACTTCAATTGCCATCTGCATGGCTTCAATATCTGTCATTTTAGTAAGTTTAATTTTCATAAGTTATTTTTGCCATGATTTCCAATATTCATTAACTTCAAGTGGGTTCATATTTGAATCTATGTTAAGAGGATTCCAGGTATCAACCATCACAGCATACTCTTGAGTATGGGTTTGCGACTTTACTTTTTCCATTGCTTTTGGGTGAGGACCATGTGGAAAACCGGCTGGGTGGAAAGATAAACACCCTGGATGTAAATTATCACGGCTGAAAAAATCTCCGTCATGATAAAAAATCACCTCATCATAATCAATGTTTTGATGGTAGAATGGAACTTTTAGTGCGTCGGCATCACTTTCTAGTGGGCGAGGCAAAAAAGTACATATAACAAAATTATGACTTACAAATGTACAGTGTGCACTTGGAGGCAAGTGAACTCTGGCAGACAACATTGGCATCATATCATCAACATGAATAGTTGTGGGAAAATAATCACCCTTCCAACCTAATACATCTGTATAAACACAATCTTCGTATTTAAATTGAGTTATTAAGTCATTCCGCTTTACATGAATTTCACAATAAATATTTTTATGAGCCTTTAACCAATTTGTTTGTTCTTCTAGGTTTGGAATTTTAAAAGCTTGAGTATCATAAAACGCATTTCTGCCAACCATGCCACGATCTGGTTCGCGGTAAGAACCAGTTCGAGACTCAACAATAAAAAAGTGAGAATCATTTTGTGGAACAATGTTATGATGTACACATTTAGGTATTAAAATATATGTACCTTTATTGTACTTCAACATTCCATATTCTGTTAAGACAACGCCTTCACCTTTATGGCAGAAGTACAAAGTTTCACCGTCGGCGTTCCGATAGGAGTGAGACTTAGAGGCTGTTGTTGGGGTAATAAGAAAATTATACATTGCCACATCATTGTTATACATTAAGCGAATCCAATCGCTTTTAACCTGAGGTTTATTTAGTTTTACTAAGTCATATAAGTGTGGTCTTAATGGACCTTCAATTTGAGTCCATCTTGTGCTCGGTTTAGATTTTATTAAATGAGATACCGGGCCCGAAAACCCTTTGCGTCCCTGTTCTTCCTCGAAGCAACCGTCAGGGATGCCTTTATGACCTTGAGTTGTATGAAGCCCTTGAGTATGATGAAACATAATTCCTCCCACAGATTTTTTTAAAAGTAAAGTGGTCGACGCCTCTTAAGTCAATCAAATATCTTAAATTAAAAACACAATTTGGGCATTTTATCCCTTAAGTTAGCTAATAAATAGCCCTTGCTTATTTTTATGATGCTGATGAAATATAAATATTCGAGATTAAATATTGTGAAAGGCTGACGGGATGAAGAAAAAAGTTTATGTAAACAGAACCTTAAATTTAAAGAGAATAAAGTATATTGGATTAGATATGGATCATACTCTAATTAAGTATAATTCTGAAGCATTTGAACAACTCTCCCACTCGATTATGGTGACTAAATTAGTTAGTTCCAGAGGATACCCTGAAATTGTTAAAGATCTTAAATTTCATTTTGATAAAGCAATTCGCGGATTAGTAATTGATCGAAAAAAAGGAAATTTAATAAAAGTAAATAGACATTGTTCTATTAAAGCAAGCTTTCACGGAACCCAAGCAATTGATTTTAAAACTCAACAAAAAATGTATAAATCAACTTATATTGATTTGGGTGATTCAGATTATATGGCTGTAGACACCACATTTTCAATTTCATTGGCAATATTATATGCTCAGCTTGTAGATTTGAAGAACCATAATCCTACACTAAAATTTCCAGATTATGCAATTATGGCAGATGATGTACTTGCGGTTTTGGACGAGAGTCATCGTGATGGGTCACTAAAGATTGAAGTCAAAAATAACTTAAGTAAATATATTGTAAAAGACGGAAAAGTTGTAACTGATTTAGAAAAATATAAAAAGCACGGAAAAAAAATTTTTATTTTAACAAATTCAGATTTTTATTACTCAAAACTACTTTTAGACTATGCAATAAATCCATTCTTAAAAGACCATCAAAGTTGGGAAAATTTATTTGAGTTAGTAATTACTTTTGCACAAAAACCAAAATTTTTCTTTAGTGATTATAAGTTTTTACAAATTGATCCCAAAACAGGACTAATGTCGAATTTTGATAGCAAATTAATTCCAGGTATTTACCAAGGTGGCAATGCGACTAAGTTTACAACTGACCTCGGTGTTCAGGGGGATGAGATACTCTATGTTGGCGATCATATTTATGGAGATATTTTGCGTTTAAAAAAAGACTGTAACTGGCGAACAGCAATGGTTATCGAGGAATTAGATACTGAAATGAAAAGTGATTTGAGAGCTCAAACAATTAATGATGAAATTGAATTATTAATGAAGAAAAAAGAACCTTACGAAGATGAGCTAACTGAGATTGTAACTTTAAAAATTGAATCAGGCTCTAGCGTGGATGAAACAAAAATAAATGAGTTGCAAAAATTAATTAACGACATTGACGGGCAAATTAGCAACTTAATAAAAAAACAAAACTCATTATACAATCCAACCTGGGGTCAGTTAATGAGAGCCGGCAACGAAGAAAGTTATTTTGCCTATCAAGTCGATAGATATGCTTGCGTTTACATGACAAAATTGGGAGATTTATTGGAATTATCACCAAGATCGTATTTTCGCGCACCGCGTAGGCTTTTAGCTCATGAACTCAATGAATAAGTCATTGACAGCACTGAAGCATGGTGGCAAATACCTTTCCTTGTGCTGATGTTTTTGGAGGTATCAATGTACGCAATTATTCGTGCAGGTGGCAAACAATATAAAGTTCAACCGGGCGACGTTGTTCGTGTAGAAAAATTAGATCAACAATTAGGTGCTGAGTTTGATTTAACTGAGGTTTTAATTCTTGGTGGAGATAAAACTCTTCTAGGGCAACCACTAGTTCAAAATGCTAAAGTAACTGTTGTTGTTACTAAGCAAGCAAGAGCGCCTAAAGTTATTGTTTTCAAAAAAAGAAGAAGACAAGGTTATCGTAAAACCCAAGGTCATAGACAATATTTTACTGAGTTATTTGTTAAATCAATTACATCTCCAGATGGAGTAGTAACAAAAACAGAAGCTCAACCAAAAGTAGTTGATATTGTTGCTGAGAGAGCAAATAAAATTATTGAGAGAACTAAACCAACTCGCAAAGAAAAAATCTTAGCGGCTAAATCTGGTTCTGAAACTGAAGTTAAAAAAGCGACAGTTGCTAAAAAAACAAAAAAAGTAGCAAAAGCTGCGGCTCCTAAAAAAGCTAAAACAGCTCTTGCATCAAAGGCTGCTAAAGCAACCAAAAAAGTAGCAACCAAAAAAGTAGCAAAATCTAAAGATTAGTTTTTTAATATGAAACTGTAAAGTTTAGATTTATGTTGCTCGTAATTAGAGCGGTTTATTATCGCTCTAATTTTAAACAAAAAATACTTATGTTTGTGTCTAGAGAAATTTCTTGCCACAGCGAACGTAGTACAAAAGATTAATTAAATTTTAAATGGAGTAAACAATGGCATCGAAGAAAGCTGGCGGTAGTACCAAGAACGGTCGTGATTCCCACGGCCAAAGATTAGGTGTTAAAAGATTTGGCGGAGAAAATGTACTTCCTGGAACAATTATAGTTCGTCAAAGAGGAACCCAATTTTTAACAGGTAATAATGTTAAAATCGGAAGAGATTTTACAATTTATTCTGCTATCGAAGGAAAAGTTAAATTTGAAAGATTCACTAAACAAAAATTTAAAATCAGCGTATATCCTGCTGCTTAATTTTTTAAATATAGATTTTTCAAATTAATAAATTATTTTCATTTAAAAGGGAGCTTCTTTGCAAAGGGCTCCCTTTTTGTTTATAATCAGTATCGCCAGCCTGATTATCTTACTACATTTTAATTTTCCAAGACTAAAAAAATATAAATACGAGAGAAACATAAAATATGAAATTTGTTGATGAAGTAAAAATCAAAGTAGCCTCTGGAAAAGGAGGCCCTGGTGCGGTTAGCTTTAGACGAGAAGCAATGGTTGCTCGTGGTGGACCAGATGGCGGAGATGGGGGACGTGGTGGAGATGTTGTTTTTAAAATTGCTCCTCATCTTAATTCACTTATGGATTTTAGAGTTGCCAAAACATATTCTGCAAAAAATGGTCAACAAGGATCTGGCTCAAACATGTTTGGCGCAGATGGTGATGATTTAGTTTTAAAAGTTCCACGAGGGACATTAGTGCGAAATAGTGAAACTGGAGAAGTTATTGTGGACATGACTGGAGTTGATGATTTCAAAATTCTAAAGGGTGGCAGAGGGGGAAAGGGAAATACTTTTTTTAAAACGAGTATAAACCAAGCGCCTGAACATGCCCAACCTGGAGAATCAGGACAAGATTTAGAATTAATTTTAGAATTAAAATTAATTGCAGATGTCGGAATAATTGGTTTTCCTAATGCGGGTAAATCTACTTTAATCTCTCGCATATCAGCTGCTCGGCCAAAAATCGCAGATTACCCTTTTACAACATTAGTCCCTAATCTTGGGGTTGTTAAAGTTGGTGATTATCATTCATTTGTGGTTGCTGATATTCCTGGTTTAATAGAGGGTGCAAGTAAGGGTACAGGACTTGGTATTCAATTTTTAAAACACATCGAACGAACAAATTTATTTTTACATGTGGTAGATGTGTCTGGTCACTCCGGTCGTGACCCAATATCTGATTTTGAAATTATCAATAATGAATTAAAACAATATGACGAATTAAATAAAGATAAAGAAGATTTTTATCCGTTAAGCACTAGAAACCAAATTGTTGTTTTAAACAAAATTGATATTTTAAGTGAGCAAGAAAAACAAAGTTGGATGAGAAAATTTAAAAAACTTACTTTTAATGAGCCAATTTTAATATCGGCTGCAACTGGCTTGGGCACAAAAGAATTAGTGCAAATTGTGAGTGGCTTAATTTTGAATAAACCATTATAATAACTGCTTATGAATATGTCTGATATAATCGGCGCAAGCTGATCAGACTTAATCATGAGCAGTTATTATGAAAATACAAACTTTAGTTTGGATTTTCATAATACGGGATGATTGAAAATCGCCCCAAACAAAAAGGAAAATAACTGCTTATGAATATGTCTGATATAATCGGCGCAAGCTGATCAGACTTAATCATGAGCAGTTATTTTATTAATTTAAAAATAATAAATGAATAAAAAAATTTAAAACTCGATGGATGTATAAAATATGGAACAAATTAATAAACAAAATAAAATTGGAATTTTTGGAGGAAGCTTTAATCCACCACATTTAGGACACATTAATGCCGCAACAACTGTTTTAAAAAAATTGGGATTAGATGAAGTAATAATTATTCCAGCGTTTCAAAATCCGTTAAAAAGCCCGGTTGAGGGAGCTTCTCCAGAAGATAGATTAGAAATGACTAAACTGGCATTTGAAAGTTATGGCACAAGCTTTACTGTTGATGATAGAGAGATATTAAAAAAAGGTAAAAGTTATACGATTGAAACCATCAACGAATTAAAATCTGAAAACCCAGAACATAGCTATCATCTAATTGTTGGGATGGATACATTTGAATCGATTGGTTTGTGGAAGGATTATGAAAAAATATTAGAAAATGTTAATCTTGTTGTAGTCACTCGACCAGGAAGTCAAATTCCCAATGGAATTGATGAATTACCCGAAAAAATTAAGTCATTAGTTGCAATCTATGATTTTAACACAGTCGACTTAAATACTGGAAAAAGTATTCAATTTATTAATCTAAATGATATTGAAGTTTCTGGATCAGACTTAAGAAAAAAAATCCGATCTGAGAGAAATACGGAGAAGTTTTTACCACTAGCTGTTGAAAAATATATTAATGATAAAAATCTATATAGAGCTTTAAAAACAAAGCTTGGTGATTTTGATAAATTTACCCAGTTTTGTAAAAACTTTTTAGACAGTAAAAAATCAATCAATACAAAAGTTTTTAATCTCAGTGAAATTCAAGCTCCATCGGAGTATGCTATCATAACTTCAGGTACAAGTACTCGGCATGCAGTTTCTTTAGCAGAAAATCTAGTTCAAGCCGTTAAAGATGAATATGGCGTTTATCCTCAAGGAATAGAAGGCGTTCAAGAAGGAAGATGGGTTTTGGTGGATTACGGTTCACTCATTGTGCATGTATTTTATGATTTTGTTCGTCAAGAGTATCAATTGGAAAAATTATGGAAAGCGGGAAAAGAATTAATCTAAGCTTTTTTTCTTCGAATTAAATTTGCTTCTTCGGCAGCTTTTAATTCATATTCATCAATTTTATTGTTTAAATAATTTTGCGCTGAATATTTTTTTGCCTCTTGAACTTCATTTTTTTTCATGTGCATTTGACTGATGCCCTTTGATTTAAGTCTACCTTTTTGATTTCCAAAAAAGGTAGAGCCTTTAGGAGTGTATAAAATATATTTATTATTAGTGGGCAAGTAGATATAGACATCAAACATCACTTCTATATCACCCTCAAGATCATCAATATTTATTGACACCATATCTTCTTTTACTGATTCAGATATTTCGGGACCAGTTTTTTGCGTCGGGAAAAAGGCCATTGCAACTTCATCACCATTATGAACAGATTTCTTTAAAAATTCGGCCTGCTCCAATGCCCAGCCTTCAAACTCAACTGGTTTAATTTTAATTTCAAGAGCGTCTTCATCATCAACACTCTCGCCTTGTTTTTTTAAAAAATCAAAAAGTCTTTGTTGAATGTTTTTCATGAAGTCATCATCAAATCTTCTGTTTTTTCCAAGTGCCGCAATCAAGTACCCTTGAAATCGAGTAGAATCTATAACAATGCAAAGACAATTTTGATTTATAGAAACTTTTTCCGTAGGTTCACTTACATTTTTTTTAGTTGATTTGACAGAAGCTGAATCGAGGGCATGTTGAGTTCCTTTTACTATAATCGATTCAGAGTTCATTTTAGATTTAGAGCTGAATTTTAAAGTCGATGAATTTGATATTTTGCTTTCATTATCTAAATTTCTATCACCATCAGATACATGATTATTTTTAGTTCCTGGTTTTTTTAACAGAAAATGAGAGCGCTTAGATTCATCTAAATTCATATTTGGCTTTTTTGAGCTTGAATTTATTTTAGCTTCTTGTTCATTGCGCATTCTTTCTTCATATTCCGCAAAAGATTCTCCAGAATTTGGATCGTGAGAAGAGTTACTATTGTCTTGAGAAATAGCACTATTTCCCGAGATATTAGAGTTATTTTGATTTATTCCATGGTGATAATTATTATTATTAGTTCTATTTATATGGGAGTTATTTATTGCAGATGAATTATTTACATCATTTGAAAAACCTGAAAGGGCCGCTAAATTTTCATTTTTTATACCTTGCTCTTCATTGCCTTGCAAAGCTGAAAATTCATTTTGATCGTTACTTATATTACTATCGCTCATCGCAAAGTTTGATCCCTGGCGATGAGTTTCACTTGATCCTGATGGCATATAAGCAGGTCCAGATTGAGAGCCTGAAGAACTATTTCCACTGCCATTATTTGTTGGAATATATGTTTGCCCCCTTGGGCCTGTAGTATCTTTTGAATTCGTAAAAATTGTGTTTGGAGTTTTTTCTCCAGATTTATTAAATATGATTGGACCTGATTCTGAAGATTCGCTATTTGTTGAAAGTAATGCTGCTCCATCTTCATTTTCATTTTCACTGGCTGAAGACATAAATTGTGATAATGATTTTCGCGCATCTTCACTGCTAAGAGGTTTGGTAACAGAATAAGATCCTATATCTTCGGTAGACAAACGTGATTGCTGTTCTTTTCTTTGGAGTTCATCTTTTTCAAATTTAAATATTGCTCGCTCAATTGCAGGACCACTTACTGGGGGTAAAATTTGAGCCTTAATCCCAAACTCTTGCATTAAACTCATGTTCAGAGCGCTTGCAATGTCGACATAAACAAGAGTTTTTACTGTAAATGCAGAAGCTAAAACTTTAGGAAGTTGTTTAACTTTTTTATGAGGATGATTTGCACAGATAAGAAAATATTCAGGATTTTTAGTTAATATTGTTGTGATTGCATCTTTAAGTGAAACCGAAGATGTTACTTCCCAATCACGGGCACGCAAAAAATTTTCAGCAGCTTGAAGTGTCATCGGATTAGACTTCAAAATAAAGATACTTTTTCGAATACCAGTTGCTTGATCACTACTCATTACTTAATAGTAGTTTTTTGAATTGTAAATTGCAATCCAACCAAAGGCTATTTTACTTTTAGTCCAGCATTGAAAAAAAGTTTAATTGCTTAGGTTGTCTGGTTATCTGAGGAAATTTGATTTCTTGTTTCCCATTTAGGGTCAGCAAATTGGCTAATGGTATAGTAGATGTAGGTCCTACTAGTTTATTTACAAGATGAATAAATAGTTTACCACAATATGTAGCGTCTTCTTCAGCTCTATGGAAATCTCCGGATTCAATTTTTAAATGTTGTACTAATGTGCCCAATTTATAATTCGGCAAACCAGGTAAAACCTTTCTTGAGATAGCTAAAGTATCTATAACATGTCCACGCGGTGCTTTCGATTCGAATTTTTTAATTGCAGATGAAAAAAACTGAACATCAAAGGGAGCATTATGCGCAACCATAATGTCATCACCACAAAAATCTGCAAAAGAATCCAATAGAGTTTGAATTGTAGGTTTTCCTTTAACCATGTCATCTGTAATACCATTTACGTGGCTTGCGCCTGGGGGTATAGGTCTTTGAGGATCCACAAGAGTTGAAAAAACAGACTCAACTTGGCCATCTAAAAAACGAACGGCACCTATTTCCACAATACTATCAACACCTGGTACTGTTCCAGTTGTTTCAACGTCAAAAGCTATAAATTTCATATTGATCCTCGTTTACTTAGTAGGGATTTTGATCATATACTTAAAAATTAAAAGTAAATCAAACAGACGATAACAAAAGCAATGTGTCAGTTCTTTGCTTAAGAACTAGAGGATTAAATTAAATAGCGTCGAATAAAATCATAAAACTTTTGTTTTGTATATATAAAAAATTTTTGGAATTTGGAAAATTGTGTGAAATCAAAAACTTATTTATCGATAAATGAAAAAAAAATTGAAGTTGATACAGAGAAATCAATTTTAGAAAATGCTCTATTACATAAAATTAAAATAAATCATAGCTGTGGGCAAATGGGAACCTGCGGAACATGCCGAGTTGAAGTATTAAATTTTGATGAACAGATAATTCAAAATCTACTTGCTCCCAGAAATGAAATCGAAAATGAAATGGCAAATGATCGAGGGTTTAATGATAATGAAAGACTATCATGTCAAACATATCCTGTTGCAGATTTAAAAATAAAGACTAGTGATCATAGTTAAGTCTCAAAAAAACGCACAATTGAAAAGAATTAATTATGTTGAGTTAATTTTCGAATTGTTTGTTGAATTACAGCTTCTAAGATTCTAACTTCTTTGGTCGTAGGAATATTTTGGAGCATTAATCTTTTTAAAACGGTATAAGCATTGACTTTGTTATGTGTATTTAAATCAAAGCCTAGAGTTTCTAGCCACAATTTAATTGATTGATCTGGTAAAAGATTTGATTGACCAGGAGAGGTGGCTTTTAATTTTTCTTTTAAATCGCGAGGGCGGTTTTGTCCATCGAGTGTAGTTCTTGTGCCGCCAAGAGTGTCTCTTAAAATAAAAAGAGTAAGGAGGACAGCTTGTGATAAGTTTAAACTCCAATTTTCACCGTAAGTGGGCAGAGAACAACAGTAATGACAATTTTGAATATCTTCTTGAGATAGGCCACTATCTTCAGTCCCAAAAAATAAATAGATAATATTAGGAGTTTGAAATTCTTCCACTTCTTTAATTACAGATTGATCATTAGTTAAATTTACTAGTTTATTTTTTAAAGTTTCTAATGTTGATTTAAAATCATAAACTTTGCGAGCCCGTCCGTCCCTGGCGGTCATTGCTATTCTGATGCCATTAGGTTCATTTTGATAAAACTCTTCTAAATTTTTATATTCTAATCTGTTCTCTAGAGGACGCTGTCCGCTTGCAGCAGCTTGATGAGTGGCAAAATCGATTTCACAATTTTTGTTGACGAGAATTAATTGAGCTGCACCCATATTTGTCATGGCTCGGGCGGTAGAGCCAATATTCGATGCATAGAGAGTTTTAATGAGTACCACTCTTATTTCATAATTCATAATTTCAATGCCTAATTTACATTATTTTGTGATCGAGCAAATATTTTTCTACAGTGTCCTTAATGCCCACTTCAAGAGGCCATTGTGGGGCACTCATACCTGCTCGATTCCACTTGTTCATATCTGATTGAGTAAAATATTGGTATTGATTTCTAATATTTTCTGGGATTTCAATCCAATTTATTTTTATTGATTTTTGGAGTGCAGAAAATACACCATTTGCTAAATCCAACCAACTTTTGGCAGCTCCGTACCCCATGTTGTAAATACCATTTTCTGGTTTATTAGTCATGAGTTCAAGAATCCATCGAGTTATATCTTTTACGTAAATAAAGTCTCTCAGTTGTTTTCCATCTTCATAATTTGGGTTATGACTTTTAAAAAGTTGAAGAGAGTTGGTTTTTTGTATTTCATGAAAAGCTTTATGAACAACACTGGCTTGAGGGCCTTTAAAATATTCATTTGGACCATAGACGTTGAAAAACTTTAAACCATACCAGTTTTTTGGAGTTAAAGTTTGGTGAAGTGCCCATTGATCAAATAACAATTTTGATTTTCCGTAAAGGTTTAGTGGGGTAAGTAAATCTGGATGGGTTACATCACTAAAACCTTTTTCTCCGGCACCATAGGTGGCGGCACTACTTGCATAAATGTAATTTGCATTATTTTCTTTACACCATGTAAATAATTTTTCTGTATATTTCGTGTTATTTTCGAATAAAAAATCCCAATTTGTTTCTGTAGTTGAAGAGCAAGCGCCCATGTGAATTATCCATTGAATATTTTTTGCTAGTGGTGAAGTTTTTAAAAAATCCCATACTTCATTGGTGAGTAAAAATTGAGTGAATTTTTTATTTTGAAGTAAGTCTGGGCGAGTTTGGTTAGAAATCGTATCAACACAGATTATATCATGAATCCCTTTATTGTTAAGCTCCCAAACAATAGAACTACCTATAAACCCATTTGCTCCTGTTACCATAATCATAAATAAAAACCTCAATATATAGTTTGTGTGTTCTATCTAACAACAAGGTGTTGTCTTTGTCTACGCAGCTGGCGAAATGATTAATGCATCTAAACAATTTCCATATTAGTCGTTAGAGGTATGTTAGGTACTTTAAAAAATTATTTTATGCAAGTCGCTTATTTTGTTAATTAAATCTATTCTTGAAAGTACATTTTTGACAAAGCTCTTCGCAGGCTTTGTTTTTTTTAAAACTTGAAATAATTTTTTGTGCTTTATTAGAGTAAATAATTTCAGACAATTCAGTTTCTAAAACATTGCCGAGATTAATTTTTGCTTCTTTATCAAGGCAACAAGGGACAACAGTACCATCAGACAAAATTCCAATATGTTGTGTGAGTCCATGACAATAACCATCTGTGGATAAGTTTGTGGAATCTAGGGATGGCCATTCAAATCTTGTATCCCAATGGATTCTGATTTTATGAGTAAGACGCCAAGATTTTTTTTCTGTAATAGATAGTTGTTGTGGTAACGAAACAGAAAATTGATTTTCAAAAAATTCAATTATGGATTTAGATTCTGAAGGTATTAAATTGGTTTCAAGTGCGTTCCAAAGTCGGAAGTTTATAAATAAATTTGGATTTAAGGCAGTTATTTTTTGACTAAAATTAACAAGAGATTGAAGATAGTTATCTGGATTTTTATTAGGGAAATTATCAAGAAAACTTTGAATACTAAAATTAATTTGCTTAAGACTTGTTGAATTATTTAAAAATAAATCTTCATAACGAGACAATAACAGACCATTTGTTGTTAGCTGCAGTGGGATTTTTTGATCTGATGCTATTTCGTATAGTTCTTTAAATTGTGGATGAGCTAGGGGCTCGCCCATTAGATGCATTGTAATTTCTTTGGTATGATTTTTAATTCTCTCCAAAATATTTTTAAATGTAGCAGGAGGCATTATTTTTTTATCACGCAAAACCTCTGGGCAAAAAGTACATTGAAGATTACAGATATTACTGACCTCAATATAAATTTTTGGGAAGTATACAGATGATATCGTGCTTAGATTATTTTCATTTATTTTTTGCATCAATTGACCGCTTCTTTTGGCGTGAGTTTAGCAGAGTCTTAAGGGTACTTCAACCTATACTTGTTGCGACTATAGATTAGGTTTTTTAAAAAAGAAATTTTACTATTTAGGCGTAAATAAAGTGACCTTGTTGGCAATCCTTGCAATGAATTATCTCCCAATATTTTTCCAATCCCTGATCGAGTTAGAATATTAGTTATTGTTTATAACAACAAACGTACAGCAAGCCAAATATCAGAAAATACGTTCCTCTAAAAAAGATCAAAAAGGTATTTTAAAATTTACAAAATTAACAATATTAATTTCAATATCCTATTAAGTTTTTTCCAATTATGACGATTAACAATCCAGCGGTTAGACTGAGATTTAATGTTAAAATTTATCATAATGACCTTTCCTTCTTTAGTGTGGGGGAGGTCATCGCCTTTTAAAGCCAACAAGGTCAACACAACCAGGTGCATAACCTAAACCAATATCCAAACTCATTTTAAGCAGTGCTAAAGAAAGATAAAGTTTATAGTTATCCAATAATATTCGGATTTGATTTTTTAAAATGTCGCGGTGCCAGCTTATTTTATCGAGCAATTTATTGAATTTTAGACCGTTTGTAATTTAAATAGATTCAAAGACAATTGAATAACAAAGAGGAGTCTATGAAAAAAATAAAAGTTGCAAATCCTGTTGTAGAATTAGATGGCGATGAAATGACGAGAATCATCTGGAAGATGATTAAGGATAAATATATTCACCCTTATCTTGAACTTGATATAAAGTATTTTGATTTAGGAATGGAGTATCGAGATAAAACTGAAGATAAAGTTACTGTCGATGCTGCAGAAGCTATTAAAAAGTATAATGTTGGAATTAAATGTGCAACGATCACGCCGGATGAAGCGCGTGTAAAAGAATTTAATTTAAAAAAAATGTGGAAATCTCCAAATGGAACTATCAGAAATATTTTAGATGGAACTGTATTTAGAGAGCCAATTATTTGTAAAAATGTTCCACGTTTAGTACCTAACTGGACAGCTCCTATTTGTATTGGTCGTCATGCTTTTGGTGATCAGTATCGAGCAACCGATTTTGTAACAAAAGGCCCTGGAAAATTAACAATTACTTTTCAACCTAAAGATGGATCTACGCCAATTTCTCATGAAGTGTATCAATTTGAAGGCGATGGCGTTGCAATGGCAATGTATAACACTGATGAATCTATTAAGGGTTTTGCACGTTCATGTTTCAATATTGCACTTTCAAAAAAATGGCCACTTTACTTTTCATCAAAAAATACAATTCTTAAAAAATACGATGGCAGATTTAAAGATATTTTTGAAGAATTATACAATACTGAATTTAAAACTCAATTCACAGCTGCAGGCATTACTTATGAACATCGTTTGATTGATGACATGGTTGCAAGCGCTTTAAAATGGAATGGTAATTTTGTTTGGGCATGTAAAAACTATGATGGAGATGTTCAATCTGATACAGTCGCACAAGGTTTTGGTTCGCTGGGATTAATGACGTCTGTGCTTATTACTCCAGATGGAAAAACTATGGAGTCCGAAGCAGCTCATGGAACAGTTACACGTCACTATAGAATGCATCAACAAGGCAAACCGACATCTACTAATCCAATAGCATCGATATTTGCTTGGACAAGAGGCTTAGCATTCAGAGGTAAATTGGATAATAATCCGGAGTTAATAAAATTTTGTGAAACATTAGAGCATGCTTGTGTTTCTACTGTTGAGAGTGGCAAAATGACAAAAGATTTAGCAGTTTGTATTCATGGTGAAAAAGTATCTGATAAAGATTATTTAACAACTGAAGCATTCATGGAAGCTATTGATCAAACACTTAGAAAAAATTTAAATCTTAATTAATTAATTTTTATTACTTATGATTCACTATTAAAAGTAACTGCTCTTGATAAAATACAATTTTCAATTCATTGAATTGTGTTGTGTTAAATCTTTGGTAGTTACTTCCTTATTTTTTTTAAATGCATTAAATGCTTAAAATGTTTTATTTGTTAATGTTGATGTTTAATTCAGTTAAAACTTTTTCTAACTTCATTCCTCGAGAGCCTTTTATAACCATTAGGTCATTAGCTTTTAGTTGGGAATTAATTTTTAAACAAATATCGTGATCTACTTCATTAGAGGTAAAAACTGTTATTTTGTTATTTTTATTTTTTCGAATAAATCCGTTATTGTAAAATTCGCAATGGGGCCCTACAAACCAAACGATATCAAATGGAGCTGAGGCTACTAATTCTCCTAACTCTTCGTGAAGTATGCAGGATTGATCACCAAGTTCTTTCATATCACCAAAGACACCAATGTATTTTTGACTTGAATTTTTAGTGAACAATTTAATATTTTCAATAAGTGCTTTTTGACTATCGGGATTGGCATTATAACCATCAAAGACTACTGTGGCACCAATTTGCGTTTTAAGAATTTGGTTTCGACCCCAAGTGTTTTTACAATTTGGTAGTGATCTCCAAATTTGATCAGGAGTTAAACCTGTAGATAAAGCAAAACTTACTGCTGCCATTAAATTAGTAATGTTGTGCGCTCCAAAGATTTCTAATTCACAGGATCCAAAAGTTGATAAGATAGTTCCTTCAATTGAAATGTGACTTACACTAAAAGATTTAATACTTAATTGAACATCAATATTTTCATTAGGGACATCAGAGTTATATTCTGAAAAAGTAATTATTTTTGATTTGGGATTTTTATTTTTAAAGGGCACAAGCATTTTAGCTGTCCAGGGATTATCAAGATTAAAAACGGCATGCTGTGGATTAATTACACTTGAATAGATTTCTTCTTTTGCTAAACTAACTGCTTCAATTGAACCTAGCCCTTCAAGATGAGCTCGCCCAACCATTGTAACTCCAACTACATTTGGGCGCGCAATTCCAACAAGCTCGCTAATTTCGTTTGGATGATTCATTCCCATTTCACAAATCACTAAATCGTGTTCAGGCATAATACCCAATAGGGTTAATGGAACCCCCCAATGATTATTAAAACTTCCTTGATTGTAATGAACATTAAAATACGGTTTTAAAATTGCAGCTAAAAACTCTTTAGTTGTAGTTTTTCCATTACTACCCGTAAGCGCTATTACTTTAGCAAGAGCTTGATTGCGTCGAAAAGTAGATAATGACTGCAGAGCTTTTAATGTATCATCAACCAAAACAATTGTAACTCTACCTTTTAAGTGTTCGTATTCAGGTTCCCACTTGTGAATTAAAAGAGCTGTAGCCCCTTGCTCAACTGCTTGATCTAAAAAACGATGAGCGTCGTGTGCTTCTCCTTGAAGAGCAATGAAAAGTGTATTTTCTAGGAGTTGTCGTGAATCGGTTCCGACTCCTGCAAATTCAGTTTGATTTTGTGTGATGACTTTACCATGGGTAGAATTCACAATATCAAATAAGGTTATATATTTATTCATTATAAAGCTCCCAAGCTAATTCATAATCATTAAAATAAAATTTTTCTTTTCCAATAATTTGATAGGTTTCATGACCTTTGCCTGCAATGAGTACCACATCATTTATATTTGAAATTTTAAGCGCATGTTGAATAGCTAATTTTCTATTTTCAATTGAATCGTAGTTTTTATCCTTAAAACCAATTTCGATTTCTTCAATAATTTTTATAGGCTCTTCTGTTCTTGGATTGTCTGAGGTGACAATTACATGATCGGAGTATGTTTCTGCGATTGCAGCCATTAGCGGTCTTTTGCCTTTATCTCTATCTCCCCCACAGCCAAAAACAGTTATAATTTTAGAATTTAAATGACTTTTCGTTTTTAATTTAACCAAACTTTTTAAAACATTCTCTAATGCATCTGGAGTGTGGGCATAGTCTATAAAAATAAATTTTTGTTTTTGTGCAGATGTATTTAAAACTAACTGCAATCGACCAGGAATTCCAGTAAAGCTTTCTAGATTTTTTTTAATCGTAGTAATTTTAATTCCTTTGAATAAGCAGGCGCCAATTGCTCCTACTACATTATATACATTATGAAGACCCACTAGTGGAGATTTAAAAATTTCAGTTCCCCAAGGCGATATTAATTTAAATTTTGTAAAGCCAAATTCCATTGATAATATTTCAAAATATAAATCATGCTTTGGATTTTGACCAAAAAAATATTTACTGATTTTAACAGGAACTTCAACTTTTTGAACCCAGGGATCATCTCCGTTTAGGAAGGCCGCTTTTCTTTGTTTTTTTGACTGGGGCAAAAGATCAGAAAATAATTTATTTTTTGAAGCAAAATAATTTTCCATTGTAATATGGTAATCAAGATGATCGCGGGTTAAATTTGTAAAGATTGCCACATCAAATTGGAGTTCATTAACTCGAAATTGATCAATAGCATGCGATGAAACTTCTATAGCTAAGGCTTTTGCTCCTTCATTAACAAATTCATTTAGTCTTTCTTGTAAAGAGATGGGATCTGGAGTCGTGTGTGTAGTCTCCCACATTTTATCTTTTAGATGGTGATTTATTGTTCCAATAACGCCAGTTGAGATTTGATTTTGATTTAAAAGCCACTCGATAATGTATGTAGTTGAAGTTTTACCATTGGTTCCAGTAACTCCAACACAGAACAACTTTGAAGAGGGGTAGTTATAAAATCGTGAAGCTAATTCACAAATAAATTTTCTGGTCGATGGTACCTTTGCAATGACTCCAGTATATTTTGAGACAACTATAGAATCGTTTTCAAGCACAATAGCTGCCGCTTTTTTATTAATTGCTTCTGAAATAAATTGGTGACCATCGTGACGTATTCCTTTCTCAGCAATAAACAAAGAATTATTATCAATTTGTTTTGAAGATGAAGTTATTTTTGTAATAGTTTGGGTTAGTTTTTCTTGCCCAGAAATAATTATTGTATCAGAGAGAAGATCTTGAAGTGTTTTCATGGTAACTAGTGAACCATATAATCTCGATTCAATCAATAGCACGATCCCAGACTTTAGTATTTAATATTCAGGTCTATTGTCTGTAGGACTATATTTTTTTAAAATAATCTTTGCCAGTCAATTATATAAAATTTTTAATTAGATGTGTGGTTAGTTTATATAGATAAATAATAACCTTTCAACGCTTTTGATTATTTTGGAGAATGCATGAAAAAATTAATTTGTATATCAGGATTATTTTTAACTTTAATTGGTTGTGGTACGACTCAAAAAGCAAGACTCGAAGCAAGAGATAAAGTAATTCAACAATCAGGTATGATGTGTGATTTTGTAAATGAAGCAGACTATAAAGATGTTGATATAGAATTAAATATTAGAATGGCAAATAAATGTAATGGTTCAAAACCATTCTCTGTATCAGGCTATAAAAGATTTAATGAAAGCCAGGGATTTATGTACTGTTGCAATGTAAAAGAAGGAGTTTCATCAGCTTCCTTAACAAATCCTCTTGCAGAAGAAAAAGAAAAAACAACGCCTTCAAATAAAGATAAAGATAAAGATAAAGAAAATAAATAACGAGGAATTTTCATTGAAGCAAACTTGGGATAAAAGTTTACTCATGTCTATTTTGGCTTTAATTGGAATAGGCCTAGTGCAAGTCTATTCTTCAAGTTATATTTTGGCGACCGAAAGGTTTGATGACCCTTTTTATTTTATAAGAAAACAGTTACTATTTTCAATTTTTGGAATACTTTCAATTTTTATAGGCATGAGTATTCCATGGCATAAAATTGAAAAGAATGCGCTATTGATTTGGATAAGCGCAACAATATTAATACTTTTAACATATGTTCCTGGAATTGGTGTTAAAGTGGGTGGGGCTCAAAGATGGATAAATATTGGTTTTGGATTTAGGCTTGAGGCAAGTGAATTGTTAAAAATTTCGTTTCCACTTTTTTTTGCTTGGTATGCAAAAAAGTATCGGGACTTTTCAATTAATCATCATATAATAGCAATCTTATTTTTTATTGGCCCTCTATTAATGTTGCTCAAACAACCTGATTTTGGTTCATGCTTACTCATAGTTCTAGTTGCTGTTAGTTTATTATTTGTATCTGGATTACATCTTAAATATTTTGCTGGTTTGACTGCTATACTTTTACCTACTTTCTATTTTTTAGTAATGCAAGTCCCTTATCGTCGAGCAAGAGTATTGGCTTTTTTAAATCCCTGGAAAGAGTCAGAAGATGGTGGATTTCAACTTTTGCAAAGTCTCCTCAGTTTTAAAAGTGGTGGATTATTTGGTGAAGGTCTTGGACTTTCACAAGGAAAACTTTATTTTCTGCCAGAAGCTCATACAGATTTTATTTTATCAGTTTTTGCAGAAGAAACTGGGTTTATAGGATTTTTTTTACTTTTGATACTTTATGGTTTTGTAATTGTAAGGGGATTTAAAATCGCATCACAAACTGAAGATGCTTTTTCAAAATGGGTAGCCCTAGGTGTTATTTTGATATTTACTTACTCTGTTTTGATAAATGTTGGTGTTGTATTAGGAATGCTTCCGACAAAAGGTTTAACCCTTCCACTCGTCAGCTATGGAGGGACTTCATTAATTGCCTTTTGCTTTGCTTTTGGTATATTGCTAAATATTAATCGACATCAAACTTACCAAAAGCAAATTTAATTAACATACTAGAAAAAAGTTGTGTATGATGATTTCAGGAGTTTTAATTTGAAATCTAATAAACAATATAAAAAAATAGTAATTGCAGGCGGAGGCACTGGTGGGCATATTTATCCTGGGGTTGCAATAGCTAAAACAATCGAAAAGTTGGATAAAAATATTGAAGTTGTTTTTGTTGGATCCGCGCTTGGACTTGAAACAAAAATAATTCCTCGCGAAGGTTTTTCTTTAGTCTTACTTCCTGCTGGAAAATTAAATTATTCGGGTGGATTTATAAATAAAATAAAAACTTTTTTTAAACTTCCGATGGCATTTGTTAAATCGGCTTATTGGTTAATTGTAAATCGTCCATTGTTTGTTTTAGGAGTCGGTGGGTATGCTTCGGGCCCATTTGTTGCGGTTGCTTCACTTTTAAAATTCAAAACTGCAATATGGGAACCCAATGCTCATCCTGGTTTAACTAACAGATGGTTATCGAAAATTGTAAATAAGGCTTATTATGTATTTGATGAATCAGCCCCCTATTTTAGTTGTCGACAAAAACAAAAAGTTGGTTTGCCTGTCCGGCAAGAACTTGAATCACTAGAGCCTGTTGCTCGTGAAGATAATGATTTTCATGTATTAGTATTCGGGGGAAGTCAGGGGTCTAAATATCTTAATGATGTCATAGAGAAAATGGTAATTGCAGAGGCTAGTTGGTTACATAAAGGACGATTAATACATCAAACGGGAGTAAATGATTATAGTCAAATAAATGAAAAATATAAACAATCAGTTTTTCACGTCCAAGCTTATGAATACTTGCACGAAATGAACAAGTATTATGAGTGGGCTGATTTAGTTATTTGTCGAAGTGGTGCCAGTACGGTAGCTGAATTAGCAGCAGTTGGTAAACCGGCAATTTTAATCCCGCTACCAACCTCGGCAGATGATCATCAACTTAAAAATGCAAAAGCTGTTGCAGATCAGGGGGCGGCAATACTTCTTGAACAAAAAAATTTAACAGGTGAGCAATTGCAAAAGATTATTCTGAACTTGCAAAATGATAAAATTAAATTAAAAAATATGTCTGAAAAAATGAAGTCTCTTCATGCAGCAAGAGCTGCAGAAGAAATTTCAAAAAATATTTTAAAGGAGATCACTCAGTGAAATTGCAACAATCAAGATTTCATTTTGTTGGAGTTGGCGGCATAGGTATGTGCGGTTTAGCGGAACTGTTGCACAACATGGGAGCCACTGTAACTGGAAGTGATTTATCTGAAAATGCAAACACTGAACGTCTCAAAAAAATGGGAATTAAAGTATTTAAAGGTCATTCAGCAGACAACGTTGGAGAGACAGATGTTGTTGTATACTCAAGCGCTGTCCAAATGCAAAATCCAGAATTAGCAGCGGCAAGAGCTAAATTAATACCACTAATACCCAGGGCAGAGGCTCTTGCTGAGCTTATGCGTATGAAAAGAGGAATTGCTGTTGCAGGAACACATGGCAAGACAACAACAACAAGTATGGTAGCTTCTATTTTTTTACAGGCAAAATTAAATCCAACTATTGTAGTTGGAGGTCGATTAGATTTAATACAATCAACTGCCCATCTTGGAGATGGTGAGTGGTTAATAGCAGAAGCCGATGAAAGTGACGGGAGCTTTCGAAAACTATCTCCAGAGCTATCGATTGTAACAAATATTGATTCGGATCATTTGGATTATTATAAAAGTTTTGAGAATGTTGAAAAAGCTTTCTATGATTTTGCAATGAGAGTTCCATTTTATGGACAATTGATTGCTTGTGGTGATGATCCTTCTGTGAAAAATATTTTTGCCAATTACCCAAAACGTATTTGTTTATATGGTTTTCAACCTCACAATGATATTGTACTAAAGGGTTCAAATGGAAAATATCAAGTTTCGTTGAATGGGGAGCTCCTTGGTGAGTTTGAATTGAATGTTCCTGGACGGCATAATGCTTTAAATGCCGCTGCGGCAATAGCTTCAGGGTTAGCTGCAGGTATAAATTTTTCAGTCTGCAAAGAAGGACTTAAAAAATTTCAAGGTGTAGATAGACGTTTTCATTTTAAGGGTGAGGAAAAAGGGATAATTGTTTATGACGATTATGGACATCATCCAACAGAAGTCAGTGCTGTATTAGCTGCTTTCAAAGAAAAATATCCCGATAAAAAACTAACTGTATTATTTCAGCCCCATAGATACTCAAGAACCCAACATTGTTGGCACGATTTTAAAGCCTGTTTCTCGCAAGCAGATCAACTTTATATCCTGGACATATATCCAGCAGGTGAAGATCCAATTCCTGGAATTACCACACAAAACTTAATTCAAGAAATGAATCATCCACATTGTTATCATTTTGACCGCAAAGAAAATAGTATTTTAAATTTGGCGAAAAATAAATTAAATAAAGGCGATATATTCTTAACTTTAGGTGCGGGTGACTGCTGGAAGGTTGGAATGCAAGTTTTAGAGATACTCAAAAAATAACTAAATTTTTTTATTGTAATTCGACTGCACCCATATCACAGACACCAACAGGTCTTGGTAAGCCTCTTTGGTCAGTTGGTAAACATAGGCTATTATCCCCAGAGTTTTTGGCTGGTGAATTTGTTGATGGGGCAAGGGTTTTAGTTGCTCCTCCATTTTCTAAAAGTGAACCCAGTTGTGGATTTGTGGAAGTTAAAATTGAAGTTCCAGTTAATCCACAAGTTGTATCATCAAATAAAGAATAAAATAATTCTACTGGTCGACTTAGTGATACAAAAGCGCAGTTACTTTTTGCTCCATTGTTAACGGCGATGATTGAATTAATAAATCTTAACTTTCCAGTGTATGGATCTGGTAAATCAATTATAACGTTACTTCCTGAGGTAGTAGCATTATTGTATAGGGTTGAGTTTTGAATTACGAAATCTTCATTTAAATCTATATCAAAATAAAATTTTAATCCATACCCACTATTATTAAAAATTGTAGAATTATCAATAAAACATTTTGAGCATTTATAAAAATTTATCCCATTACTATTATTTGCAATTAAGCTTGATTTAATTTTCCAGTTAGTACTTACCCCAGTTTGGTAGATTGCGATTCCCGTATTATTTTCAATTGAGGTATTACTAATAGTGACTAGAGAAGCTTGGTTTGATCCAATTACTGTATTTGTGTTATTTGTAAATTGGGAATCTACAATTTCAGCTTGATCTACTCCACTTAGATTTAATATCCCCTCAATAGTACTACCTGTATTAGTTGTAAAAATATTATTATCAATTACTAATCTAGATAAAGAATGAGTGTTGATTACACTGCCCTCATTGCAACAACTGGTTGCATTTTTAAATGTTAAATTATGAAAACTTACATAAGAGTAAACTTGAAATAAAGTAGATTGAGAGTTTCCGTCAATGACTGTAGATTGTGGAGTGTTTCCAGTTATGTAAATTTCTTTTTTTAGTGTCGTGTTTGTGGGCCCCAAAATTAAACTTCCACTGGTAAGAGTATATGTTCCACTTTGAATTACAATAATGGCTGGTTTGCCCCAGTAATAATTAGAACTATCACCATCACCATAATTCGCTTCATCTAAAGCTGCTTTTAAAGAACATTGCCCAACTGAATTTGCGCAAACTCCATCACCAATTGAAGCATCATCAGAGTTTGGATTAAGAGTAGTGGTTACTGTAAATTGCGGAGCATATGAGAAAACAGTATCATAACTTATGCACGCAGAGGGATTTCCATATGGATCTATTTTTGAAACAGAAAGAGGATAGGATCCATATTGAGTAAAGGAAGGTAAGGTAACTTGATTACTTTGAGCGCTAAGAGTTGTTTCGATTATTAAAGAATTACAGCTTGATCCATAAAATATTTTTACTATGTCTCCACCACTTACTCCACCTAAATCATATGTTGGATTACTTTGAGTAGAAGGTGAAACTAAGGGTTGTGTAAGTGTAATACTAGTTGGTGGATCAGGTATAGTTGTTCTTTTAAAAAATGTATAGGTATCTTCTGCTTGATAAGTATTTGTAGTATCAGTGTGGTTTATGTGAATAGAAAGTAATCCGTCGGTATATGTGCTAAAATTATATGTTTTAGACCAGGTTGCATTTGTACAAATAACAGCATTTGTAAAGTTCTGAGTACCAATTGTGCCTGTTATAATTACCCCTCCACCTTCATACGAACAACTTCCTTGAATTATAAAGTTCGATTGATTTATAGAATTAATATAATAAGATGTGGAGGGGCTTAAAGTTAATTTGGGTTGTACCTCATCTTCTAAAGCAATGAAGTTAAAAATAATACTTTTATTAAGGTCAGTATCTAAAGAACTGAGTTGGAGATGCCAATTTGAATCTCCTCGATAAACATAGTCATCTTTTAATTTAAGTGTAAATAAAACATTTGAGTCTGTTTTAAGTAATGTAATTTGTGTTGGTGGATTTTCAAAAATATCCTGAGCTACAAAACCCTCATCACAGGATAAGTTAATATTAATTATTCTATCTTTGGTTTTATTGTCATTAATGGTTGCTGTAAAATTTATTGAATTTCCTTCTCTTAAAGCCATGCCTTCAAAAGTCGAATCAGAAAGAACTAAGTTTATGTCAAATGAAGAGGGTTCAAGGCTTACAACTTCGCCACGGTAGTAACCACAACTCAGCAATCCAACAGAGAAAATGACTACAAAAACTGATTTAATTATATTAAATTGAGAGATACGATTCATATAATAATTCTATAATGATTGGGGTTTTTTATAAATAAAGATTCGCATAGATGTCTCTTGTTGAGACGTAGAATTAGCCTTTTGTTTGTTACCTGTAAAAAATTTAAACATAGATTCAATTGTCCCAATTTGAGAATGCTTAATTAATTGAGTATTATTGGCATTTATCTATTGTTTTAAAGTGGCATGAATTATGCCTATCTTAATAATTAAGGAATTAATGTTCATGAATTAGTCTGATCACTTGCATGAATTTATTTAGAAGAAATTATAAAAACGGAAAGGAGGAAATTTGAATTTTAATAAAAGAAGCCTAATTTTATTTTTTTCACTCCTCTTTTTGGCAGTTGTTTTTATTAAAAATATTAGCGGGATTGGTGGAGAAAGTAATGAAGAAAATTTTGAGAAACTTTCTGATTATCTGTATTCGTCACCAGTTTTAAAATCTTTTAGACCAAAGTTTTCATTGGATGGAGTTCGTTTAATTGATAAAACAAAATCACAAAACACTAAACTTCAAGTTGTTCAAAATAATATAAAGCCCCCTGTTGTACCACCAGCACCTAGTGTTTTGCCCTCTCCAACTCCAACAGCAATTCCCAAAAAAATCGCAAAGAAAGAAGAAAAAAAAGAAGATGTAATTGCCAATTCAGGAAATACTTTATTACAAAATTTGGATACTGAAAAAAATAATCTTGATGATGATTCTGGTGGTGGAAGTATTAATACGAATAATCAAAACAATGGAGCTGGTGGAGGAAGAGGATATTTAAATAATGAAACAATCAGCGAGTGGTTATATAAATTACAAGTTTCACCAACAAAAGAAAATATGAATGATTTTGTAAGCGAATTTTTTATAAAAAATATTACATCACAAGAGTTTTATGAGACTTTAAAACAGCTATTAGAATTAAATGACGAAAGAACTCAGTACATAGCAATTTACGGTCTTGCAGCAGTACCTAGTATAAAAAGTTATGAACTACTTGCATTGAAATCCGCAGATAAAAAACTTTACTCAATTAATATTGAATATGCACAGCAAGTTATTGGAATATATAGTCAAGGAACTTACCTAAAAATTCTTATTGAAGCCCTCAAGCATCCTTCAGAAGATGTAGTTATAGAAGCAATTCATAGTATTAGAAGAATGAAAAAAACAATGAGTGTTCAAACAACCTTAATTGCAGATAGTGCGGGAACTATTAATCTGAATCGCGTTAGAAGAGGGAGCTCGCAAGTGCCTTCGTCATCTCAAAACTCAAAGAATAAAGTAAACCTATCTACTTATAAATCTTTAATTAATCAACTTCATCAATTAACACAATCAAGAGATTTTTTAGTTGCTTCGTCTTCGGAGTTGCTAATAAAAGAATTTCAACAGTAATTTATTTTTTTATAGACCTACCTCTTAAGAAGTTCCATAATAAATTTCATGAGAAATTGTAAATTTTTAAATAATATTGTAAAGAAAATATCTTATAAATTTTTTTATAGTAAATTCATTTTTTTCATTTCTTTTTTTTCTTTAATTGCGAACTGCAATATTGAGATCCCAGTGCATTTGAGTACAAGGGATCTTCATGTAATTTTACAAAATATAGGTCCGGCAACAGCCTCTAGGGTGCTGTCTTCGCCATATCCACTTGGAGGTAATGAGGGGTTAGAAATTGGATTAACTCGACAAGATTTGGATCTTAGTATTTTATCTAATTTAGGTAATAAAACAAAAATTCAAAATTCTAATTTTTCTTTTCCAACTTTAACTTTAGGTAAGGGTCTTTATTATGATTTGGATGTATTTATAAGTTTAATTCCATTTGCACAAAGTTCAAGTTTATCTCATTTTTCTACTCAAATTCGTTCTAAGCATTGGAAGAGTCCACATTCCCCATTTATAATTTCATCCATTTGGCATGCTGGTTATACAACACTTCAGAATGCAATAAATTTTCAAAATTATGGATTTGATATTTTAGGGACTTTTATTTTTCAAAAAACATGTATGTATTTTGGAGTAGGGACATTATTTTCAAATGGACGATTTATTGGAGGAGCTGAGGGGATAACCGCATCACTACAAACAGAAACAGTAACTTCAACTCAAGCTCATCGAGTACTGGGTTTAGACTATCGTATAAATGAATATTTTATAGCACTTCAAACTGATAGTTATGATAAAAAATTTTATTCTATTAAAATTGGATATAGATTTTAAGAAACTGTTAACATTTAGATTTTTCTACTATCTTAGTTGTTGATCTTCCTTCAATAAATTGGAGAGACTTTACAGCGCCTCCATAAGAAAGAACAAAATCACTTCCTACAATTTCAGAAATTTTCCAATCTCCACCTTTTACAAGTATATTAGGGCGAATTTTGTGTATTAAATTAATAGGAGTTTCATCTGAAAAAATGACAGTATGGTCAACGCATTCAAGAGAGGCGAGAATTTCTGCGCGATCATTTTCATTCTGGATAGGTCGAGTTGGACCTTTAATTTTTTGTACACTTGAGTCTGAATTAATCCCAACAACTAAAATATCACCATGAGCTTTTGCTTCTTTTAAATATCGCACATGACCTATATGAAGTAAGTCAAAACACCCGTTAGTAAAAACTATTTTCTTTCCCTGGTATTCGTTTTTAATTTTGCTTAACAAACTTTCTAAACGAAGAGAATTTCCCATATTTACCTATTTGCCCTTTTATAAAGATTTAGTTTAGATATTTTACCTGCGATATCATTTCGTAAAATCATTGAGAGTAAAGGTAATAATATAACACCAGTCAATAATATAATTACTGTTCTGTATAAAAGTTTAAGCGAGTAATTATAATTAAAGTAATCACCTGTTGTGCCAAGCTGAAGATCAAAAACAAACTCCCCAAGCGTCGCTCCAGTAAATATTCGACATAAAGTTAAATAAGAAAACATCATGATCAAAAGTATAGATGGAATAACAAGATTGTTTTCCGCTGCTAAATTAATATTTGCCATAAAATTATAAATATCAACTTCAGTAATTGCCATAGAGACTACAAATGCAAATAAAAACATTGCAAGAACCATCATTAAATCAATAATGAAAGGTGAAAAATCCCACTTTACTGCTTGTGGTTCAATTGGTTTAGCAACATTCGTTAATTTTTGTGGATTGTTAAAATCTAGATGTGGTTGTTTAAAAGTTTCGACCAATTTATCAATTTCTTGAGAAGTTGGTTTGGTTGGATTTTTAGAAGGTAATGGTGTTTTTAGGAGCGGGGGTGCTGTTGGCAAATCTCTGGTAAGTGCGGCCTTAACGACATTTGAATTTTTCATATCTTGAGATAGGGAGTTAGTTTTTCTGTGGAAGCCAAGGCCCTCAGTCAGTGGTTTGAATTCAAAATCATTGAGTGGATCCATCATTAAGCTCCTTATTTAACAAATTCATATTTTATAATTGAAGCTAATGACAGGCAAGCCGTTTCAACTCTTAAAACCTGATGCCCAAGGGTTACTGGATTTAAGTCGTGTTCAATCAAAAATTGAACCTCAGGCTGTGAAAAGCCACCTTCGCTACCTACAATAATATAAATATCGCTAATGATATTTTCATTAGAATTTTTAATTGATGCAAGATAATCCTTTAATGCCATTTTGCATTCACCTTCAAAGGCAAAAATTCCAAAAGTATTTTTATTATTTTTAAAATTCAGATCCTGAATAGTTTGAGTTAAGGTTTTAGGAGGTAGTAATTTTAGTAAATCACCACGAGCCGATTGCTGTGTGGCTTGTAAGATAATTTTATTCCAACGAATTTCTTTTTCTTTTGGAAAATTATTGAGAGATTTTATTGAGCTGAAATCGCTAATTATTGGGGTTATAGAAGTTACACCCAATTCGACAGCTTTCTCAATTATTGTTTCAAAAGTAGAAATTTTTGGAAAAGAAAGCAACAAGTGAATAAATGGAGGTTGAGTTTTTGTTAAGATTCTTTTCTCTTTAACAGTTAAAAGGGCAGATTTTTTCTTAATTGCTGTGACTTCAGAAAAAAAAGCGTCACCATTTGGATTTAAAAGTTCAAATTTAGAACCGACTTGTTGGCGACAAACATCAAAGATGTGGTGAAACAATTCACCATCAATAGTTATCTGATCACCGATTTCAATATCTGTTATTAAATTAATAAAATATCTTCTCATGCAATTGAGTCCTCTTAGATATCAGTGCGCCTCATTATAATAAAATCATATAAAAATCGATATTATCAAATTCTGCAAAAACTCCATTAAAAATTGGTTAACCAAAATCCAACCCACTCTTCCTTGGCAAGTCGGCGTTCAATTTTTAAATTTGTATTTTTTAAAAACTCATCAATAAATAAATTTTCTCGTTCTTCTAAAATGCCCGTTACTATAATGTGTGACTTGGGCTTCATTGCACGTATCAAATCATCTTTAAGTTTTAATAGAACACCATCAATGATGTTTGCTATAACAAGATCAAATTGAGATTTAATATCTTCCAACAATAAGTCACTGACTATGACATTTGAGATATTTGAATTTGCTTTAATGTTTTCACGAGCAACTCGAGTTGCTTCCGGATCAATATCAATTGCTATAACATCATTAGCACCTGAGTATTTTGCAATCATCGCAAGAATAGCAGTGCCAGTCCCAACATCAATAACATCAGCTGGTTTATATTTTTGAGGGGCTTGGTAAATACGGTGAATGAGTGCTGCTGCCAATTGTGTTGTGGCATGAGTTCCAGTTCCAAATGCCATACCGGGATCAATCCAAAGGGGTGTGACAGCCTCTTTAGGGGCCTTTTCCCAAGAGGGAACAACCCAATAAGGGCCCACAAGCGGAAATGGCTTAAAGCCTTTTTTCCATTCGGATAACCAATCTTTATGTTCTTCTTCAAAAGTTTCATAACGAATTTGCCAATCAAGTTGTTTAAGTTCATCAAAAAATAATTGCACTGGTTTTTCATTAAAAAACACATCAATATCTTTA
The DNA here is from genome assembly GCA_005793345.1 of Bdellovibrionales bacterium. Classification (GTDB taxonomy): domain Bacteria; phylum Bdellovibrionota; class Bdellovibrionia; order Bdellovibrionales; family Bdellovibrionaceae; genus SXSU01. The sequence continues at coordinate 89,438 of SXSU01000022.1, forward strand.
TATTTTTGAGAGCGAACCTGAGGATCATATTCCAAGTTTTTTTGAACATAGTTTAGAGCTTCAGAGATACCTTGCGAGTTATGTTTAAAGCACAATAATGTAACTTCTTCTTCAAGATTTGAGAGAACTTTGTAGAGACGAATGCGATAGTATTTTTCCATTTCCGTTACTTACATTGAATTAAAACCTTAAGCAAGACTTTAACCCAATTTAAGTTAAAAAAAGGGTCAAGAGAGTTTTGGAAAATCTTTATATTTTTTCCCGACCATTTTCGCGTTACTCGCGAATTTGGTCTTGACTTTTTTCGCGAGTAACGCGAAAATGGTCGCAGGAAACTTCTAAGTAAAAAAGGTAAATCAATGAAGCGATATATTTTGGATGATGTGCTAACACTTGCGCTAAAGAGAAAAAAAATGGCATTTATATCTGGTCCCAGGCAGGTTGGAAAGACAACATTAGCCAAAGAAATGCAAAAACAATATTCTGAATCAAAATACTTAAATTGGGACGAAAGTGAATTTAGAAAAATATGGACTAAATCTCCAAATAAAATAAAAGAAAAATTTGAACTAGAAAAAATAGATCAAACAAGACTTCTAATTCTTGATGAAATTCATAAATCAAAAAACTGGAAACAAAAACTTAAGGGTCTTTATGATGAGTTAAATGAGGATCTTCAAATTATTGTTACAGGTAGTGCTCGATTAAATATTTTTAAAAAAGGTGGAGATTCATTGTTGGGACGTTATCTATTATTTCGATTGCACCCATTTTCATATGGTGAACTACTGAATGCGCCAAAAGTTACACCTGAAGTTTGGAAAAGCAACTTATTTGAAAAAAAGTCCACAATAAAAAATGAAAGAGAGATTTTGGAACGACTTTATAAATATAGTGGATTCCCTGAACCGTATTTAGCCGCTTCAGATAAAATTTTAAAGATTTGGCGACGAGGACGAAATGAAAAAATAGTTCGGGAAGATTTGCGAGATTTGAGTCGCCTTCCTGAATTAAGTCGGATAGAAATGTTGACAAGTCTCTTACCTGAAAAAGTAGGAAGCCCCTTAAGTGTGCAAAGTCTACGAGAGGATTTAGAAGTTGCTCATGACACTGTCACACGTTGGTTAAACTATTTAAACCAACTATATTATTTTTTTGAGCTAAAGCCTTGGACTAAACAAGTTGCTCGAACAATTAAAAAAGAAGGAAAAATTTATTTATACGACTGGACAAATATAGAAACCGATGGCCCACGCTTTGAAAACTTTATTGCATCACACCTGTTAAAAGCATGTCATTTTTGGACAGATACAGGCGAAGGAGATTTTAATTTACACTATTTACGAAATAAGGAGAAACAAGAAATAGATTTCTTAATGGTAAAAGATAAAAAGCCGTGGTTAATGATAGAATGTAAATGGAGTGATACACAAATTGAGTATAAAAAAATTGAGAAATTTCAAAACTATTTTAATTGTCCTTTTGTTCAAGTAGTATACTCACCAAATATTTGGCGGCTTACTGAAAATCAATTAGTTTGTAGTGCTGATCGTTTACTAGGACAACTTCCTTAAATATTAATATTAAAAAACACATCAATATCTTTATATTTTTGCGATCGCAATTGGGGATCATATTCAAAGTTTTTTTGAACATAGTTTAGAGCTTCAGAGATACCTTGAGAGTTATGTTTAAAGCACAATAATGTAACTTCTTCTTCGAGATTTGTGAGAATTTTATAGAAGCGAATGCGACAATATTTTTTTAAAATTATGATTAATGTTGTTATAACTATTTGAATTAAAAAATAAATTCAAACTAGTGACCTTTATTGTCAGAATGTACAAAACTCTACAGTTTTTTTATGCTTTAACTTACGCTATATTTTTATCGATATCAAAATGAAATTCAAAAACTTTGCAACTGTATCGGAGAATATTTATTATGAAAAAAATAATGGGTACTATTTTTTTAATGTTAGCTCCAAACTTAGTAACTGCAGCTTCAGTTTACCATTGCTCAACAGAAGATAATATTTCAAAAATAAGAATAGAAGTTATTGGAAATGGTAAAGTCAAAATCAATGAAGTTGATACTGCAAAAATGATTAAAAAGGATATCATAAAAAAAGATGGAGTTACTTTTTATAATTTTGATGGGGATTCTACATCAAAAAAAATTACTTCGATTGGAGATGGTGTAAAGGGTAATGAAGTAAAGCTTTATTTAACTGACAAGTTAATTAAAGACAACGCTAATGAATCTATTAGTATATTTACCATTAACAAACAAGCCAGTAGTGATTCTTCTAATGAAATATCATTTACTTGTTTACCTAGACAATTTTTAACATTTGACGATATTTATTTTAAAACTAGTTCTGAAGCTACGGTTTGGTTATCGAAAAAAAGTAAAAAATATCCCACTCTAGTTAATTTTAAATATGAACATCCATTAATTACAGGCTCTGAAGTTGATTTGAACTATTATAAAACTTTAAAGTTAGATAGTGAATATTTTGGAAAAGTTCATATTGGTTTATTTGCGGATCAGTATAAATTTGAGAGCAATTTTTATTTAAGTTTACTTGTTAAAATTGACGACGATAAAACAGAAAAAAGTACTGAAGTGAAAACTATATTAGAAAAAAAATTACAAAAGTTATTAGAAAAATTGAAATTGCAAAACACTAAGGGAACATTAAATTCAAAAGTAAGAAAAAATTATAAAAATGAAACAGAGGTGCTTGCATCCTTTATAGCTCCCTTAATGAATGGTGAAACTGATACAGAAGCGGTTGGTTCAAAAGATTTTTTCTATATTCACGCGGATGAACTATATCATATTAGCAAGATAGCAGATTAAAAAGTTACGGGGGTATTTAAATATAATCTTATATTTTTAAAATAAATATATTTGGCATGTACTGATTAGTATTTAAATAACCAATCTAATTCAAGTAGTAACAATGTCTACTTTAAAGAAAAGGGGAGCTTCCTTTACCTCAGTTTTAGTTTATTTTTTTAAATTGGTTTTATTTTCCGAACATTTTCGCGCTACACACGAAAATGTTCGGGACTAGATTCGCGTCAATAATGAGGTTTAAGTTAGAAACTTAAAGTGCTGAATGTTAATAAAACCAGAATCAATATTTTTGGACGCTGTACTTTTAGGGTAGGATAAGGCTAAATTTGTTCTAGCCTCTTTAACTAACGCTTGAAAATCATTTGTGATCCAATCATTAATTTCATTACAATCACTTGGAGGTGTATCACTTGTGCAATTAAGAATTGCTTCAGTAAATTTTTTATTTATCTCTTGTTCTTTTTTTATATTTTCATGGAGTAGGTTTAAACATTTTTTTGCAATGGGTTCACGATTTCTATCATAAAAAGGAACATTAAAATTTATTATCCCTGCCTCGGGGCGGTTGTTAAGAGAATCATCTATTTTTTTATTATAATCCACTTTTGCTTGCTCGGTGTTTTCATCAATTATTGGTAATGGATTGCAAGCCTTTAAAAAATATTTTGAAGTGTCTGCAAATTCTTGAAAAAGAATTTCCTTGGTTGATGTAAAGTCTTCTTTGGAGACAGGTGGGGAATAAACTGGACAGTGATTACTTTGTTCTGATTGCAAATCCAAACTAATTAGTACAATTATAAAAATAAAAGATTGGATTTTTAATCTACCCATTTAGTGCCTATTGTTGAAGAGCAATATGCGAAGAATCTTTGGGTTGATCTTTTTGTTCAACATTTTCAATAAACGATCCTTCCAAATCAATCTTATCTCCGACAAAAACTCCTTGAGCTTCTGTTGTTGGAATTTTTGATAGGTCCGCTGTTGTATGCAATCTGGCAATGGCCATGTGTGGTTGTACATATATTATTTTTAGCAAAGCAACTGGAATAATCATTTTAATACCATCTTTGTATTTACCATTTTTTGCAACGATAACTTCTCTTACTACTTTTAAAACCATGTTCTCTTTTATGCCTGCATCTAACCCGCCAGAAATATAATAATCTTTATAAACTTGGTCGTCGTCATTCATAGAGATATTTCTTTGTGTATTTATGACTTCTAAATTTGAACTTAAATCTGTGTGTTTATATGTCTTATTAAATAGCAAATCAGTGTTGATACTATTATTAATGTTATTACTGTTTTTCTCTTTTTTGGCAGCAACAGCAATTGATATTTTAGATAATTGCAAACCCACTATCAAACAATAAACTAACAAAACGTTTCTTTTACTCATATATGCAACCCTTTCCTTGGTTGCAACCTTCCTTAGTCGCTTATTCTCTGAATCCTTCCTTGGGCTTCAAATTAAAGTGTCTTATTTTGATATACTTCTTTCGGTTCCTGTCAAAATTTATGAAGTCCAGAAGTCTACAATTGAAATAAATTTTTAATCTCGATCAAAGTCCACGACAAAAAAATGACGAAAAAGTGCAAAATCATGTCCTTTGTCTCGTAAAGAGACAATGAACTTCTCCCGAACAAGTTCATGTCAAAAGGATGACATTTCAAAACTCGTAACAAAAGGAGGCTCAAGGAAGATTTAACTAAAAAAGGAAAGTTTGCTCTTGCAATGAGGTTGGTTCTAACTTGCAAGAAGGTTTAAAAGGTGAATTTGGATGTTCACTCAAAACAATTAACAGGGAGGTCAATATGAATAAAGTAAATTATTATTAATAAACCATAAAAGGGGATAAAAATGGGATTTAGAGTAGCAACAAATCTTTCTGCGATTAATGCACAAAGAAGTTTAACTGGTTCACAAAGAAACATCAACAAAAGCATGGGGCAATTATCAAGCGGTAGCAGAATAAATATCGCAGCTGATGATGCCGCTGGTTTAGCGATTTCAGAAAATATGAAAGCGCAAATCAGATCTGCAAGACAAGCTAACAGAAATGCGAATGATGGTATTTCAATGGTACAAACTGCTGAGGGTGGATTGAATGAGATTTCAAACATCATTATCAGATTAAGAGAATTGGGTATCCAAGCTGCTTCTGATACTGTTGGTGAAAAAGAGCGTGGATTTCTGAATAAAGAGGTTCAACAATTAAAAGATGAAATGCAACGTATAGCAAGCGTTACAACTTGGGGTACAACTAAGTTACTTGATGGCACAACTCCTGCGTTTGATTTCCAAGTGGGTATCTATAACAATGATGTTGAAGATCGCATTACTTTTAATGCCTCAGAAAACATTGCAACTTTAGACGCTCTTGGATTAACAGATGTTGATTATACTACTAAAGAGGGTGCACAAACTGCCCTAGAGTCTTTAGACATTTCACAAACAACTGTGAATGGAATGCGCGCTAATCTTGGAGCTTTACAAAACAGATTAACTTCGACAGTAGATAACTTAGCTGTTGCTGAAGAAAACTTAAGTGCTGCAAATTCACGAATTCGTGATACAGATGTAGCTCAAGCTTCTTCTGAAATGACTAGAAATAATATATTGTTGAATGCTTCTACTGCTACTTTAGCTCAAGCAAATAGTGTTAACCAAATGGCTTTAAAGCTATTAGGATAATAGAGTTAAAGGTAATTAATTTAAACAAGAAAAAGGCTGTCAAAACTTGACAGCCTTTTTTGTTTTCAAAATAACTGCTCATGATTAAGTCTGATCAGCTTGCGCTGATTATATCAGACATAATCATAAGCAGTTATTTTCCTGTTTGTTTGGGGCGATTTTCAATCACCCCGTATTATGAAAATCCAAACTAAAGTTTGTATTTTCATAATAACTGCTCATGATTAAGTCTGATCGCTTAGCGATTATATCAGACATAATCACAAGCAGTTATTTTCTTGTTTATTTGGGGCGATTTTCAATCACCCCGTATTATGAAAATCCAAACTAAAGTTTGTATTTTCATAATAAAGAAAGCGTACTTTATAATCAAATAGATAAAACATCGGATTTATAATTTGATTACAAACCCGATGTTTTATCTATTTGATTATACTATTATCTTGCAAAAGTAAAACATCGGATTTATAATTTGATTACAAACCCGATGTTTAAGGATGAGCATGTACATTCAACGAGAAGAAACTGAAAAAATTTTAGAAAGCTACTTATTGAACAAACAGCGAACAGCTAGCCTATGTTTTCTTAGAGGACGTAGACGAATTGGCAAATCAACTTTGCTAAAAAGAATTGCAAATACATTAAATGTTCCATCGTTTTATTTTATGGGTGCTGATGATGAACCGCAGGCTCAGTCAGTAGATCGTTGGATTACTGAGTGGATTAAAATTTATCCCAAAACAAAACTTCCGATGTACTCAAAAACTAAATTGAGTTGGAAAATAATATTTGAAGAGATTATTCAGTATGGCATTGAAAATAAAAAAACCACCCTTGGAATTTTTATAGATGAGATACAATGGGTGGCTAAATCAAAATCAGGATTTATTGGACAGTTCAAAGAAGCATGGTTAGAGCTTGAAAAACTACCAAATTTAAAATTTATTTTTTGTGGGTCCTCAAATAAGTTTTTTTATGATTATTCGGGCGGTGAGGAAACAATTTTAAGAGGATTGTGTACCCATGATGATATATGGGTCAGTGATTTTAATTTAAAAGTACTAAGGGAAAATTATGGGAGAGAGTGGACACTAGAAGAAACTGTATTTTCTTTAATGTCTCTTGGGGGCGTTCCTTACTATTGGAACCAAGTTGTTGAGGAACAGTCATTTATCAACTCGTTTAATATATTGTGCTTCACACAAAAAACTATTTTTTTAAAAGAAGCCGCAGAGATGCTCAGGTTAGAATTTAATGAAGCTGGAACAGAAACTGTTTTGAATATTATAAATGCGATAGGTATTCACGGAAAAGAATTGAACTCAATAATAGAAAAGACAAATATTCCTGCATCAACAGTTATTGATACAATAAAAAAACTATTAAATTATAAACTAATTCACGAAAAAAAGTTTTATGAATTGAGTATGAAAAAAAACAAAAGGGGGACGGTATTTTTAATTTCAGATCCCTACTTAAACTTTTATGTCGAAGTGCTAGTCCCTCTTCAGAGAAAAATTAAAAACAATTTAGGTAATAAATTGTTATTTGCAGATATCTTAAAATCAAAAAGTGGATACTATATAGAAAACTACTCTGGATATGCTTTTGAGAGATTAATAATAAAAATATTGGAAAAGCATACTGACCGAAAAGAAAAAATATTTTCACTAATCGGAATTCAAGACTGCGATTATCATGTTTCAAATTTAAGTTCAAAAGAAATACAAATTGATATAGTGATTCATAATACTTCAGACAGAGTAATTAGATTAATTGAGTGTCGCTGGACTCAAAGTAGTAATAGTATAATTGAATTAGCAAAAAATTATGAGTATAGAGCTCAAATATTTATAAATAAATTTAACATTAAAGAGCCTATAAAAAAATATATAATTACTAACTGCGCACTTACATCTGATACAAAGCAAAGTATCAATAAAAGTAAAGTAAAAATTTTAAATTTAGAGACGTTAATCTAATCTAAAGTAATTACATATCTCTAAAAAATCAAAATGCATCAATATTTTCTTTGAGGTTATTAATTTCAGTTTGTGTGAATCTTTTTGTAGCATCATCTGTAACAACAAAGACCACAGGCACTCTCTCTGGGTTTGCAGATCCTAGTAAACTATAAAGGACATAGCCTGGGTTAGCGAGCTTCCCTTCGATTTGTTCTTGCTTTAAATCAAGAACTTGCCACATCTGTGCAGGAGATTGATTTTGCTGCCATACAAATCCTGTGAGTCGATCTAATCGAGATTCATTTCCAATCAAAGTTACATCTGAAGGGTTATTAGAAAACCATCCCCCTGAACTTGCGTTTCCATTTATTGCATTATATGAATTTATATGACCAGTACGAGGGAGTTCTTTTTTAGATTCTGGTACAGTAGGATTATCTAAATAGGCATAATCGTCTACATTGCCAGGATACATAAATCGCCTAACAATTTTATCACCAATAGGCATATCACCAAACCAATGTGTACAAGAGTTATATCCACCCACTGCTTTACAATATTTAGTAAGATCAAATTTATCATCAGTATTTTCTATTTTAGTTTTATATTGATAAGCCCAAGGGTATTTGGTTCTTTTCTTATCAGATAATTTTCCCAAATCAAAATAATTAATCAAACGTGAGCCTTCATTGGAAGAAAAAATAATTGCTGGCAATATTAAACCAACATTCCTACCGTATCTTTCTGGATCAAGGTCTGAGTATTCACGAGTGTAGGTCATGTTTTTTCCCATATAAGTTAACATAAGGGTGCCTTGTTTGTCAGTGTGAAAGTGAGTTAGAACTTGTGGGTTATTCGATAAAAAATATTTTGCATGTAGAGGTGCAATTCTAGAATCAATTGCAATATATAATCGTTCAGGCCCTTTTTTTCTTGGTTTATCTGGATCTTTAGCAAATTTTGCCTTAACCATTTTAGGAAATTTTCCTCCTAGAGCATCTCTTGCCTCTAATAAAAATTTCTCTAGCAGCGTAGTTGCTGTTTGATCCGAATTTGAAAAAAGATTTCTTGTATCGCCTATTATTCCTTTAGAAGATTCTTTAAAATTAACATCCATAAATTCAGTATCTAATTTGTCTGGTTTTGAAAATCTGGCACTCACAACCTTATTCGCCAATCCCGGACCATAGATATTGGATAAAGCTTCAATAAAATTATTTTTTAATTGTTCTCTCAGATTAGTTTCATTTGTACTTTCATTATCAAGTGTGTTTTCGATAACAGTCGATATCACTTTGTGATCCATGGACTTTTCTTCTTTAGATAAAATTGCAACTAAGTTTTTATACAAAACTCCATTATCAATAGTAGTTAAATTAGGAAATTGCTCTTGGAGTTGTAGTAATTTTTGAAAGGCATTTATATTTGGAGATGCATAATCATTATTTAATCGAGCTGTTAATTCTTCAAGCTGTAAGTTGAATTTCTTTTCTATTGATTCAGCTGAAGATAAAAATAACTTGCCACAACTTTTTGGTACTGCATCTGAAGTTTGCGAAATTAATAATGCACTTAAAAAAATTAAAGTAAATGTAAATGAGAAAGTGAATTTCAAATTATCCTCCATGATAAAACGAGTTAATCCATGCAATCCATGTAAACATTGTGACTATAAATTAATATAATTTTATTTCCATCAAATTAAAAAAAAATGAAAAAAAGTAGCCTACTGTAAATTTGTTATACAGTTTAATCATTTATCAACTAATGAACCTATGCGGATAATTTTTGTAAAATAAGATTGAATTTTATGGGAATCGTTTGGATCAATTTCACCTTCATATATTAAAACTGGTCTATATGACCAGTTTCTTTTCTTTGTCATTTTACTTATTTTATTTTCAACTTCTTTAATAATTTTAGAATCAATTCTTCGTTGAAATTTAATTTCACAAATATAAGCATTTTGATCAGTTGTTTGGATGAGTAAGTCGATTTGGCATGCCCCATTGTTGTGGGTCGTTTTACTTTGAAAATAAGGAGATGCTGATATTATTAAATTTGCGGAAAGATTCATTTCCTCTAGAAATTCTGTAATGTGATTATATACTAAATTTTCAATTTGAAATCCTACAATTGAGTGCCAATTTGAAAGCATTTCGAGGGTTGTGAATTCACTATTTAAAGCCTTTGATCTTACTTTCGTATCCTCGATATATTTTAATGAAAACCTCAGAAAATTATCTTTAATACGGAAGGTTGATACTCGAGCCTTTTTACTACCGATTTCAAATCGGTAATCTCGGCTTAAAAATCCAGCGATTTCTAAATCTTTTAGATCATCTAATAAAGAGGTGGCTAGTTTAAGCTGAAGTTTTTTTGCAATTTCTGCAGCAGATAAATTTTTATTTACTAAACAAGTAATAATTTTTTTATAAGTTTTAGTTTTTTTTCCAAAAATGTCAGAGAATATTTTATTAAATTCATCATGTAAAAATCCGGAAGGCCTAAAGCAAAGATCTTGAATGTTTTCATCAGTAGAAATTGCAGGATTAATCTCTTCGAGATACTTTGGAATGCATCCTATTACAGATAATAGTCTCAGCTTCTCATATGAACTGACCTTTGCGCCCCACTCCTTCCAAAATTTTGAAACTACATTAAGAGGAAGTTCGTTTAGAGTAATGTCCCTTGAGACTCTTCCCACAAAGTTTGTTGAGTTTAAAATATTTTTTTGAATCCAAGTTGAAACTGAACCACATAAAACCAGAATCAAATTGTTGTTCTTTTTAAACTTAGTATCCCATACAACTTTTAACTTTCCAGAAAAGTCAGGGTCATGGTTTCCCATCCAAGATATTTCATCAAGTAAAACTACAGTTTTTTTCTTCTTGTTTGTATGAGAGGCTAATTCTGAAAAAGCCTCATTCCAGTCTGAAAAATTAGGGTTTTTTGTTTTAAATTGTTCATTGAATTGAAAAGTAAATTGGTTTAGTTGATCTTGATTCGTTTGCTTTGGTCTTGGAGCAAGACCTGAAAATTCAAAAAAGAGCTGACCTTTTTGCGAGCCAAAAAATTCAATTAAGGTACTTTTCCCTATTCTTCTCCGCCCTTTTATTACAACTAAGCTACTAGTTTCTTTAGTGAGAAGCTTATTTAAGTCACTTAACTCTGAATTTCGGCCCCACATAAAAACCTCAGTCAACGTATAATTCTCTGTTTACTGAGGTGATTCTATTCATTGAAAAAACCTCAGTCAACGTATAATTCTCTGTTTACTGAGGTTTTTTGTAGCTATTTTTTACTGTTGTTATTTAATAAGGCTGCAAATGGATTATTGAAAGGGGATCCACCTGGTTTATTACCTTGGTGTTGATGTTGTCCACTTCCAGATCCTCCACCATGCGAAGGTCTTCCTCCACCGCCTTGTTGATGTCGAGGGTTTTGACCTTGGTAGCCACCACTGCTTCCACTGCGCGCAGGGGATTGTTGAGGTCTTCCTCCTTGTTGAGCACCGCCTCGGTTATCTCGATTATTATTACCTTCGAATTTTCTATCACCACGGGGATGTTGCTGCCTTGGTGAAGAAGGGGTCGACGCTCCACCTTGAAAAGATTCACTTGCTGTTTGAGCTTTTGGTTGAGTTCTTGCCTCAAGTAACATTGAAAATGCAATTTGATTCTTTGCAAGATCAACACTTAATACTCGAACTGTAACTTGATCTCCTGGATTTACAACTTTTCTTGGATCATCAATAAACTGATGTGACATTTCGCTGATATGAACAAGTCCGTCTTGATGAACACCAACATCAACAAAAGCGCCAAAGTTAGTAACATTTGTTACTAATCCAGGGCAAATCATTCCTTCTTTTAAATCTTTGACTTCAAAAATATCTTCTTTAAATTTAAAAACTTTAAATGGGTCACGAGGGTCACGACCAGGTTTCTCTAATTCTTTGATAATATCATCAAAAGTATATTCGCCAATAATTGTTGCCCATTTTGTTCTTAAATCTAAAATTTTCTTAGCGCCAGAGCCAATTAAATCAGTTACATTTACACCCAATTCATTTGCGATATCTTTTACAGCAGGATATCTTTCAGGGTGAATGCCAGTATTATCTAGTGTTACTTTACCACCACGAATTCTTAAAAAACCTGCCGACTGTTCATAAATTTTTGTCGAAAATCTTGGAACAGATAATAATTCAGAGCGATCTTGAAAAAGACCTTTGTTTTTTCTAAACTCAATAATATTTTGAGCAAGTGCTGGTCCAATGCCAGCAACATGAGATAACAAAGGAGCAGATGCAGTGTTTAGATCAACACCCACATTGTTCACGCAAGATTCAACAACAGCTTCAAGACTTTTCTTCAATGCACTTTGATTAACATCGTGTTGATATTGACCAACACCAATTGATTTGGGATCAACTTTTACAAGTTCAGAAAGAGGGTCTTGAAGACGGCGAGCAATAGAGATTGCACCTTTTACCGTAAGATCTAAATCAGGAAATTCTTGTCGTGCTAAATCTGAAGCAGAATAAACACTCGCACCAGATTCATTTACCATGATGACTGGGATTTCTTGGTTAAGTTCTTTAACAAGTTTTCTAAAAAAAGCCTCGGCTTCTCGACCTGCAGTTCCGTTCCCAACAGCAATCACCTCAATTTTCATTTTTGATAATACTTCAGAGAACATTGCTTTTGCTTTATCAAAACTATTGTCGCCGGTGATATGAACTACAGTATGAGTAATAAATTGTCCTGCTTTATCAACCAGTGCAATTTTACAACCTGTTCTCAAACCTGGATCAACACCTAAAACAACAGATGGTCCAAATGGAGATCCCAATAAAACTTTTCGAACATTTTCAGCAAAAACTTTAATTGCATCTTCATCGGATTTTTCTTTAAGTGCGCGGTGAACTTCGTTTACAACTGATGGAATAACATAAACAGTAAGTGCCATTTTTGCAGCTGATGCTAAAAATTCTCCGGCAGGAGTTGTTGGCGTTGTTGTAGCTTCTTTTGTGTACTCAGCTAATAAGGCCTCATCATTACTTTTTATTTCAATTGAAAGCTCTTCTTCTTGCCAGCCTCGTTTCATGGCCATATAGCGATGAGATGATTTTGAATCCAATAAGTTTTTTACGGGCTCTTCAAAATCTTCGTACATACTGTATTTAGAGTTTTCTTTGTATTTTTTTGTTTTTGTAGAAGTAATTTTACCAAACTTCATATAATCATCATGAACTTTTGATCTTAATTCAGGAGTGTTTGCTAAACGTTCAATGATAATATCCTTTGCCCCAGCTAAGGCGGCATCATAAGTCGCAACATTATGTTGAATATTTATAAAACCTTTAGCTTTAACTTCTAAAGTTGCCTCATCTTTAATTAAACCATGTCCTAAATCCCAAATCCATTGTGAAAGTGGTTCTAAGCCCGCTTCTCTTGCGATTGTTGCTTTGGTTTTCTTTTTCTTTTTAAATGGACGATAAATTTCTTCCAGCTCTCCAAGATCGTAAGAAAGTTCAATTCGTTTTTTGATCTCGTCGGTCAAATTACCTTGTTCGCCGATTTCTTTAACTAAAAAAGCTTTTCGTTTAATTATTTCATTGTAGGTTTCGTAAGTTTCAATAACCGCACGTATCTGAACTTCATCTAGATTGCCAGTTTTCTCTTTGCGGTATCTTGCAATAAAGGGAACAGTACAACCTTCTGCAACCAGTTCAATAACAGATTGTGCAGACTTGAATGGGACATCGGTTACGGTTTTTAATAAATAAGACTGAAAAGTCAATTCCATGAAGACTTCCTTTTAACTATAATTGATTTTGAATTTGGTTGGGAAATTAATTTCATTGAAGTATTAACTACACTAAAATTAAAAATTGATGGTTTTCATAATTTATAACATTCATATAATATATTTTAAAAAATATTCTCGATTAAGTTTGTATTGAGTGAAACACTATTGAACCAAACAGAATAAAGATTAATTATTTTCTTTTTAAACACTAAAGCTGCCAACCTTTAATTGGCAACGAATTTTTTGTTTTCAATCCAGTTATACTTATCTACAGCAATTATTCTTTCAATACATTTTTAAGAAATCAACAATATACTTTTAATATAGAGAATCACTCTATATTAAGTAATTATTTGTGACGGTACATTATAAGGCCATGAGTTGGATCGTAAGGTGAAACACCAACAGTTACTTTATCGCCTACAACTACGCGAATATTGAATCGTCTCATTTTACCACAAAGTTTCGCTAGAATTTCAATTTCATTTTCTAATTTTATTTTATAAATACCACCAGCTAAAGCGTCTACAACTTTGCCATCTAATTGAGCCAAATCCTCTTTTGCCATACATTCCTTTTTATATTTTTTTACTTTTTATAGTTACTGATTAATTGTTTAGTGCCAGTTTGAAATAGCACTTCAAGTCTATCATTCACAACAGAAAGTATAAATCCTAATCCTAAAACTTTATGATCGAGTATAGTTCTATCTTTGTATACTTCTGTCATCTTATAAGATTGTGGCTTTAACCATTTATATTTATCTTTTAATTCTAACCATTTAGATTCTTCATCAGTAGAGCCTTGATATTTCTTAGCAGGTTTTTTTGCTAGATCTTCTGGAGTAATTCGATCAAGCTCTTCCTTTCGCTCCGCATCAACTTCTTCGGGCTTCTTTTCTTTTTCAACCGTAAGTGGTTGAGCCAGCGCCTCTTTAAAAGTTCGGACCTTAGAGCTCATAGTTGATTCAATTTCCTCTTTTTCTTTTTCTGGAACGAGTGGTATTGCATCAACAACTTTTACGGATTTTGCAATAAGTGGTTTAGCAGCTGGAGTTTTAACTACTGGAGTTTTTGTAGCAGGAGATTTAATCGCTTTTACTTCAACTTTCTTTGAAACTTTCAATGGAGCTTTAATTGATTTTGACGCAACTTTTTTCTCTGGCTTTACAGCCTTTGCTGGAATAACTTTTTTTGCAGATTTAGCAGCAGATTTTAAAGTTGGTTTAGTTGCAGCTTTCGCTACAGTTTTAACAGATTTTTTGGGGGCTTCTTTTTTTGAAGCTTTTTTAGCCATAGTATCACTCCTTAAAAATCACTTTAACTTTTGACAAGTTGCCCTGTAATCAGTTTAAGTAGTAGAATTATGATCACGTTCAAACATCTTATTCAAGAACATTCTGATTTATTTATAGAAATTCAAGGGCCATTAAATCAAGAATTATTTTTAGTTCAACCTCCAGAGTTAGCAAAAAAAAATGAATTTTGTTTTATTTCAAGTCACAAACATTTGGAAGCAGCTCTGCAAAATATTTCTTCCTGCAAAAACTGGGTGATCCAAGAGAAATTTTTGAATACAATTTCAAAAAATAAAATCCCGACTGATGTTGCTATAATTGCATGTAAAAATCTTCAAGTGGCAATGGCCATTGCATTAAAATATTTTGATTTTCGTAAAAATAATCTCCCCTTTGTTAATGGAATTTCTTCGCAAACTTTTATTCATCCAACTTCAAAGCTTGGCAAAGGTGTAACAGTAGCCCCATTCGTTGTGATTGGGCCGAATGTTACTATAGGAGAAAATACAATCATTGGACCCAATTGTACAATAGAAGGTAACGTTTATATTGGAAGTAATTGTTGGCTTGAATCCCACGTGTTTTTAGGATCCAACACCCAAGTTGGTAGTCATTGTCAATTCCAACCTTTTGCGACAATTGGAAGTGATGGATATGGTTTTGCCCCTACAAAAGATGATGTTTTAAAGATTCCACAAATAGGAAAAGTTGTATTAGAAGATTTTGTCCACGTGGGAGCAAATACATGTATTGATAAAGCAACTTTAACAGAAACACGAATTGGTAAAGGAACAAAGTTTGATAATTTAGTTCATATAGCACACAATTGTACAATAGGAAAATATTGTTTGATTACTGCGGGGTTTGCCACAGCAGGATCAACTGTCATCGGTGATCATTTTATATGTGGCGGACAAGTGGCCGTTTCTGACCATCTACATATTTCAAGTAATGTGACTTTGGCTGGAGGCACTACGGTAACAAGTCATATTGAAGTTCCAGGTGCTTATGGCGGGACACCCGCAATGCCTATGAATGATTATTTACGAGCTAAAGCATCAATTCCTTATCTTCCGCAGTTACGAAAACAGATGTCAAAAGTATTAAAACATTTAGGATTAGAAGATGAAAAAAAATAAATTAGTTATAGAAAAATACAAAAAAATAAATGTTAAGATTGTTAGTTGCGACTTTAGAAAAGTTTTTTTTAATATTTTTTTATTAAGTCAAATTAGTTTAATTGGTTGTCAAACTTTTAATGTTGCAACTCGAGATGAAGCACATTCGCAAAACCAACAGACTGAAGGTTCAGGCTCTATAAAGTCCTTACCAATTGATACCGTTCATAAAGCCAACCCAATCGTAGAAATAAATGAAAAAGGGGAAGTTGAAGCACCATCCCAACTACCAACTATTAATTCACAAACAGGGAATGAGGTAAACAAAGCTCCAAAGGTTGGAATTATTATCGGCCCAGGTCACTTGCGTAGTTTTATTTCAATAGGTATTCTTCAAGAATTTCAAAAAGCAAAATTACCCATCCATGCGATTGTGGGTTTAGAGTGGGGATCAATACCGGCATCAATATTTAGTATTCGAGGTCAAGCCAACGAAGCCGAATGGCAAATGATGAAATTACGATATAGTGACTTGCCCGAAAAAAGTTTATTGGGACAAGCTATATCACCAATAGACGTTTCTCAACTCAATGGTTTTTTTCAAGACGCCCTTTCAAATGTTACATTTGATCAAATCAAAATTCCTTTTACCTGTTTGGGACTTGATCTGAAAAATCGACAATATTACTGGATGAAAAAAGGACAACTTTCGCAAGTGATTTCAAATTGTGTTGCCCATCCTCCTTATTTTAAAAACAAGGCAAATTTTGTAGGAGCGGTTGATTTAAAACTTGCTAGTGATTATTTAAAATCAGTTGGTGCAAATTATATAATTTTTATTAATTCGCTTCCAAGTCCTACCGTTGGATCAGTATTTGATAATTCGAATATAGATTTTGAATCTCAAGCTATTTGGGGTATTCATCAGCAAAATTTAGCTCGCGCCAATAATGGATTAAATGGATCAATTGATTTTGTAGTCGACACTTCAGCTGTTTCAGCTAAGAGTAATGATTTTGATCAAAGAAGAGAAATGGTTCGAAAAGGCCAAGAAATTGGTTTAACATCAATAAATAAATTATCACAAAAAATTAAATTTTAGAGGAATTAAAATGTCTAATCGTTTGCCACTTGAAAACATGGATTTGTTTTATAATCGAAGAAAAAATATTGCGCAAAAAAATTACGGTTCTGCAATAATTGTTGCCTCTCAACCAGAACCTGGTTTTTATGGTTCTCATTCGACGTTTAGACAAAATAGTAATTTATATTATTTAACAGGTTTTGAAGAACCAGAATCAATTTTAGTTTTCAGACCTGGGATGACACCTGAAACTGTTTTATTTACTCGTAAAAAAGATAAAGAAAAAGAAACTTGGGATGGTTTTCGTTTTGGCCCTGAAGGTGTTGAGACTCATTACAAAATAGATAAAGCCTACACTATAGATGAATTTGAAAAACAAACAGTACAACTCCTTAAAGGTGTTGATAAGCTATATTATCGAATGTTTAAAAATTCGATGGCCGATAAACGTGTGCAAACCGTACTTGAAGATTTAAGATTATCGCAAGGTAGAACTGGATACGGGCTCTTACCAATATATGATGCCGATGAATTTTTAGGTGAATTTAGACTTTTTAAATCAGATGAAGAATTAGAAATCATGAGAAGTGCTTGTCGTATTTCTGCTGAAGCCCATGTTGAAGCAATGAAGAATACGCGCCCCGATATGAATGAAAAAGAAATTTTTAATTTAATTACTTATGAAATGTTTAAAAGAGGCGCTACACGTGAAGGTTATAATTCTATAATAGCTGGTGGTAATAATGCTACGACACTCCATTATGTTTTCAATGACTGTAAATTAAAATCAGGAGAATTGTTGCTTATAGATGCTGGTGCCGAGTATCGATATTATACTGGTGACATCACACGAACATTTCCTATCAATGGAAAGTTTACAGATGAACAGGCCATTGTTTATGAAGGTGTTTTAAAAATTCAGAAAACAATTATCAATTACTTAAAACCTGGATTGCCATTTAAAGAGCTTCATGAAATGGCGACATCATTACTTACTGATTTGATGTTAGAACTGGGTCTTCTAAGTGGTAGAAAAGCTGATATCATAAGTGCTCTTGAGCATAAAAAGTATTATCCCCATGGCGTTGGACACTGGTTAGGATTAGATGTCCATGATGCAGGCTTATATTATATCAAAGATCAACCACGAACTATTCAACCCAATATGTGTTTTACGATTGAGCCAGGATTATATATTCCTGAAGACGATCATATGGCGCCTGCGAAATATAGAGGGATTGGGATTAGGATAGAAGATAATATTCGTTTAACAACAACAGGGGCTGAAGTTATGACGACAATGGCTCCGAAAGAAATAGCTGATCTCGAAAAAATTATTGGATCGAAATAAAGTTTTAGTTTTTAAAAAGCTTATCGCAATATAAATTTTTACTTCTAAAGTTAAGACTCGTAATTACATTTGAAACCGTGGTTGTGGGCAAGAGTTGATTATTTTTTTTAAATAAATCTATCAGCTTAATAAAATATGGCGCTTCAGAAGTACTTAGCTCTGGAATATCCTCTGCTGAGATATTCGGAGGAGCTTTTGAATACTTTAATATCGAAGAAGATTTTAATGAAATTGGTTTATATAATTTTAAATTAGAAGTGGTTTCTGTGACATATCTTTTATTTGTACTATAAGGTAATCCTCGAGACTCTTGTGTTTCAACTTTTATATTTCCAAACTTTGTAAGGCTTGGATCAACTTCAATAGTAATAATTTGCTCTGTAAAGTCTGATGTTTCGGAATCAATATGGGTTTGTGTATCATGGTATGTATAGGTATCATTTATAGTAATTTTAAATTGAAGTTTAGAGTTGTCATATGTGACTTCAACACTTGTTCGCTTATCCATGGGATATGCTGGTACAGAAATTTTATGTGTCCCCTTTTTTAAAATAGCAACACCATTCTCAATCGTGAAGAAGTCTTGATTAAGAGGAAGTTCAATTCTTTGCGCTTGATAGACGGATTTAGCTGTTAAATTTTTTTCTACCTCTTCCCATAATCCATGGATAAGCAAATAAAATCCTTTGCTCTTATTTAAGTTAAGTTTATAATTATTACTATCAAAATAATTGAATTGATAATCATTAAAATGAATGGATATTTGTTTTGAATTAATCAGATTAAGGTAGCCCATTCCCTTTGTTCCCCGTTGCATTATGCTAAGGACTTTTTCGAAATTTCCAGTTGCGTTTGCAATTAAGCCAACATCACTTAATCCTCTTTCTTTTGCGTTCTTAAAGTATAAATATTCAGAAGATCCTGATTCTGCGGGGGCGGATTCGATGTCAAAGTCAAACTTATTATACTTCCAAATATTACCTTGAGGAGTATCTTTATTACTAAGTGAAAATTGGATTTGATCAGATAAATACTGTTCTAATGAAAATAAGTTTTTAATTTGGAGTGGCTCGAGAGGCTGATCACTTTGGTAAGTTTGCACATACTCAGCTTTGGTGATTTGTACACTCTTATCAATAGTAGAGTCTGCGTTTCCTAAATAGGGGGGGATATAATCGGAGTTAGACATTGTAATATAAGGGCGAGAATAATCAATATTGTATTCGCTCTTTAAATTTATTTTTAATATTGAAATAATATGATCACTTTTAACTTGTAAAAAATTAACCAGCTTTAGATATTCTTGGTGATGTGGCTCTAGACTTGGCATCAAATCGCCAAACAAAAGTTCAAATTCATTTAATAATTGAGTAAATTTTGAATTTATTTCAACTAAGTCGCTTACCTTTTTTTGAAATAATATCTGAGTATTTTTATAAGTAAATTCTCCCCTATTATTTCCTTCAAGGGTTACATGGCTTTCATCACGTAGTAGTTTAAATAAATAAGTTCCAAATTTAGTCCTATATTCTAGACTAAAAAAATCTTTTAGTTCATTTAGTCGAGGTAATAGAGTTTGTAAATCATGATGGGTAGAAATAAATTCATTTATGGAATTTGTAATTTCCTGGAAGTCATTATTTATGGATTCGATTATTTCAGAGGTAGAAAGTTTTAAAGTAGGTTCAACATTAGAAGTCTGGGCAATTGCTAAATTTGTAATTAGTAAAAGAGTAGTAAAAATTTTCAATATAGTAATTAATATTTTTATTGTAGCCATTTAAAATCTACTTTCTTGCTTATTAAAAAGAGGTAAATCTAATTTATTAACTTATTTCATTTTAAACTATTAAAGAAATTATCACTACTGTTTAAATATGCAATTTTAAGAGTTACAAAAATTGTCAATTTATTGGGTTATTATTCGAAATAATTTTAATTTTATCTTATTAACTTCTTTTAGATTAGGATCTGTAAAGTCGTAAGGGAGCTATCAAACTATCTTTGCGCTACAAAAAGAGAATTAGTTATACCTAAGTAATTGGATATAATTAATCAAGTTTATGAGGAGTTTGAATTTTCGTTGCGATGAAACTTTGACTAAAGACTATCTTGTCGTGACCATAATATGTGTTCTGCAATTAAATTCCATGTCATTGCCTCGAGTACAGGTATTGCGCGAGTTACAATGCAGGGATCGTGTCGCCCTTTTTTTGCTTCATCTAAAACAGTAGATGTTGGTTTAAAAGCAACTCGTGAAATAACAAGTTCTCCTGTAGTTATGCCACCTCTAATCCCGCCATATTTGGCGGCGCTTGAGTTTGGAGAGTGAAAGTGGCTTCCCTCTGCTTGAATGGATTGAAACCCTAAACCAATTTCGATTCCAGTTGTTGCGCCCACACTCATGTAAGACATAGCTAAATCTGATTTAAATTTGTGAAATACAGGTTGCCCTAAATTTTTTGGAATATTTTTAACCCAAATTTCAGCAAGGCCACCGTAGCTATGCCCCTCAACTTTGGCATTTGATAATAAATCACGCACTTGTTGATTATTTGCAGAAGGAAAACGAGCTGAAAAATCATCTGGAATAAACACTCCGGACTCGATATTTTTATAATCTTCAATTGATAATTCAATGCCACCAATTTGGCATGAGAATCCAAGGACTTCACAGGCGGGATAAAGTTCACGTACAAACATTTGAGCTACTGCTCCAGCCATAACTCTTGATACTGTTTCACGACCAGAAGAGCGCCCGCCACCTCTGTGATCCACATGTGAGTATTTTGATTTCCAAAGATCATCTGCATGGCCCACTCTCGACTTATTTTGGATGTTGTTATAGTCATTCGATCTTTGATCATGATTTTTTACGATCATGGCTATTGGGGTTCCAAGGGTTCGTCCATTGTAAACTCCACTTAAGACTTCTACCTTATCTGATTCTTGGCGTGCTGAAACTACACCCTCACTACTTTTATTATTTCCACCTGGCTTTCTGCGATCTAATTCTCTTTGTAATAGCTGGTAGTCAAAAGAAACTCCTGCAGGGCAACCATCAATAATTGCGCCTAAGGCTACCCCGTGGCTTTCTCCAAAAGTTGTAACTGTCCACCGTTGTCCTAAAGAATTAGCACTCATGCTGCCTCCAGTAATGATGAGAGTTGAGCCACTTTAACCATAAAAGTGAAACAATCTGAAATTAACGAAGTCAGTATATACTTAATTTACTTTTTATAACTAAATCTAATTTATTTAATAAATTAAATAAATTAGAGCTTTAGTTTGGTAAAAATTGTAATTAAAATCTATTTTAAAACTGACTTTCAGTTATAATTAGATTAAAAGTTGTAAAAATAAACAACAATAATTTCAGATATTTTAAAATCTTAAATTTATTATTCAGTGACTCCACAGAATTATCCACATAATTTTAATTCATTTTCGTTATCAAAGTTGACTATTGGGGTTTACGAAAACTCTAAGCTAAGGTTGTATTTTTTTGGTCATGAAACAAACATCCGATAATAAATTTTGTTTTTAGCGCAGGAAAATTTTTAAGTACAAGGAATAACTCAATAAAATTATTGAGGCTTATCCTCTGTGATAAGCCGCAGATAATTTTTTGAGTTATGACGATGGAATTATAAAAATTAACAAGCTAAAAAAATATTTAATATCGAACTCGCGTTTTAAGTATAAACATTAAATATCAAATAGTTAAATGGATTATAAAAAATATAATTATGAAAATACAAACTTTAGTTTGGATTTTCATAATACGGGGTGATTGAAAATCGCCCCTAACAAACAGGAGAATAACTGCTTATGATTATGTCTGATATAATCGCGAAGCGATCAGACTTAATCATGAGCAGTTATTTTGTAATATGGAATTGTGCATGGGAAGGTTGGAGAAATTCAAATTGCTGGTTTTGAAGAATCTAAAGAATAATAATTTGAATCAATGTTTGTCTTGCCAATTGATTTGGCCATTAGTTTGTTGAACGAAATTGAAATTAATAAAAATAGAATAAAGTAGATCAATAAATTTTTCATGGTTATCTCATTTCCCGAAACGGTTTCTCATGATTATAAACTCCAATCAATGGGTTTTTTATTTTTTGACTCTAGGTATGTATTTATTTTTGAAAATGGTTTAGAGCCTAAAAATCCACGATGTGCTGATAGTGGAGAAGGGTGGGGCGACTCTATTACATAATGTTTTTTTCTATCTATGAAAGCCCCTTTTTTTTGTGCATAGCTACCCCATAAAATAAATACAATATTTTCTCTTAGGTCATTGATAAGATGAACTATTTTATCAGTAAAAATCTCCCAACCTCTTCCTTGATGGGAATTAGCCTTTCCGGCTTCAACTGTTAAAACTGCATTTAGTAATAATACTCCTTGGGTAGCCCAACCCATTAAATAACCATCGCCAGATTTTTTACTTATCCCAACATCTTGTTTTAATTCTTTAAAAATATTCATTAAAGATGGTGGATGGGGTATTGAGGGCTTTACGGAGAATGATAAACCATGGGCTTGATTTGGGCCATGGTATGGGTCTTGGCCTATGATTACAACTTTAACATCATCAAATGGAGTCGTATTGAGTGCAGCAAAAATATGATTACTTTCTGGATAAATAGTCTTTCCAGCCGTTTTTTCTGCAATTAGAAAATCTCTTAGATTTTTCAGGTATTCTAAATTAAATTCATCTTCCAATTTGTTTTTCCAAGAGTCTTCAAGTTTAATTTGTGAGTTCACTTTGGCATGATTCGATGAAGAAAACTCTGTGATCATTTTTAATTCCTTTTTAAGGCAAACAAGCAAAAAAATGTTATTGTTTTGGAAATTTTATAACTAATTTGTTTTCAATATAATCCATATGTGCATTATCAAGATCAACTCCTTCTGGTGTGGGATAGGATCTATTAAATGATGAACTTATAAAAGTACCCATGGTTTCTTTTTTTTGTGAACCTTCAATTATAACCTGTTGATTTTCAATTTTTACGCTCATTGTATCTTTAGAGACATCACTTAAGGAAAACTCATAAATAATAAATTTATCTTCCTCGTGGATGTTTAACTCGGGTCCAGAGCTAAAAACGCTTTCCCAGCTCGGGTCATTTTGTTTATTTTCTTCTTTTTTTGAACTTTTATTATCATTTGAAAAAAATTCAAAAGGTTTTAAAAAATTTTGCCACCATGAATTGCCATTCGATTTTTGATTATCATTGCGTTGTTCTAGATTTTCAAATGGATCGGACCCAAAAAAACCAAAAGGAAAATTAAATTGCATTCCATGTTGATTATAACGATTTTGAAATTCTTTTTCAGCGGCTGATTTTCCCATTTGATAACCAACAATCCAGCCAACACAAACACAAACTAGCGCAATAAAAAATTTTTGTTTATTAAATCTCATAATTATAACTCCAGCGGTTTACAAGTATACCAAGTGATAAAAGTTTTGAAGTGAAAACAACAATTATAACGCGCAATAACTGCTAAAGATTAAGTCTGATCACTTCGCGATTAAATTAAACATATTCTTAAGAAGTTATTTTCTTGTTTGTTTGGGGTGATTGAAAATTGTATGTGCGCAACGAGTATAGACAAATACTTTAAATAAATTTAAGTTTTTTAAATGATAAAAATACTAAATCAAAATCAAAAAATTCAAGAAGCAATTCAACAAAAACATAAATTAGCATTAGCAAGAGTGATTGATGATAAGACCCTTGGGTTTCATCAGGTTACTCAAAGAGAAAATCTGTGGACAACTTCTCAACAAATTGCAGATGACTTTCGAAAAAAATATAAAACTCTAGTTGTCATGGGAATTGGTGGAAGTGCTCTTGGCGGAAGAGTTATTAAAGAAGCTCTTGCATTCAAAACTGATCGAGAAATTTTATTCTGGGATAACGTTGATCCAATTTTAATGGATTCACAATTAAAAAAATTGGATGGAAAATTGGAGACAGTGGGATGGGCAGTGATTTCAAAAAGTGGAAACACTATTGAAACATTAACTCAATGTGATTATGTAGCGCAGTTTTATAAAGCTAAAAACTTAAATTGGACCAAGCAAGTTGTAGTGATAACTGAGCCTCGCGAAAATCCACTTTCTAACTTTGCAAAAAAATTTGAGATTCCACAGTTAGAAGTTCCATTGGATGTGGGTGGAAGATTTTCAGTTCTTACTCCTGTTGGTTTATTTCCAGCAGCATTTTTAGGTTTAAATATAAATCTCCTTAAGGCTGGTGCAAATAAGGCTTTAGCTGATGTGGAGACTGTAACTGCACTAACAGCATTGAGTGAGCAGAGTTTTATAAATCAAGAATGGATTACAGTTTTCTGGACGTATTCTGAACTTTTAAAAACTTTTGGCTTTTGGATACAGCAATTATGGGCAGAATCCCTCGCAAAAAAAGTTTGCCGAGATAATAAAACTCAAGCTCCGCGGGCAAGTACACCAATGCCATGTATGGGGGCAACAGATCAACATTCTATACTTCAACAAATTGCCGAAGGTTATAAAGATAAATTTGTTGTATTTATAAGAAGTGAGCAATCAGAGTCTCAAGGGCAAATTATTAATGAATCATTATTTAACAATATGTACCACATGAATGGAAAACCTTTTGGTCAACTTTTAAAAGCCGAAGCGATTGCGACTCAGGCCGCACTTACTGAACATGGCGTTTCAAATATTACAATTACAACACCATCGATGAACGAAGAATTACTTGGTTATTTATTTATGTATTTTGAATTAGTAGTAGCTACAATCGGTGAAAGTATGAATATAAATACATTTAATCAACCAGGTGTGGAATTGGGTAAAGTCATTGCAAAAGATTTGTTAATTAAAGGACTTTAACGAGTGAACTTCACAAAATGAGTGATATTAAAAAAAATTCGAATTCGAAAACTTCGCAATATCACTCGCTAGGACTTGGACAAGAAAAACTTTCGGGAGTCATTGAAAGAGTTACTTACCATAATGAACAAAATGGGTGGTCGGTAATAAAAGTATCTCCATTTCAAAACCCGCAAAAATTAGTTACTGTTATTGTTCATCAAGCAAAAGTTTTTGCTGGAGCAAGTATGGAGTTTCACGGTCAATGGACTAATCACCCTCAGCATGGTGAGCAATTTAAAGCTGATAAAATTATTGAAAAAAAACCAGCAACCACTGCGGCTATCGAAAAATATTTAGGCTCCGGTTTAATAAAAGGTGTTGGTCCTGTAACAGCTACTCGAATTGTAAAACACTTTAAAGAAAAAACTTTAGATATTTTTGAAAATCATATTGAACTATTAAAAGAAGTCCCTGGAATTGCAGATCGCAAACTTGAAGATATAAAAAATTCTTGGACCGAACATAAATCCATTCGTGATGTAATGATTTTTCTACAAGGGTATGGGATTAGCACTTTATTTGCCGTAAAAATTTTTAAAACTTATGGTGATAAAGCCATCGAAACAGTTTCGAAAAATCCCTACACATTAGCTCGGGATATTTATGGAATTGGTTTTTTTTCTGCAGATAAAATTGCACTTAATATGGGGTTTGAAAAAAATGGAATTCCTCGTGTTGAAGCGGGAATAAAACATGTTCTTGCTAGTTCGCGAGAAGAGGGACATTGCTATTTAACTCTAAATCAAATTCAGTTACAGACAAAAGAACTTTTAGAAGTAAATGAGCCAGATAAAATAATTGGCGTACTGAAAGATTTACTTGCGCAAAATGAAATTAAAAAAAGAATTCTTGAAAAAAATAATTTACATGAAGAATGTTTTTATTCAAAAAGTTTATATTATGATGAAGAGACGATTGTAAAAAAAGTTCAATCTCTTTTTCATTTAAAAGTAAATATTGATTTGTCTCGTATAGAAGATTGGGTTCAGCGGTATTGCTTGCAACATAAAATCACCTTAAGTGATGAGCAGTTTCAAAGTGTAGTGCAGATCCCATCTAAATCAATTTCCATTTTAACAGGTGGCCCTGGTTGCGGTAAGACGACTTCAACAAAGGTACTAGTAAAATTACTTCAAGCCATGAAAAAAAATATTTTACTGGCGGCTCCTACTGGTCGAGCAGCACAACGGATGTCTGAAGTCATTGGGATGGAAGCAAAAACAATACATCGATTATTAGAATGGGCCCCAAACAAAAATGGATTTAAAAAAGATGAATCAGACAATATCATAGCAGATTTTTTAATTATTGATGAATGTTCAATGTTAGACGTGAGTTTGACTGCAGCACTTTTAAAAGCTGTAGGAAAGACTACACAAATATTATTGATTGGTGATCCGGATCAATTACCTTCGGTAGGTGCTGGAAATATTCTATTTGATTTATTAGACTCGAACGTTGTTCCAAAATTTCAACTTACAAAAGTTTTTAGGCAAGCTGAATCTTCTTATATTATTAAGTACGCACATATGATAAATAAAGGCGTAGTTCCTAAAATATCTTCTCCAATCGGAGAGCCCGATGTTTTTAAAAATAAAGTGGATTGTCTTTTTATAGACTCCGAAGAAGCAACTCAAGAACAGGCAAAATTTATTGCAAAAACACAAGTAGCACTTCGTGAAACATTTAAAACAGGGCGAAGCCAATTGATTCAGGTGGGAGAAGAAATTCAAGGAATGGTTTCAAGGGCTGACTTCCTTGAGGCTGAAAGAAGCGATACTCAATTAAAATTTGAGAAACTTTATATTCCTGATTTTAATAAAGATGATTTACAAAAAGAATCTGTGTTGTATATTCCAGAAAAATTTCTTCATGTTAATTTAGAAAAATTGGCTTCAGCAAAGAATGAAGTCGAAGAATTAAAATCTATATTAAAAAAAATTCATCCTTGGTCTACCTTACATCATGGTATGATCGCTCAAGATGCTATTTTAAGATTGTATACAAAAACAATTCCAGAGGTGTTGGGTCAAAAGTGTGAAATTCAAGTTTTAACTCCTCAAGTCCGAGGATCACTTGGAACCGTGAACATGAATTTACAAATTCAACAAACTGTAAATCCTCTTACTCCACAAAAAAAGCAAATACAAATTGGCGAAAGAATTTATAGAGAAGGAGATCGAGTTATTCAAACACGTAATAACTATGATCTTGGAGTATTCAATGGTGATATTGGCAATATTGAAAGTATAGATACGGATGACTTTAGTTGTTTAATATATTTTGCGGGGCACGATCAAACATTTACGTATGCGCGAGAGGATTTGGTGGATGTTCAGCTTGCTTATGCAATTACTATTCATAAGAGCCAAGGATCTGAGTTTGAGGCCGTGATTATTCCTGTTGCAACTCAACATTTTAAAATGTTATTTCGGAATTTAATTTATACTGGATTAACAAGAGCAAAAAAATTAGCAATTTTTGTCGGAAGCAGAAAAGCACTCAACATGGCTATCCAAACAGTGGATCAAAGGACAAGACAAACTGGTTTAAAAGAATTACTGCAAATGAAAATGTGAAGAATTAGTTAATTGCCATTTGTTGTATATATACATAAACTTTTACGTTATGAAGCCAAATCATAATATTAATAAAGAAGAATTATTACAAAAACTCATTTCACAAGTTGAGAAAGAGTTGGCTGTTGCCATACAAGCTGCAAGGACCGCTCATGAAGATGCTACAAATGAAGAGAGTAAGCCTGAAAACGAATACGACACTCGTGCACTTGAAGCTTCATATGTGGCGCGAGGCCAAGCAAAGCGTGTTGCCGATCTCAAAGAAATGTTATTTGAATTCAAAAGAATTAAAATTAAAAATTTTGATGATAACGAACCAATTACAGCTACAGCATTTATTGCAATTGAATCGGAGCAAAATAAAATTCAAAATTTATTTTTTCTCCCCTTGGGAGGGGGGTTTTCTGTTGAATTAGATGGTGTAAAAGTTCAGGTGGTCACACCTAGTACGCCACTCGGCCAAGCCTTGTTGCAAACAAAACTTGGAGATATTATTCAGGTTAATTTAGGTGCGGCTGTTAGAGAGTACGAAATCATTTCGGTGCAGTAACATTGTCTATCCAACAACGAACAGCATCTCCTAACTCATAAAACATTGAATTGATATTATTAAGATAGTTTCTTCGTGCGAACGAATCCTGTTTTAGGTTATTTGTAGTGGTGATCCACCATTTTTCATTCATAAAAGAACCTGAATCTAAATTTGCGTATGAACCAAGGAAAAATGGAAAAAAGCTTATGCTCGCACGACCTGCTCTTGCAGAGTAGCTATTTGCTAACTCTGACATTAAGACAGTTATTTTTGCAGGACTTAAATTTACATAATTCATTTTATTATTAGCTCGCAGAGAATAAATTGGATCGGGATCAATAGTAAAATCTTTATCGTTATTAATTTTTTTGTGAAAAATATAGCTCAGAGTGTCTTCATATGCGAAATGATAGTAGGCGATTATATTTGTCATGTTTCCAATAAAGTCTTTACATCCATACGGAGAAAGACATTGGGATAAAACCATGTTTATCATAATTTTACTTGGAACTTGTGAGGAGTGAAATGGCTGAGCAACGTCTTCAATATAATGGAGAGAGTTTGCAACAAATCTCCAGCCCCAGTAGTTGTGTTTTAGCGTAAAAGCTTGCTGCGCTAAATTCATAAATAACTGAGCGCGATTATGAGCTTCTCCCATGGGTTCATTTATTTTTTCGAGTGGTAATTTAAAACTTTGAATTGGATGCTTCCAGTAAAGTTCTCTCCAATACATGTGTCGAAAGGCTTGTGACGATAAACCTGCTTTGCCTCCCATCATTGAATACTCTGATCTCCATAGTTCTGGATATTGGTCTTCTTTAAAAAGTTCTTGATCCATACCCCAATCTGGTTCATCGGAGTAAGTTGATAAGATTTCTAAGACCGATAAGGTTAATACAGATTCTTCATGTAGTATGTTTTTAAATTCATAATTTTTATTTATTTGAATGGAGTTTTTGAATGAGCTCACATTTTCAAAATTTGTAGAACTTAGAAAACTAGTTAAGGGTTCATAGTTAACTTTTAAGTTTTCATTAACATGAGCTCTTAATATTTCTTTTGTGATAAGGTGATGATCGGCCCAACCCAATGAAAATTCGCTGAAAGAAAATATCGAAAAAGTTAAGATAAAGAAACAAGATAAATTAATTTTAATTAGCATATATAATACCTCAATGTGATTTGAATCTACTAGTTTTCTATTCGGAGGTAGTTGTTATTACTTTAATTAAGAAAAATTCACTTTTGCTTAAGCACGACTAAAGTTTAATATAAATAAAATAAAAAATTGAGTTTTGCAGGCGTCGAGGAATTGCTAATTAATTTTAATCTTCGACAAAGGTCTAGTCTGTGTATAAATAAAGCGAGTTAAATTAATAATTAGAATTATAGGACATCGCTTCGCAACTTGCTCAAACCTTCCTTTAGATAGATACTTTTTGGACCAACCATGGAGTATTCATTTTATGTCAAACTTAATTGGTCACCAGATTAATAATTCAGAAAAAATAAATAAACTTATTCGCGATCTAGCTCAAGAAGTTCATGCTGAAAATCAAAAGATCACTGGCGTAAAAGACGCTGATCCTTCTTTAGTTGAATCATCAAAAATGCTAGTTGATAAAATTGCACAAGTGAGAGGTCGACCTTTAGTTTATCCTTATGTGGGATCAAGTGCGGGAAATGGTGTTTATGTTGAGCTTGAAGATGGCAGCGTTAAAATGGATTTAATTAACGGTATTGGAATTCATATCATGGGACATGGTCATCCTAAATTAATTGAAACTGCAATTCGTGCATCATTAAGTGATATTATAATGCAGGGAAATTTAGAACCCAATAAAGAATATTATAAATTTACTGAGAAATTAGTTTCTTTAGCATCAAAAAATAGTCGACTAAAATATGCATGGCTTGCAACTTGTGGAACCATGGCAAATGAAAATGCGTTAAAACTTGCGCGACAAAAAAATACTCCTAAAAGAATGATTGTTGCATTTAAGGATGCTTTTGCCGGTCGATCAACAATGATGGCTGAAGTTACCGATAACCCTTCTTATAAAGTAGGCCTTCCTGAATATAATGAAGTGCTTCGTTTACCTTTTTTATCTAAAACAAATTCAGCAGAGGTAGCACTAAGTAAATTTAAAGAACTTTATGCTCAACATGAAAATAAAATTGGAGTTTTTTCTTTTGAACCAATGCAAGGTGAGGGTGGGTATAAAGTTGGAACAAAAGAATTTTTTGTTCCATTATTTGAGTTTTGTCGAGAAAAGAAAATTGCAATTTGGGCTGATGAAGTTCAAACATTTACTCGCACTGGTGAAATTTTTGCATTTCAAAAATTAGGAATTGGAGACTATGTTGATCTCTGTACCATTGCCAAAACTGCTCAAGTGGGTGCAACTCTTTATACTGAAGAATATAATCCACAACCTGGTTTAATTGCTGGAACATTTTCAGGATCAACCGTTTCATTGGCTGTAGGAACTGAAATTCTTAGAATTTTAAGTGAAGAAGGATACACTGGCTCAACGGGCAGAATTCAAAGCATTCATAATCAATTTGTAGGAATGTTAAAAGAGCTCAATGAAACTACTTGCAAAGGTATGCTCACAGATGCTGGTGGCCTAGGGTTGATGATTGCAGTTACTCCTTACGATGGTAGCAAACAAAAAACAGATGATTTATTAAAAAGACTTTTTAAAAATAATATGATTGCTTTCAATTGCGGAAAAGATCCATATCGTATTCGATTTTTAGTTCCTGCTGTTATTAAAGATTCAGATATAAAGATTGCAAAAAATATTATTGAAAAATCAATTCTCGAGGGAGTTTAATCAAATACTCGAATAATTTTATTATATAAGGGAGAGTGATTTGTGGATTTAATTGATGCTGCCCGAGAGTTAATTGCAATTGATACTTCGCCAGACAGTGGTACACGAGAAGTAGCTCAATGGTTAAAAACAAAAGCAGAGCAGTTAAATCTAGATTTTCTAGATCAAGAAGATTCGTTCAATGGTGTTGAGCAATCAAATGTGATGATATCAGTAAAAGATTTACTTCAAGATGAATCAAAATTTAATGAAGATTTCTTATTAGTATCTCACCTTGACACTGTTGATCCTGGTTCGGGTTTATTATGGACAGAAAACCAATTTAATCCGTTTAACTTGATAATTAAAGATGGGTACCTGCACGGTTTAGGAGTTGCCGATGGAAAACTTGATTTTTTATGCAAACTCGAGGCCCTATCACAATGGCAAAACTCTGAATATCAGGATCGTAGTACCAAATTGATTCGTCGGCCTGTGCTGCTTGGGACATACGGTGAAGAAATTGGTATGCATGGTATGCTTAGATATATTAGAAAAAATAAAAATAAAAATAAAGCTAAGTATGCATTGATTGGTGAGACAACAGATCTTAATATTATTCATGGCACAAAAGGGTATGCGGTAATAGAAATAAAAATTCCATTTTCTAAAGAAGAGCAAGCTTATCGTTCTCAACATGATTTATCTGAATCAGCAACTACTCAAACAAGAATTTTTAATGCTACAAACTTGAAAGAAAAAGGCGGTTATTGGTCTACTAAAGAAAATGCCATTGATAAAATATTTAAATATTTACTTCAAATTCCTGAAGGCATTGTACTAATGGAAGTAGATGCAGGAGTAAGTCATAATGTTTTTCCACTGCATGGAATGGTTGAATTTGATGTTGTAAGCGGTATTCAAAATACTATGGCACAAAAGCTTAAACAATTATATTATTCATTGACTGAACTTCGAGGGCAATTTTTGAGATTTAATGATGCTGAGTTTTCACCCTCGCAACCTCAATTAAATATATCAACTATTAAAACAGTTGAGGGAGAATTATATTTAACTGCTATGTTTTTGTTCCCACCATTAGTTACAGAAATTGATTATCAAAACTGGCTAAACCAAATTAAAGATTATGTCCAACTTAATTTGAATGGAGATATTAGATTAGTAGATTACAAAAAACCATATAAAATATCTAAAGATTCTGATTTTATCAAAAAATGTTTAGAATTATCTAAGGAAAATAATTTATCATGTGATTTAATTACTTTACCTAAAACAAATGAATCAAGTTTATTGAGTCGCATTGGTGTTGAGTGTATTTCGTTTGGTGCTGGCATAAGAGAAGGCAATACGCATTCGCCTTCCGAAATGGTCAAAATAAGTGATTTAAATTTATCTGTTGAGTTTTATAAGAAGGCGTTATCTAAATTTTGTATAGGAGAGTAGAGTGGGGTTTTTAATTCGCGCTATCCGAAGTGATGATATTCATCAAATGACTGATCTTACTAAACAGTTTCATCTCATGAATTTACCAGGGGAACGAAAAGTTTTATCCGATAAAATTGAAAGAAGTGTTGCTTCATTTGCTGGGGATTTACCAAAAGAAAAATCTGAATATATTTTTGTAATAGAAGATACTGAAGAAAAATTAATAGTTGGAAGTTCGCTAATTATTGCAAAACATGGCAATGAAGATGTGCCTCATACTTTTTTTAAAGTAATCAAAAAAAATCATTTCAGTGAAGATTTAGGTATTGGATTTATTCATCAGATTCTTCGATTTCAAATGGACATGGATGGTCCTTCAGAAATTGGTGGACTACTCATTGATAAATCTTATCGACGAAGACCTGAAAAATTAGGTAAACAAATTAGTTTTGCAAGATTTAATTATATTGGATTGTTTCCAGACCGATTCGAAGAGCGTTTACTTTGTGAGCTTACTCCTCCACTTACAGATGAGGGTCGAAGTGAATTCTGGGAAGCCTTAGGTCGAAGATTTACTGGGCTCCCTTATCAGGAAGCAGATTTGCTGAGCCAAAGTCATAAAGAATTTATTCAAAGTTTATTTCCCGAAGAAGATATTTATGTATGTTTACTTGAAACAAAAGCACGTACAGTCATTGGTCGAGTCGGTGAAGCTACAAAACCCGCTCAGTACTTGCTAGAGAGCGTAGGTTTTAGGTATCTTGAAGAAGTAGATCCTTTTGATGGAGGACCTCATTACGGAGTGCAAACTAAAGATTTAATTCCAATTCAAACTGGAGTGAAAGCCCAAGTAACAGAATTTAAAGATGCTGTTTACAAGCACCACGGTTTGGTTGGCTTAGATACTGATTATTATCGTTGTACACATACTCCTTTTGATTTGCGTGGTAATGAGATTGCACTTCCTCCGCAAACTTTAAAATTGCTCGAGGTTGAACAGGAGCAAGAAGTTTATATCAATTCATGGTCTGCAGTAAGTTCAAATCATAAGAGAGAGGGTGCTTTGTGAGTGATATATTAAACAAAAAAAATAAATTTGAAACAAGATATAAAGGTGATTACATCGACGGAATATTTAAGGCACCTGAATTTGAAAGCGGGTCCTTTAATGATGTGTCGCCTTCAGATACTTCTGATATTTTAATGAATGTTGTTTTTGGGTATGATCATGTTGATGAAGCTTGCCATATTGCTAAAAAAGCCTTTTTAAAATGGTCAAGACTTACACAACCTCAAAGGTCTGAGTATTTATTAAAACTAAAAGAAGTCTTTATTGCCCATGAAGAGCAAATGGCTGAATGTATTTCTCGTGATACAGGAAAACCTTTATGGGAGGCTATGACCGAAGCAAAAGCACTTAGTCAAAAAATAGATGTTACCCTTCAACACTCTATGAAATTGGTTCAAACTGAAATTATTCAAAATGCATTACCTCAAGTTGATGGAGTCATCCGATATAAAGCCAGAGGAGTTATGGCTGTTGTTGGACCATTTAATTTTCCTGCACATTTACCAAACGGTCATATTATTCCTGCGCTTGCAATGGGTAACACTGTGGTCTTTAAACCTAGTGAGCAAACACCAGCAGTTGGACAATTATATGCTGAATTGATTCATAAGGCAGGATTGCCCCAAGGGGTTTTTAATATGGTTCAAGGAGATGGAGAGTGTGGACGAAAGCTTGTCATTAACGAAGATATAAGTGGAATTTTATTTACCGGAAGTTATGATGTTGGTTTAAGAATTAAACAAGAAACCATGACTCATTATTGGAAGATTTTAGCTCTTGAAATGGGTGGAAAAAATGCCACTGTAGTTTGGGAAGATGCTGATTTAGACAAAGCTGTTTATGAAACTTTGATTGGATCTTTTTTAACGGCTGGTCAAAGATGTTCTTGCACGAGTCGAGTAATATTACATGATAAAATTGCCGAAGAATTCACCGAACGCTTTTATCAAGCTGCAAAAAAAATCTCAATTGGCCACTGGAGTGAAAATGTTTTTATGGGACCATTAATTAATGGAGTAGCTGTAGAAAAATACTTACGATTTCAGGAGATCGCGAAAAGAGAAAATTGTGAAAGCTTAATGCGTGGGAAAACATTAGAAATGCCACATAAAGGTTTTTATGTAACTCCAAGTATATATCTTGTGAATGGGTTTAATAAAGAATCTGTTTATCAAAAAAGTGAAATTTTTGGTCCTAATGTAGCAATATATAAATCAAATGATTTTAATGAAGTAATGAATATCGTAAACTCAACAGGATATGGTTTAGTACTAGCCCTGTTTTCAAAAAATAAAAGCTTATATGAAGAAGCAGTTGTGCAAGCAAATGTTGGACTTTTAAATTGGAATAGAACAACAAATGGAGCAAGTTCACGATTACCTTTTGGCGGAACTGGAAAATCAGGAAATGATCGTCCATCTGCACATTTTGCAATTCAATATTGTACAGTTCCAATGGCGAATCTCGAAGACCCAACTCCATTTGATCCTTCCAAAGTAATGCCTGGTTTGGGATTTTAAATGAGAATTTTTTTAAGCTTTATCGTAGTGATCTTTGGTTTGCTGGGTGGTTTCTATTATTTTATCACCCAAGACTATTACGTAAGAAGTATTTCAAAAGATAAAACACCTATTATTTTTGAAGTCAGTAGTGGTGAAAGTTTTATTGAAATCGCAAGAAATCTTGAACTAAAAGGTTTAATTGATAATCAACATTTATTTAATTTAGTGGCTAAGTTAAAAAATCTTCGCTCAAAAGTAAAAGCTGGTGAATATCAACTTACGCCTTCGATGACACCAAAAGAAATTCTTCAAGTGTTAATAAGTGGAAAAAGCATATTGCATACGTTTACTGTTTCAGAGGGACTCAATATTTATGAAGTGGGCTTAGCTTATGAAAAACAAGGCTATGGCCGCAAAGATTTATTTTTGGAAGCCTGTTTTGATAAAGAATTATTAAAAAGAATTTTAGGTGAAGAACTGTATAGTTGCGAAGGATATTTGTTTCCTGAAACATATAACATTGATAAAAAAACATCGGCAAGTCAGTTGGTAGAAATCATGTTAAAAATGTTTGTTAAAAAATATACTGAATCCACTCAGGATTTAAATTTAGTGGGATGGACCCGTCATCAAATTGTAACTCTTGCAAGTATTATTGAAAAAGAAACTGGAGCAAAGGAAGAGCGACCTATTATTTCTTCAGTATTTCACAATCGCTTAAAAAAGAGAATGAAATTACAAACTGATCCAACGGTTTTGTATGGAATTTTAGATCAAACAAAATCTTATCGCGCAAATATAACTAAAAAAGATTTAACCACACCTACTCCATTTAATACGTACACAAATGAAGGGTTACCATTTGGTCCGGTCTCAAATCCTGGTGTTGAGGCGGTAAGGGCAGTGTTTAATCCTGCGGAAACTTCGTATTTATTTTTTGTAAGTAAAAATGATGGTACTCATGTTTTTTCAGAAAGGTATGAAGATCATTCAAAGAGTGTAACTCAATTTCAAATTGATAAAAAAGCAAGAGAAGGAAAATCATGGCGAGATCTTAGTGATAAAAAAGAAGATGCTGTCATATCCATTTCAAAAGAAAAAAAGTCTGGAAAAGACAAAACGAGCGCGACCACCAAAAATAAGAAAACAAAAAAATAACCTTAACTTGATAGACTTTCAAAGTTACCCTATAAAAAGAGAAAAAATCTTTTTGTAGGGGAGAATATATATGATACTATCTCCCCTATAAAAAGCAAAAGGTTCTATTTATAGGGGAGTTTTTATGACATCTAAACCATCACTGTCCATCTAGGGACGAGATAATGAGCTTAAAAAACTAATGTTATTGAAGCAAAAAAATACCTCAAGTCTAGTAGTAATGATGGGGCGACGTCGAATTGGAAAGAGTTATTTACTAAAAAAATATGCCGAAAGCTTCTCAAAAGTTTTTTTATTTGATGGATTAGCCCCACATGAAAAACAGACCAATGAAATGCAATTAGCGCATTTTGCTAAACAACTCTCAGAGCAAACAGGAGTGCCAGGATTTAAATTTGGAGATTGGACAGATGCTTTAAAAGCGCTTGCAAAACAAGTTTCAAAAGGTGTTACTTTTGTTTTACTCGATGAGATTTCATGGATGGGTAAGCATGACCCTGATTTCCCAGGGAAATTAAAATCCGTTTGGGATTCAGATTTTTTAAAAAATCCAAATTTAGTGTTTGCAGTATGTGGGTCTGTCTCTTCATGGATAGAAAAAAATATTTTAAAATCTTCAGATTTTTTAGGGAGAATCTCTTTTCAAATGACCTTACAAGAATTGCCACTAAATGTAATTCATTATTTTACAGGCAAACACAAAGTTCCTAAAAGTGAGTTGATTCGTTATGCTTGCATAACGGGTTGTGTTCCAAAATATTTAACCGAAATTCGATATGGAGCAAGCTTTGATGAAGAGATACAAAGGCTTTGCTTTACTGCCGAGGGATTTTTATTCAATGAGTATGAAAAAATATTTAGAGACATCTTTGAAAGAAAAACTGTAAGTTATAAAAAAGTAGTTAACAAATTAGCAGAAAAAAAAATGAGTGCCAATGAGGTCGCTAAGGAGTTGGGTCAAACTCTTAACAGTGATATCTCAGAGAGTTTAAAAATATTAAGGTCATCAGGATTTTTAGCGCGTGACTATAATTACAATGCTGACGGTACAAAATCTAAGTTGAGTGTTTATCGTCTTAAAGATAATTATTTGCGATTTTATATAAAAAAAATTGAACCTATTAAAAATAAAATAGAAATGGGAGACGATTTTGCAAACTGGCTCACAATTCGCGAGCAAATGCCGTCAATAATTGGTATGCAATTTCAAAACTTAGTGCTCAATCATCTTTCAGAAATAATAAAAGGTTTAGAAATTCCATTTTCAATTATTAAATCGGCCTCACCATATTTTCAGAAAAAAACTACAAAAAATAAAGGAGCATGCCAAATAGATTTACTCATTCAATGTAACAACGACGTTTGGTATGTTTGCGAAATTAAATTCAAGAAAATAATTGATTCAAAAGTAAAAACTGAAGTTGAAAGAAAACTATCAATAATAAGTAAACCAAAATCTGTAAAATTGCGAAGTGCACTTATATACTTTGGACAAGCAACACCAGAGATTTTGGCCTCATTTGATAAGGCACTTGATGTGGGTAGTTTGGTTTAATCAATATTCCCGTTCGGTAACAAAAATATA
Source organism: Bdellovibrionales bacterium (assembly GCA_005793345.1). Classification (GTDB taxonomy): domain Bacteria; phylum Bdellovibrionota; class Bdellovibrionia; order Bdellovibrionales; family Bdellovibrionaceae; genus SXSU01. Next base: position 127,259 of record SXSU01000022.1, read on the forward strand.
ATTGGGGTTGATCTGATCCCGTAAGGGAACATGATGGCATCTGTGAAAATAATTCAGGTTTTAATAAGATTTTATTCAGGTATTAAAGTGCTTCTTTTATTTTTATATGAGCGAGTTATTTTTTCAAATAAACTCATCCCTTTACCATTAGTGACACCGTCTCTTGCTAAGAGTGAGGCCATTGCTTTTGGATCCATAACTTCCATCAATTCTTTTTCAGCGTCCTTATCATCTGCAGGATTTCTTTTTTTAAAATCAAATAAACTAAACCCATCACCACTTCCGCCATCACCACTTCCGCCAGTCGCTACGTTACCTAGAGAGCCAGAAGAACCAGTTCCACTTCCTCCGCCTGAGCCGGAGCCGTCTCCAATAGAAAACGTATCTAAATTATTTGGGCCACCGCCACCTCGAGGATTATTGCCACTTCCGACATTTCCAACATTATCAAGATTATTTGGTCCCGAGCCCTTTGGATTACTTCTGCTCCCACTATCTGCGCTCCCACCATTTCTACCGTTTGCTCCTCCGTCATCAACTTTATTGAGTGGATTAGAGAGGCCATCAATAAAACCATCTTTGCTACCAGAGCCAAGGTTTGCAATATCTAAAGAGTTTAAATCTGAATCAGATAATTTCCCATCTATAAAACCGCCAGTATTACCTCCTAAATTATCTCCAGTGCCATTAGAATCTCCGGTTGTTCGGGATTGCAAACAACGAGGATCAGTTGGACTTGAAACGCAGATACAAGTAATATGTGTTGCATTTTCGGACTTAGAACAATCAGGAGTTATACTAGTAAGATCTGATTTTTCACAAAGATTTGGGTACGATTTACAAAAATCAACCTGATTAGAAGTTAGTTTTTTATTACAATCAACAGCAGACATTTGAGAGGCACCAATTTTAATTGCATTTTGCCCGGCTTTTTGTAAAACAGCTTCTTTACCGCGACAACTTGTCATGTTGTTTGAGGCCGAACCGGTAGATTTAGAGTCAGACATTTCTTTAACAATTTCTTGTGTTTTGTATTCGATATCTAATAAGTTTTGTCGATGAGTTGCGTTTCCTGAAGCCGATTCAAGTCGGTTGCTAACAGCTTCGGATTGGCGAATAATTTCTTTTGCAGTACTAATAGCATTGCCACAGGATTTTTCGCAGGAGGATTTAATTCGAGCACAATTACCTCGAAAAACTCCAACAGCTGCGTTCATGCCCTTAAGAGCAGTAGCATACTTCGCACATTGGTCTGCCATTCCAATTGTTCCGCCAATATCAGAAAGTGGTCCTCCAATTTCGGCTGCTGATTGTAAAATTCCTGGATCTTTTTCTTCTAGACATTGGGTCTCTGTACTTCGAGCATCACTGTCGCAATCGCCGACAAGAGATTCAAGTTCACAAACAGAGCTTGTAGTACGATTATATTCAGAACGTATTGCTGAAAAAGAACTTGTATAAGTTGAAAAAGATTGGCGCGCCTTACAAAGTGAACTTAAGTCCGCCGCTGAACCGGCATCAGCCGATGTAGATGTAGATGCTGTGGAATTAGAGTTGACCTTAGGACCATATTTTTTATAATAAATAATATCTATACAATCTTGATCTCTAGCATATTTAACTTTCCCAGTTTTTGGATCAGTAAATTTTTTATTATTGATTTCACATGATTGTCTTTCTTGATCCGTTAATTTCCAAAATCGTGCATCTTCCTCTTGGGTAAGAGGTCTGCCTTTATTATATTCAATATCAAACTCCTTAGAGTTAGATGCTTCTAAAGCCATTGAAATTTTTAATGGAAAATTTTTAAAAAAAATTATAAATAATATAAATACAATTTTTTTAATAATGTTTAATTTCATAATTAATTTCCCTGTAAAAGGGTTGTTTCTTTTTCCTTGTACCGATTTGATACTTTTTGAAAAAGAGTCATACCCATTCCCTTTGTAACACCATCTTGAGCTAACAATTCATCTAATTTTTTTGGATCTTTTTCTCCACCTGGTAAATAATCTTTAAGCTCATCTTTCTTATCTCCGCTTCCAATTTTTATACCCGTATCAGCGCCACCAGAATATGAACCATCAGTACCCATTACTTCAGGATTGATGCTGCTATCAGCACCTCCACCACCAGCTGAGTTTCCTGAGCCAGAGGTGCCACCACCATTTCCCAAATTTCCAAGAGATCTACCTCCACTTCCAACATTACCTACATTATCCAGATTTGAAGGAGACCTGCCGCTGCTAGCGGCTCCACCACTACCACCACTTCTACCAGAACCAGTTGAGTTCCCATTTCCGTCGCTACCATTACCATTTATTTTATCTCCTAGATCAGTTTTTCCATTTCCAATGGAATTAAAACCAGAGCCAAGTTCACCAAGGGATGATAAAGATAAATCAGGGCTTCCAAAATTTGGAGTTGGAAGGTTTTCTAAACTGTTATTGTTATCTGTAACTAAAGATTTAGAGCCTGTGCAAGTGGGATCCAAAGGATTATTCTTACAAACGCATATTGTATTGGAGGCATATTCAGCTTTTGAGCAATCTACAACGAGAGTATTGCTCTCCTCACAAAGACTTGGATATGATTTACAAAAATCAACAGTTCCTGGTGAAGAAATTTTTTTACCACAATCTTTTCCAGACATTGCTGATGCTGCAAGTTTAATAATATTTTGACCTGCTCGTTGGAGAACTAATTCTTTATCCTTACAGACCTTATACGCAAACTTTGGAGAGCCTTCATTTTTTGGAGTTAAATCATCTATAAAATAGACGGTGTTTGATTCCACAGCCTCGATTATACTTTGAATTTTAACTACATTAGGGTCTGTCGAAACCTTTACTTCAGACATCACTTTTTCAGAATTTTTTTTAATTGCTTTTGATAAATCAATTGCATCAGTACAAGCTTTTTCACATTTATTTTTATTATAATAACAAATACCTCTAAATATTCCCATTGCAGCATTAACACCATTCATTGCTTTACCAATCATCGAGCATTGATCTGCCATTCCCATAGTTCCACCAATATCAACCAAGGTTCCTAATGTTGTTATTGATTCATTAATTTCTGGACTAAAGTTTTCTAAACAATATTTTTTTGCATCATCAGCCGCATCCTTACATTGATCAGTGAGAGTTTGTAGCTCTTTAACTTGTGAAGTTATTTCTGAAAAAGGTTTCGCAAATTTTTGTACTGAAGAAATTTGATTTGCGTATTTACTTCTATTTGCAATTAACTTTTTAAAATCACCATCGAGATCATCAATAGCAACATCAACCTTGCCTTCCTCTGCAAGTATTTTATCTACGTCGGAATTAATATCCTCATCTTCAAGCTCTCCACTAGATTTTCTTTTTTCATCTAATTTTTTTATACAACCAAAGGTTTCAAATTCTGGGTTGTTTGGGTCCTCACAGCTGTGTCCTTTTAATTCAATGCCTTTATTTTGATTTGCAACTTTGTTATTCGAACCTCTAGCTTGACTATTTGCACTCTTAGGTGATGCTTTGAAAGACAATAGGAGTAAAAAAATAAAAAATAAATTTAAATATTTAAACCGTAAATGAATACAAATATTATAAATTGAATTTAATATATATTTTGCCATAATAATGTACTTGAGTTTACTCATGGCTAAAATCCCCCTAGGGCAATAATTAATCCTTAAAAATAAATTTCTACACTTTTAATAATTATAATATGAAATTCAATTATATAAAAGGATTACAAATTGAGCTTGTGCCTAAAGACCTATATAGATTATTGACAGAATCTTGATAAAAGTATCAAAAATTTAATCACCAACATAAAAAAGAAAAATTCATTATAATTTTCTATTACTTATTAAATTAAATAAGAGTGGAAAACTGGAAAAAAGTTTATCAGTAAAAAAAATGTAAGATCAATTATTTTTAAAAATAAAATAAAGTGTCTCATGATGAGTAAAATTAAACGTAATTTTTTCGAAGCCATAAAAAATACTTTTAGTAATTCAATTTAAAAATCAATTAAGATAGTGAAGAATTTAAGAGGAACTGCGAACAATTATATTAAATAAAAAAAGTGACTGAGTCATTTGTTATATCATCCGTAAAATTTACTCTCCACAGGGTTGAGCACCCAATCATTGGTTGAGGACGTAATCGTCAAAAGCAATTCATTTTAAATAAATAACCAAAAACAAGAAAACGTTCCACAAAAACCAAAAACGTACTACGAGTAAAGTTCAATGATACGTTTAATAATCTCTAAGATTAATAAAATTAGCCTAAGGACTATTAAAGTATATTTCCTAAAATTCCGACTTAGTTTATAGCTGTTGGCTATAAAATGAGTAATCATTTTGGACCTCCATCGCAAGGTGGAGGTAAATTTCAAGTCGCAAATGACCCAGTCAAAATATATCTACTGCAATAATTAAGTAGTTCTGAAAACGGAATAAATCGTACTTAGACGATTAACAAATCCAGAAAATTCAAAGATCGTATAATTTTAATTTTGAATTATAGGTAATTTGAAAGTGGGTGACTGAGCCATTTGTTTTATCCATAAAAAGTACCTCCACGGATAAATCATCCATCATTGGTTGAGGACGTAATCGTCAAAAGCAATTTATTAGAAATAAAAAACTAAAAACAAGAAAACGTTCCACAAAAACTAAAAACGTACTACGAGAAAAGTTCAATAATACGTTTAATAATCTCTAAGACTAATAAAATTAGCCTTAAGACTATTAAAGAAAATTTCCTAAAATTCCGACTTAGTTTACAAGGGTTAGTTGTAAAATGAGTAATCATTTTGGACCTCCATCGTAAGGTGGAGGTAAATTTCAAGTCGCAAATGACTCAGTCAATATACATCAACTGCAATAAAAAAGTAGTTCTGAAAATTGAATAAATAGTACTTAAACGATTAACAAATCCAGAAAATTCAAAGCTCGGATTATTTTGATTTCGAATAATGGGTAATTTGAAAGAGGGTGACTGAGCCATTCGTTCTATCCATAAAACTTACTCACCACAGGTAAAACACCCAATCATTGGTTGAGGACGTAATCGTCAAAGCAATTTATTAAAAATAAAAAACTAAAAACAAGAAAACGTTCAGCTAAACCAAAAACGTACTACGAGTAAAGTTCAATGATACGTTTAATAATCTCTAAGAGTAATAAAATTAGCCTTAGGACCATTAAAGTATATTTTCTAAAATTCCGACTTAGTTTATAGGTGTTAGCTATAAAATGAGTAATCATTTTGGACCTCCATCGTAAGGTGGAGGTAAATTTCAAGTCGCAAATGACCCAGTCAAAATTTAATAAATGCAATTAAGAAATCACAGTGGCGAACAATAAATGTTATCCCAACAATTTTATAAATTCGGTAAATCCAATATTCGGATAGGTTTTTAAACATGTATTAAAGTTAAAGCTTAATTTGAAAATTAAATAAAAATTAAGTAATATTTTTAAAATTAGTAAAAAGAGTGACTGAGTCATTTGCTATATCCATAAAAAGTACCTCCACAGGTGAATCACCCAATCATTGGTTGAGGACGTAATCGTCAAAAGCAATTTATTAGAAATAAAAAACTAAAAACAACAAACGTTCAATCAAAAACTAAAAACGCACTACGAGTAAAGCTCAATGATACGCTTAACAATCTCTAAGATTAATAAAATTAGCCTTAGGACTATTAAAGTATATTTTCTAAAATTCCGACTTAGTTTACAACGGTGAGTTGTAAAATGAGTAATCATTTTGGACCTCCATCGCAAGGTGGAGGTAAATTTCAAGTCACAAATGACTCAGTCGTTGAGTTTCAAAGCAAAAAACAAACTAAGATCAAATCGTGTTTAATTAGATTTAAAAACTAATCAATTCATAAAATCCATTTTCCGGATTTAATCTCACAAAAATTCTTTAATCTCTTTTATTAAAATATAAAAATTTATCTTTAAACTAGACTTTGGACCTTTCTGAACTGGACTAAAGTAGAAATAATTTTCAATTTTTTTTTCTTAACTTAATTCGTAAATTCAAACACAAGACGCGTTGCGATGTATAAAACCTAGACCTAAGCCCTAAAGTTTTCTGGACCTTCGCCGAGAAGTTATTTGTGAATAGAATTGTTTTCTTAAAGAGTCTCACTCAACAGTAAAAGTGAACTCTCAAAATCACAAAACTACTCACGCAAAAAACCAAAAAACAATTGAAATGGAAATTCAATTTTTTGAATTGAGTTATAAAAACTTTAAAAGATCACAATTGCCCATTGTCTTTTTTGAAAGCTTTTTAAATTCAAAATCAAAAATTGAGTTTTATTTTGAGCTACCACTTGTAGGCAACAAGTGATTACTGACACAAAAAAAGTGTCAAAAGGAGAGTTCTATGGGCTTAAGAATAAATACCAATATGGCGTCACTCAGTGCTCAAAGGGTTTTGAGTGTTCAGCAAAAACGTGCTGAACATGCAGCTGCAGCACTATCTTCAGGAAGTCGTATTATAAATGCAGCTGATGATGCTGCCGGGCTTTCAATTTCTGAGAGCTTAAGGGGTCAGATAAGAGGAATTAGTCAGGCGCGAAACAATGCTTTCAATGCAGGATCAGCGATTCAGATCTCTGAGGGCGGTTTAAATGAGATTAGTAATATTTTAATTCGTTTAAGAGAGTTGGGTATCCAAGCTGCCAGTGATAATATTGGAGATACCGAGCGGGGATTCTTAAATGAAGAAGCAAAACAAATTATTTCAGAGGCCGATCGAATTGCAAAAACAACTCGGTTTGGATCAAAAGTTTTGTTGGATGGTTCTGGTGGAAAAATGGAATTCCAAGTTGGCGCATTCGGAGGAGATGAAAACCGAATTGGTTATGATCTATCAACTAATGCAACTTCAGGAGCAATTGGAATCGACTCAATTGATTTGTCTGATAAAGATGGTGCTCGAAGTACATTGAATGTTGTTGATGAGGCCATTATAAAAATTGGTTCGATGCGAGCTAATTTTGGTGCTATTCAAAATAGGTTGCAAACTGCAGTAAGCAATTTAGATATTCAACATGAAAATCTAAGTGCAGCTAATTCAAGAATAAGAGATACAGACATAGCTAGGGAATCTGCAGAAATGACAAGCTCTAGAATTCTCCAAGAGGCTGCTGTTTCAGTATTAGCGCAAGCTAATACACTTCCTGGAATGGCGTTAAAATTATTATCGTAACAACTACTCATGTATAAAATCTAGAGGAGTGGATTAGGTTGATAAAACTTTAATTCTGCTCCCTAGGTTTGAAAATTTACGTTTGTAATTAAAAATTTAATTAAAAAGATTTATAAAGTTAAATTTTTTATTACAAAATATAAAATACATGATTTTATTAAACAGTTTGATAAAAAAATTAATTTTTAATAAAGAACAGATTATAGTTATAAAAATTGTTCAATTTATAAATAATGTGAAGGTAAAATTATTTTCACAAAAGTCTATTAGTTTAAGGAGTCGTCGCCCACAGACATGATGGACTCTTAAGCCCGCCCTAGGGGACGCCACCCCTAGGGTTTTTTTCGTTCGTAGCTTCAAAAAATTTAACTCTTATTTTATTTAAGACTCTAACTTCCATTTGTCGTACAGCTTCACGAGTGATTCCGTACTTTTCTCCAATTTCTTGAAGAGTAAGAGGCTCGTCTGCAAGTAACCTTTCGTCTAAAATTATTTTCTCTTTTTCTGTTAATGTTTCTCTTAATTTATCGATTTCTTCTTTAAGTACAGACAAGTTTTCCTTTAAAGATAAATTGTCATCTAATGTTTGTTGATCTTTGCTAGTTTGTAAGTCACCTATTGTTGATTTTGTATCATCATCAAGTGGGCGATCTAAGCTTATATCTCTTCCGTTTAATCGACCTGACATTTCTTCTATTTCATTTATTGGTATATTTAATTTTTCTGATAACTTTGAAAAATCTGGGCTTTCCCCTAAAGCATCCAATAAGTTTTTTTCTTTTTGCAATTGGTAAAATAATTTTTTCTGATTTTGAGTAGTTCCAATTCGAACTACTGAATACTGCTTCATTAAATATTCTTGAATATAGCCCCGTATCCACCAAACAGCGTAGGTAATTAATCTTACCCCCTTAAAAGGATTGAACTCTCGTACTGCATGCATTAATCCAATATTTCCCTCTTGGACTAAATCAATTAGCTTAGCCCCATACTTAGAGTATTCTGCAGCAATTTTCACTACAAAACGTAAGTTAGAGGTTACTAATGCTTGAGCGGCATCGGGATCTTTTGTTTCATAATATTTATGAGCGAGCTTTTGTTCCTCTTCTCTTGTTAATAATGGATATTTTCGTATCGATGCTAAATACAAAGACATGGGGTCGGCAGCAACTATAGAATTCTTTGATGATTTTGCAGGTAAAATGGATTTTCCAATTTTAACTTCTTCATCTAAAAAATCATCACTAGAACTAAACTCATTATCAATTTCAATTTTGTCATTTTCGTCTGAGTTTCTTTCAACTATTTCTGCATGAACAGCTCTCGCCGGAATAGCTGAAGGCGCTTTAATTTTTTTTGTTTTTGATTTTTTATCAGTTTGTAAGTCAGACTTTTTTTTCATCGATTTATTTATGTACTAGAATTCAAGCGTTGTCTAGAGTTGCGACTACGCTAAAGCCTTTGCTAGTTTTTTCTGAAGGGTTTCTTGAACTTTTCCTTTAAAAGGAGTGAGCATTAGCGGCAAATCAACTTCAATACTGACAACGCACTTGCTATTATCAGCATTTGGATTGACTGAGATATTTGCTTTAAATTGGCTCCCCTTTGCCTCCCCTTTAAGTTGACTTGCGTTAAAGGTGCACTGAAGCTTTGGGTCAAACTTTTTTAAGTCCTGATCAGTTTCTAAAAATTTTTTAATTTTCTCAAATGTTTGTGTAGGATTTTGTTCAGATTTAGTATCAATTGTAAATTTTGGCATGAGTACTCCAGTTTTAAATTTCTGCACATATATATTTTATGTGATCATAAAAAATTATAAATTTGAGTGCAAACTTAAGTTAGCAATTAACAATAAAATATTATTAGCTCTGACTTTAGTCTATCGAATATAAATTCAAAATCTTCTTCAGCGTGAACAGTATATAATTAGTTTGATATTATCATATAAGCGATCAGACTTAATCATGAGAAGTTGTCACGGGAACAAACAGGAAAATAACTGCTCGTGATTATGTCTGATATAATCGCGAAGCGATCAGACTTAATCATGAGAAGTTATTTTGACTATTCTCTAGACCTGCAATAAAGTAAATAATCATGACATCGGCGTGAATAAATCGCGAATCATTAAAACGGGAGAATGCGTGAAATTTATTTCTGAATTAAAAAGAACAGAATATTGTGGAAACATAACTAAAGCCTATGCTGGAAAAAAAGTTGTAATAATGGGTTGGGTTGATTCAAGACGAGATCATGGGAGTTTAGTTTTTATTGATTTACGCGACAGAGAAGGAAAAGTTCAAGTAGTACTTGATCCGTCACAAGAACTAAATGCAGCTGCGAAAAATCTCAGAGGAGAGTTTGTAGTTGCAATTGAAGGACTTGTGAAAGAGCGTCCAGCAGGAATGATAAATTTAAAAATCAAAACAGGTGAGATTGAAATCGAAGCACATCGATGTGAAATTTTGAATCAAGCAAATACACCCCCTTTTCAAATTGATGATCCAAACGTGGGAGAAGTTTTAAGATTAAAGTATAGATATTTAGATTTAAGAAGCCCAAGATTACAAAACCATCTAATTGTACGTCATAGAGTAATGCAAAATGTTCGTAAATTTTTTACGGAAAACAATTTTCTAGAAGTTGAAACTCCCATTTTATATAAAAGTACACCAGAGGGAGCTCGTGATTATTTAGTCCCCTCTAGAGTTAACTTGGGTGAGTTTTATGCTCTTCCACAATCTCCCCAAACTTTGAAGCAACTTTTGATGATTTCAGGATACGATCGATATTTTCAGATTGCGAGATGCTTTAGGGATGAAGATTTAAGAGCTGACCGTCAA
>SXSU01000023.1 GCA_005793345.1 Bdellovibrionales bacterium
GGTATTAGAAAAACTACCGACTAGAGATTCTGTTTTGCCAGCGGTTATTCCTTTAATTATGGCAAAACAAAAAAATATGACTTTAAGTCAATTAGTTGAAGATTTAGCACCATTAGCGACTTACAGTGACTTGATTAGAAGCTTTGACGTAAGTAAATCTCAAGTGGTATTGAAAAAAGCGATTGATAACTTTACAGTAGATTCTAGAAAGCCTATTAAAGTTGATTTTACTGATGGAGTCAGATTTTATTTTGATGATAAGTCAATAGTTCATTTGCGACCATCTGGAAATGCTCCAGAGTTTAGAATATACACTGAATCAAAAAATAAAAGTAGAGCTTGTGAGTTAGCAAGCATAGCTCGCAAATTTATTGTTGAGAATTCAGTAATGGAGAACTCGAATGTTTAATTCACAGGTTTTAAAGAGTATCAGAGGCTTAATTATAAACCCAATAGTTAATACTATGTTGCGAGTAGAGTATTTAAACTCAATGCAATTATTAACAATTTTACGGCAAAATGATAAATATAAAACACCAAAACACTTAATCCCATATGGTGAAAAAGCATTTTCACAAGGGGATGAAGATGGAATTTTAAATGAAATTTTTAATCGTATAGACGTAAAATATAAAAAATTTGTTGAGGTTGGAATTGGTGATGGATTAGAAAATAATACGGTAAATCTTTTATTTAAATCATGGTCAGGGCTCTGGATCGATGGGTCAAAAGAACAATGTGAATTTATTGCAAACAAATTTAAATCGATTCTTGAGCCAAACTCCAAGCAATTAAAATTAGTTGAAACATTTGTATTTCCTAAAAATATTAATGATATTTTAATAAAAAATAATTTTAATACCGAAGTGGATTTGTTTTCGCTAGATATTGATGGAAATGATTATCATGTAATGGACGCAATAAATTTTAATACATTTAGCCCAAGGGTAATTGTTGTTGAATATAATGCTAAATTTTTGTCTGATACTAGTTGGAAAATGCCATATAACGAAAATCATATGTGGGATGAAAAAACTGATTATTTTGGGTGTTCTTTAAAAGCATGGACAGATTTGTTAAACACCAAAAATTATTCTTTGGTAGGATGTAATATTTTTGGGACAAATGCATTTTTTGTTAGAAATGATTTACTTGGTGATAACTTCTGTGAAGTTAACAATATTAAATTTCACTATGAGCCAGCACGATATTATTTAATCGGGGGATACAAGAGCGGGCATAGTTGTAATAAAAGTTTTGAATCCGATTATTTTAAAAAATAAAAATTAATTTTAGAAAATAATAGTTTGAAGGATAAATTTGGATTTTAGCGGTAAAACACTTACAAAAAATATTTTCATCACTTTGATTAGTCAAATTATTCCTGTTTTTTTAGGAATTTTACTTGTCCCTTTTATTTTAAGAAAACTCGGTTTAGACCGATTTGGTTTTTTGTCAATGAGTTGGATGATTATCGGATATTTCAGTATTTTTGATTTTGGATTGAGTAGAGTACTAACAAAAATAGTTTCAGAAAAAATTGGTGAAGTTAAAATTTCAGGTGAGTCAAAAAATTTGGATTTGAGTTCTACTGTTTGGCCAATAATAAAAGTAATGACAATAATTAGTTTGGTATTAGCGGGAATTGCGATATTAATTGCTCCGTGGATAATTCAATCTTTTTTTAATATTCCAAAATTACTTTGGCAAGAATCACAACAATCATTTTTAATACTTTGTTTTGCAGTTCCAATAGTTACTTTAACTGTAGCATTTCGTGGAATTTTAGAAGCATATCAAGATTTTAAAATTTCAAATTTAATGCAAGCCCTGATTGGTTTTGGAAATTACGTTTGGCCAAGTTTTTGGGTATTTTATTCGTCATCATTAATTGGGGTAACATTTGGATTAGTAGTTATTCGTTTAATTGTATTTGTATTTTTATTGAAGCGAGTTTTATATTTTATTCCATTACATAAAAACAAAAAGTTATCTCTTGAAACGCAAAATAATTTTTATAAAAAATTTATTAATGATCTAATTCATACTTTAAAGTTGGGTGGATGGATTACTGTATCAAATATCATATCGCCAATCGCTTCTTATCTGGATCGAATAATCTTAGGGTATTTTTTGCCAATCAAAGAATTAAGTTTTTATACAACACCGATGGATGTTTCTACTCGATTATGGTTGATCCCCAATGTAGTTACTCGTGTTGTTATGCCCAATTTTTCAGGAATTTCGAATTCTAATTTAGAGTTATTAAATTTAAATTATGAAAGAGGTTTAAAATTTGTATTTTTTTTAATGGGAGGCCCTGTTTTTATACTTATTGTTTTTGCAAAAGAGTTAATGACTCTTTGGGTTGGTTCTGAGTTTGCTAATTTAAGTTATTTAATAGCTCAAATTTTAATAATTGGCGTTTTCTTAAATAGTGTAAGCAGTATTCCATTTTTGTTATTGCAAGCCAGAAATAAAGCTCATATTCCGGCAAAAATTAGTATTATATTTGCTCCTGTGTATTTTATAGCATTGATCTATTTAATTCCTAAGTATGGAAGCCTAGGAGCCTCCTTAATTTGGACAATGCAGTTTTTGTTAAGTATGCCGTTGCTTTTTTATTATTCAAGATTAGAAGTAAAATTTAATTATTTGAAGTATCAGTTTGTGATTTTAGTTTTTATTGGAATCGCATTTGCTCTCTCGTTTTTAAGTGTAATAATAATTAAATTGATCTCATTTTTTACTTGCTCATTGGGTTTTATATTTTATATTTGGAAATACTATTTTAATGATTCAGAGAGACTTTTTATAAAGAATCTTAATTCAAAATTTTTTGGAGTAATAAAAAAATGATACCAGTTATTTTATCAGGTGGTAGTGGAACAAGATTATGGCCAATTTCAAGAACCAAATTGCCAAAACAATTTTGCCAAATTTTTGATGACTCACTTCAAAACTTAACTATGCAGAGATTGATGTCGTGGAATAAGCCTTGGGTCATTACTAACAAAAATTTACAGAATTTAACGATGTTGGGAATGCAGAAGTTTAATATTCCTACACACCAAATATTATTAGAACCTACTGCTCGCAACACCGCCCCTGCAATTGCTTTAATTACACACGTTTTAAATCAAAAAGGTATGTCTGATGATGTTGTTGGAGTTTTTCCAGCCGATCACTTGATTGAAAAAGTTGATTTGTTTGAAAAAGCAATCAACTTGGCTGTAGAAGAAGCTCACAAGGGTTATATTGTAACGTTAGGAATTCAGCCTGACTTCGCTGCGACGGGATTTGGTTATATTCATACTTCTGATTCAATTAGATCAAAGAGCTCAGACTTTAATAGTTTTGCAGTAAAAAGTTTTCACGAAAAGCCAGAATTAAAAAAAGCTGAAGAATTTATTAGAAGTGGTAATTATTTTTGGAACGCAGGTATATTTTTATTTAAAATAAAAGATATGGTTGCGGCTTTTGAAAAACATCAACCAGCGATGTGGTCTGTGGTTCAAAAAATAAAAACTGATTTATCGAATTTAGAAGAGTTATTTCCTAAATTAGAAAACATCAGTATTGATTATGCCATCATGGAAAAATTAGGCGAGCAAAACCTAAGTTGTATCCCTTGTGAAATTGGATGGAGTGATGTGGGATCATGGGATGCAGTCAGTGAAGTCATGTCGACACAAAAACAAGATTCTAAAATTGAAGTGGATGCAAAAAATAATTTTGTATATTCACAACAAAATAAAAAATATGCACTTGTAGATGTTCACGATTTGATTATTGTTGATACTGCAGATGCAACATTGATAGCAAAGCAAGGCTCAACTCAAAAAGTAAAAGATGTTGTAGATAAATTAAAAAATATAGATCCAAACCTTACTCAAGAACATGTTTATGAAGAGCGTCCCTGGGGACGATATGAAATTTTACGAGATACAGATTTATTTAAATCAAAAGTCATTCATGTGTCGCCACATCAGCAACTGTCTTATCAATCTCATAATAAACGTGAAGAGCACTGGATCATTACAAAAGGTGTGGGAGAAGTAGTTCTTAATGATAAAATCATTCCAGTAAAAGCGGGCACGTATGTTAATATTCCTCTTGGAGCAAAACATCGCATGCGCAATACTGGCAATGAAGTTTTGGAGTTTGTTGAAGTTCAAATTGGAAATTATTTTGGCGAAGATGATATCATTCGCTATCAAGATGACTACAAGCGAGCTTAATGAGTTTAATGATTGATAACGCGAGTTTGAGGACCTCCAAGATTTTAAGAACCAGAAAAAATAGTCTTAAGACCTCTGTAATAATCATCATATAATGTCGATATTTACAACAATGGTTTATGTTGTGGATTTCATCCATATTGGCCTCCTCAGAAGTGGTGGGGGTCAATTCTTTTAAATATTTATAGATTGCCTCAGTCAAAAGGAAATCAATGCAATTTGAGACCAAAGCTAAAAGTATAGTTAGTTTTATCTGATCCTATTTAATCCGCATTAAGAAAGGCTTTTATAAGAGGAGTACGTTGATACTATTCCCTCAACAAATGGATTTGATAATTAGTTTTTGGTAAAATGGAATTGCGATTCTTTTGATATGATCAATCAAGTCAGGGTTATCAATTCCAGAAAATATTGAAAGATCAATTAAGTAGGGTAAATTTAAATCATCTAATTCGTTTTTGATACGGCATAAAGTTGTATAATCAATGTCAGAAGTTGATTGAATTGTGAGGTCAATATCAGAGCCTTGTTTATATGTACCTTTAGCTCGAGATCCATAGAGCAGAACCTTATCAATCTCTTGATAACTAGAAAAAACTTCGTTAATTTTATTTATAACTGTCGAAGACAATCCATATAAATTCTGTTCCTCATTCTTACTCATAATGTGCTAACTTTGATTTAAGTTTGATAAAGAGTTCGTAATAGTCATTAAAAATTGCCGTTGCTACTTTTTCAGCCTTATCTTGAATGTAGGTATGAGAGGTTTCAATTCGACTTTGAATCATATTCATCCATTGTTCCCCGTTTTCAATGAGGCCTCTCTTAAACGAAAGTCGAATAGCATAACGGCTACCTTGAATGCTTGTCTCTCCTTGGGATTCATAAAAATCCTTCATTGTATTCCAGGCTAATTCATAGGTATATTCAAAAGATTTTATTAAGCCTTGGGTTTCAAGTTTTGTGAGATTTTTTTTATCAATGAACTCTTGGAGTTGTAAGAGGGCTTGTTTAAAGTTAGAAAATCGCTGTTTCCATCGAATATCATTAGAACTTTGATTCATATTTAATCCCTAAGAATAATTAATAACAAACTAGATCAGTTTTTAAATCTTAAATCAAGTTGAATTTGTAACAAAAGGCCAAATTCTGGGTGAAATTCTGGATGCATATGATTATTTAGAAGAGTCAGATCAAGGAAAAAGCTTCAATGCGTTTTGGGATTTTTTAATGTCTTCAGAAATGCAAGTGGATTTGAACTCAATGGTCAATCAAATTCTTAATACTGATGAAATAAAAAATTATATTACTGAAATTGGAAACCCCTATTATATTTTACAGCTTAAGAGATTAAAAGCAAACCTGCTCCAGGTAGGTAAAAAAGCCTTGCAGTCGAAGTTAAGACTATCAGAAGAGCTTCGTAAATTATTACATCAAAAAAGTTTGCTAGAAAACACACAAGTCATGAATGAAATTTATGAAATAAAAAAATTATTTGTGGAAAACAAAAAATTATTTTCAGATTTTTCAGATGAAAAATTTATGAATATGAATTTTATGCCAGAAATATTTTTACCGATGGAACGACCAATTGGGCCTTGACTACAGAGATAGATTTTGGGGCAAAACAATTTGAAATAGGCAAGAATTGAACTGATATAAAGAGCAAACAACTTGAAGAGCTTAAGGCAAGCTTTAAGCTGGATAAAAAAGAATTATATAATAATTTAAAGAAGTGTTTGGAAAATAAAGATAAAGTAACATTAAAAGAAATAGTTGAAAAATTTCCAATTCAAAAAGGAATTTCAGAAATAATCGCTTATATTGATATTGCAAATGATAGAGCCGCAAGCAGTATCGATAGCAAAGCAGAAATCAATATTCACTTCAAATCACGAAATCACTCTCGTGGAAGTGTTGAATTGGACGATGTAATTTTTAAAAAAATGCATGAAAAAAATTAAAGGTGTTAACTTGAATGGAATATAACGAAAAAAAGAGTTTAGAAATAAGACCAGTTTTGGTAAAGTTACTACAAGGTTTTTTAACCCATGAAAATAAGAAACAATGGGAGACTTTACTGATTCACCAAGATTATGTCAGAAATTATTTTAAATTTTTAGGTTTATATGTTCATTTAAATCGTGAAGATGGGTTTGCTTTTTTAAAAACTTCTCCAGATGATTCTTTAAAATTAACAGATGAAGATCTTGATTTGGAGATGCATGAAAATGAAGTTCTGCGCGATTCAGAAGGAGATTACAAAGAGGCATCGTTAATTCGAAAAATGCCCCTATCTTTTGAAGTGAGTTTACTTTTAGTATTATTGCGTGAAGCAATTGAACAGTACGATGTAAAAGTAAGTGATGACTACCGCTTAATTTTAAAGAAGCAAGATATTTATGAAATGCTTAAAACTTTTTACCAATCAACTTACCAAAGTGGAGGCGATGAAACTAAAATTCTTCGAAAATTTGATGCGCTTATCGTTAAGATTTGCAGCATGGGTTTTATGAAGGAACTAAAATTAAACTCCGGGGTGTATGAGGTTAAAAGAACTATCAAAGCTTTTATGAATCCAACTCAACTTAAAGTGATTAAAGAAAAAATGAAAATATATTTGGAGCAACATTAAAATGCAAAAAAAGTGAATCCTTATTTAAAGATAAACTACAATCGGTTGAGGGGGGATATAAATTAGCAGCCCTTGAAATTCTTAATTGGGGCACTTTCGATGGAAATATTTGGAAATTACAGGTGGATGGTAATCCTGTCTTGTTGACAGGTGAAAATGGATCTGGGAAGTTGACAATCGTAGATGCACTTTTAACACTATTAGTTTCAAATCAACGTCGCAATTATAATTTATCCTCTGGAAGTGGTAGAAGAGAACGATCAGAAGTGACCTATGTTAAGGGGGCTTATGGTCGAGAGCAAGACAAACAGGGAATTGCTAAAATTAAATTTTGCAGAAATGAGAATGGGAATTGTAGTGTCTTGCTTGCACGATTTACAAATTATTTACTAAAGGAAAACTTTACTATTGCTCAATTTTTTTGGTTCGATAGCGGGGAACTTAAAAAGTTTTACGTTACAGCAAATGAAAACTTATCTATTGAAAAACATTTTTCTGAATTTCAAATAGCCAGTTCTTTACGTATAAAATTAAAATCAATTTCGCATGTAAATGTTTATGATAGTTTCAGCGAATATCAAATAAATTTCTTGAGTGCTTTTGGTACAAAATCATTGAAAGCCATGGATCTTTTTAATCAAGTTGTGGCAATAAAAGAAGTTGGTTCTCTCAGTGAGTTTGTAAGAAAGCACATGTTAGAGCCAAAAAGTGTTCAGGATTTAATTGATCAATTGTTTTCAAATTATGAAAATCTCAACTTATCCCACCAAGCAATTTTGAGCGCAAGAAGTCAACTTGACTTTTTAACTCCAATAGGTGAGTTGAATGATTTACTATGTAAACAAAAAAAAGAACTTGATTTAATAGAGCAAGAAGAAAAAAAGACACCTTTGTTTTTTAACCATAAAAGAAAATCAGTATTGGATTTTCAACTTTACTTAGACCAAATCGTGCAATTAAAATACTTCATTCAGAATTAGTAAATCAAAATTATTCAGAAATTATAATTTTAAACACAACCAATGAAGAATTTGAAAATAATTTCTGTGAAAAAAAAAACTTCCTTTAACTATTTTCAATTCAATAAATTAAATAAGGAATTCAAAATTACTTTAGCAGATTTTCCGGAAGTTATTTCAATACTTCTTGAGTTAGGATGGGACGTTTGGGCTGATAATTTAAGAGTAAAGCTTTTAGATAGTTTAAAAATAGATATTTAAACTTTTGGCTTAGATTTTAGCTTTGAGTTGTATGACAAATCCACAAATTACAAATTTGAAAGTTGGCAATTAATTCATATCTTAAAACGAAAACAGGCTTTTATTAAATTAGATGATGGCAGCCTAGGAGTGCTTCCTAAAGATTGGTTAAATAAATTATTTCAAATTATGAAAACATTCAAAAATGACAGTCAATTTACACAGGCAGATCTTTTTGCGATGTCTCATTATGAAGAAAAATTTGATTTAGATATTGAGGGCGATGAGAGTTACAATCAACAGATACAAAAATTGCAAAATGGACTTTATAATGAGGGTCCAATAGCACTTGAGTCAGGTCCTGAATTTAATGGAGAATTATTTGGGTACCAAAAACAAGGATTAGGTTGGTTAAAATTTTTAGATGAATTTTACTTGGGTGGTTTGCTGGCTGATGAAATGGGCCTAGGTAAGACAGTTCAAGTGATTGCTTTTTTAGATCTACTAAAAAGTGAAGGAAAACTTGAAACTACACTTATCGTAGCTCCTAAATCTTTAGTCTCTCAATGTAAAGAAAGTGTTAAAAAATTTTAAAACTGCATGAATCAAAATAAAATTTGCCAATCTGATTCAAACAACTGAAAATGATTTTTTCAGTAATTTATCAAAAAGCGAGTTCGAAACTTTATTTTCGTAACCATGATATGAAAATTTAAACATATTTATGTGAACCAAGAGAAAGACAGGATTATTTCGAAAATATGCGAAAATCCGAAATAGACTTGTGGAAATCACAGTAGATATTAAAATAAAATGAAGTTTAATGAAGGCAGAGGCGAATTGGCTCCCAATTTGCATTAATGCAAATTATGGAAATAAAGTTTGATCAAGGTACATATTTAGTAAATGTAAAATCCGAAATTCGAAGTTCAAAGGAATTAGTTTCGGAACTTCAAAAAAATTTTGGAATGGTTTGGGATAGTAGAGTTCAATTATTTCGAGTCTTAGCAAATAAAAAAACTGACTTTATTAAGTACCTCGAATCAATTGATATAAAAATTAAAATTATAGTAAATCCTAAAAAAATCAACTTTATCCAATTTAATAACAATTTAAAATGGAATAGTGAGATTCAACTTAGAGATTATCAAAAAGATGCGGCTTTAAATTGGATTAAAAATAATAATCGGGGCATAGTAATTTTGCCGACTGGTGCTTGAAAAACACGGCTGAGTATTTATTGTATTTCAAAGGTAAATAAAACCACATTAATATTAGTTCCAACAAGAGTTTTACTTCATCAGTGGATTGAATCAATTAAAGAATTTTACTTAGAGGCAATAGGATTATTAGGAGATGGAAATGTAAAAATAGAAAAAATAACTGTTTGTACATTTGAAAGTGCAAAAATTTGGATGGCTCAAGTTGGAGACCTATTTGATTTAGTAATTGTTGATGAAGCTCATCACTTTATTAGTGATTATGGTAGAGAAATTCTAGAAATGAGCCCGAGTAGTCAAATTCTTGGTTTATCAGCTACTTTTACTGATGATGTTTCAGAGTTAAAAAAAGTAAAACCATATTTGGGAGATGTTGTATACAAATTAAGTTTATTAGACTTAAAAGGAAAAGTTTTAGCAAATTATAAACATATTATTCAAGAGGTTAGTCTTAGTAGTGCAGATCAATTTTTTTATAATAAAAAAATGCAAGATTTCAAATCCTTGATAGATAAACTTCAAAGCGACTCTGAAAATTTACTTAATAAAAAAGAAATTTTTCAATTATTATTAAAATCAAATAAAGGAAAACAAGCATTAAGTTGTTTACATCAGGCAAAAGCAATTGTTGCTCGTTGTGACTCTAAAATTATATATTTAAATGAGCTTTTGCTGAGATTTAGACATAAAAAGATTCTGATTTATACAGCTGATACAATAATGGCGATGAGAGTTGCAAAAAACTTATTTATAATGCCGATCACAGCTCAGACCACTCAAAAACAACGAAAGATAATAATCGAAAGTTTTAAGAGAAATGAGATTGGTGCATTAGTTACTTGTAAAGTTTTAAATGAAGGTTTTGATGTTCCCAATGCTGATATGGCGATTATTATTGGAGGGACTCAGGGTAGACGTGAACATGTACAAAGAATTGGAAGAATTTTGCGTCCCTCTGAAGGAAAAGTTGCTATTGTTTATGAGTTAATTTGCAAAGGTACTTTTGAAATTCATCACTCTAATTTAAGGAATACAAACTAAAGTTTGTATTTTCAAACTTTAGTTTGGGTTTTCATAATAAGATTACTAAATATAACCAGCTTTAAATTGGATCAATAATGAAGCAAGTAAAATTACCTTATACAATAGTAAATAATCAAATTATACCTCAGTTTTATAATGAGCTAGACTTTCCATGGTTAAAAAAACTATTAAATGAATTAGACAAATTTAAAAACAAATCAGTTCTTGAATGGCAAGATTATTCAAAAAGAGGTTTTGACTTTGATAAACCTTATATAATATTCATGTTTGCATTATCAGAAATTGAAAAAAAACTTATTGAAGAAAATCTTGAAAGCGAAACTGGTGATAAAATTGACTCTTTTGAGTTGAGACTAAATTTATTTAAATCTGTTCAACAAGTTAAAATTAATAACTTTGATGATACTAAAATTGGAATAAAAAAATTTAGACAATTGAGCTATTCCAATATTTTTATTAATTATAAGAATGAAAGTTGGGTTCAAAGTTTAACAGATAATTATAAAAAAATAAAAAGTATTAAAGAGTATACTGAAACTCCACTAGAAGATTTTATCGATTTAAATTTATTTAATGACACTGATGAATTAAAATTAATTAAGGGTACGAATAAATTTCAAGACATAAATTTTTTAATTAATTTTTTAAATTCAAACTTAATTCGAAAGTTGATGCTCAATTCTGTTGTAGTAGAAATTGAAACGACTGACCATTGCAAAAGAATCATGAGACAGGCTAAGTTAAGGGGATTAATTTGTGAAATAAAAACCAGTGACGGTCTTAAATATAGAATAAGAATTTCAGGTCCGCTATCTGTTTTAAAGGAAACTAAAATATATGGAAAAAGACTGCACGAATTCATTCCTATTTTATTTTGGAGTTACAAATTTAAATTAAAAGCAAAATGTAAGTTTTTGGATAGTCAATATTCTGATTTATTTATAGACTCCTCTATGCAATTAAAACCAGCTAATCCTCCAAAAAATTTTGATAGATTACTAGAAGAAAAATTTTATAAAGAGTTTAGTCAACTTAATCCAGCTTACTCAATCTGGAGAGAAGCTGAGCCTTTTAAATTAGAAGACAGATTATTTTTTCCTGACTTTACGATCGAAGGAGGGGATTTGGTTAGCCCGATAGTGATAGAGATTGTTGGATATTGGGGTGATGAATACATTCAAAAAAAAATTGAAGAAATACATACTCTAAAAAATAGAAAATGCATATTTTGTATAAACTCAAAATATAAAATCGAATTTGATATCCCAATTACTCAAAATCATCAGTATATTTTTTTTAAAAGAAAAATTGGCGCAAAACAAGTGATGGAGGCTATTAATTTAATAAACTTAAGTTTAAAATGAATTTTTATTTATGAAAGATAGACGCGAGAATGTTTTGATAACTAGAAGCAAAGAATAAAAACTTTTAAAATTAGAAATTAATTTGACTTTTTAAATTTTTTACTTATTCTGTGTGGTTATTACTACAGGATTGTATTTATCCAATCCATTGAGTTAAATCGAACTAAACCTATCTCCTTTATAGTATCTTCATATAATTACATTTTTAGTAACTTCAGATAATGTAGTGGATTTTATTCATAAATTTAGAACTCCAGACATCCTAAAAAGTTAATTAATAAGAGTATAAATTTTATACTTTTAAATATAAATATTATACTGTTCTATTGATCAAATAATTCTCTAAATTTGCTTAATTTCTTTAAAAATAGAATAAAATTTATTCAATTCGAATAAAGTAAACTTAAATTCATTGAGAACTGGGCTTTATATTGCAACTCCCAATATTTATAAAAACATGAATTTCATGTTTAAATTGCAAATTAATAAAGGAGTATAAAATGGGAAAAAGAAGATCAGAGTTAACTACATTAGGAACTGGCACAGAAGTTATTTCAACAACAAATTCTAAGTAAAAAATAAATTTTATAAATATTACACATGAGGTGATTACCAATCACCTCAACTTTCTATTAAAACCATAATTTTAATTATGGTTTTATCATTAGGGAAAAATCTTTATGAATAAAAATTCAATTATGGAAATTAATTTAAACAATCAAGTAGTTGAGTCCCAAATGAGAAATAAATTAGATGAATGCCTGCAAGAATTGAAGTTAAATAAGCAAATAATTGAACAGTCCTCCGACAAAAGAGTTACTTTTTCTTGTTTATACAATTTAGAGGGAGAAGAAGTATCTGCGGGATCAGGCAATGGATTGTCATCAGAAGTAAAATCGTTTGCAGAATCTATAGAACATTTATTTGTATATAAATTTCGATCGCAGATACTAAAAAAAAGTATTTCAGAAATTAAAAATCAAATTGAATTTAAAAATGATAAAATTCTAAATGCAATTGATAAGAACGAAAAAATTGAAACGTCTCTTTTTAGATCTCTTTTGGAACCACAAAAATTAATTTATGTACCTACAAACTATGTAGAAATGGGTTCGCAAGAACGTGATTTTCATAAACTAACACAGTATTTTTCATCTTCAGGATTTAGTTTTCATTCAAACTTTATTGAGGCCACATATCATGGGTTGTTGGAGCTTATGGAACGTCATATATATTCTAAGTTCTTGTTAGGATACTATAATGCTGTTTCAGTTAATTTTGAAGTTGTTAATTCTGGGAATGAAGCTGTCGATAAGTGGGTTTTCGAACATGTTAAAAAGATGGAATTACAATTTAACGGAAAAATAATTTTACTTTTGATTATTTCACCATTTGCTGTGAATACTACTTTGGCGATTTTCTATCCTAATGATAATTCTTCAGATAAAAAAATTCTCATTCCTCAGATAGGCTCGAAGTGCGCTTTAAATTTTGGTGAATCTTTAGTAGGTTCAATAAATGAATTAAATCAAGTTTTATATTTGTATTCTGATGAAGAAAAAAACGAAGATCAAAAGATTCTAAATAAATTTTTAGATGATAAAAATGCATTAAATATTGTTTTACTTAGTGATATAAAGAGTAATGTGAATAGTTATTGTTGCTTTAATGATTCAAGATTAAATTATAGCAAGAGTGGTGTCGCAAAACTTCTAAAAACAACTGAAGATAAAATAAGTTACTTAATTATTCAACTTAAAGATCTTGGGTATTATCCATTATTCAGAATTATAAATGAATTTAAAAATGAATGTTGTATCGTGCAAACTTTTATACCTGGCTTTGAAAAATTTAATCTCATTAGAAATGGAATTAAATTAGAGCCACATATGAAAATGATAACAAAAAATAATAAAGAGATCTAGTATGAATTATATTTTAAAATTTTTTAAAGAAGCCTATTCCTCAAATAAAAAGTTAATAATTATAAATTTATTATTAACTACAAGTTATAAAATTCTAATTATTTTATTGCCAGTTGCTGTTGGCAATGCTTTTGATATTTTAAATAAAGTAAAAAGCTTAATGAGCAATTCTATCAGCTTAGATTTTTCCATTGCTATTGGTACAATTATATTATTACTGTTATTAATAATATTCGTATCTCCTTTTCAAGCAAAAGTGCAGTCAGAATTAGTTAATAATATTATTTTGCAAAAATCTATAGACTGGTTCAATACTTTGTTTTCTAAAGATTTTAGATTCTTTATAAATAAAAATGCTGCTCGAAATGCAAATATAGTTGAAAGAGCACTTCAAGCTCATGAAAAATTATTAAATCATTTATTTGAAGTCATCTTACCGGTGATTATTGAAATTCTAATTTCAATATTTGTATTATCTAAAATTGTCGGTTTTTACTTTATTCCATACTTAATAATAATGATTTTATTTCAACTTAAGTTTACGCTAAAATTAATTAATGAACGTCGACACCATATCAGTGAACTTAACGAAATTGAAGATGAATCAGCAGAAATAATAATTGAAGTTTTAAGTAAGGGGTTACTTTATAAAACTTACAACAAAGTAAATTTAGCACTCAATAGACTCGAAAAAGTATTTAGAGAATATGCTAATAAAAATATTCTTATTAGCAAGAGTGGAAGTAAGTTAAATTTGGTGCCATTTTCATTTCAGACATTTTCGCAAATTTTTGGACTTATTTTAAGTTTTATTTTAATTCAAAAAAATTTAATATCAATTGGACAAGCGGTTGCTATTTTGGCAATTATGAATCGCTTTTCTATATCTGTCAGTGAAAGTGTTGGTGCCTTTAGAGTATTAGATCAATTTAATATTGATATAAAAGAATTACTTTCTTTATTATCTGAACCTTCAATTTTTCGAATATCAAAAATTTTCAATTCGTATTCAGAACTTTCAAATCCAGAAAATTTAAATATAAAGGAGTTAAACTTAAAACCTTTTGAATATTCTAAAAGCGAATTTACAATATTTTCTGACAAAAGTTTTAAATTTGAAATTGGTGATCGAGTAGTTATGACCGGACCTAGTGGGAATGGCAAATCAACATTATTAGAGCTGTGTGCAGGTCTAGATCAAAAAAGTCGTGAAATTGTATGTCTTGATCCGAATAAAAGTTTGCAGGATTTTTCAAACGAGGAGCACTTAAGTTTAGTAATTTTTTCTCCTCAAGATCCATTAATTATCACAGGCAACATTTATGATAATTTATTAATTGAAGAAATAAAACTATCTCCATCTGAGAAAGAAAAAATCCATACTTTATTGCGAGAGTTAAGTTTAGAACACTTAATATCAAGATCTACTGAACTTTTAAATACTGAGAAAATCAGCGGAGGGGAAGCCAAGAGAATTTCGATTGCGAGAAGTTTAATGCGATCTGCAAAAGTATATTTATTTGATGAGCCAACAGCTGGACTTAACGAAGAATTACAGAAAAAAGTTTGGGATTGTATTTTTACTTATACTAAAGACTCGATACTAATATGTACAACACATGACTCGTCAATTATATCTGAATTTTCTCGTAAAGTTACAGTTTTAAAGGGTGCTGTCGAATAATCGCTTTCAGTCGTTGAATCTTTAGATTTTCAATTTTAAAGGGTATTGAATCTAAATATCGTTAATTTCTAGTTTGTAAATTCATTATAGCGATTAGGATCCGACACTTAACTAGTTTAGGTCTATGTCTAGCCCAAAAATATATTAATTTATTTTCTAGTTGATATCAAAATGTAATCATTATGATTATGAGCTTAGTAGTAGAATTTTATGGAGTGAGAGGATCACTACCTTTTAATATTAGTCCGACAGAAACTGCAGAAAATTTTCGGCAGATGATGTTTGATTTTTTTAATTCAGGTTTTACACAAGTTTCTGAATTTGATCAGTATATAAAAACTAAACACATCCCTACTCTTGGGGGTTATGGCACGCATACTACTTGTGTTTCTATCGAATCAAAAAAAACTGAAATTATAATCGATGGTGGCACTGGAATAAGAGCTCTTGGTAAAAAATTAATGAAAAAGGAATTCTCAAGCGGACAAGGTGAATGCCATATTTTTATGACTCACTTTCATTGGGATCATATTTTAGGTTTGCCATTTTTTGAGCCCGCATATGTTGCTGGTAATAAAATTCACATTTACTCTGTTCAGCCTGAAGTTAGAACATTTATAGAAACAGTTTTAAGTTTTCCGTACAATCCTTATCCTCATGGTTGGAAGTGTGATGTTCAATTTCATATTCTTCTCCCACGAACCGAAATTCAATTGCATGATATGAAAATTACACCTTATCAGCTCGATCATCCAGATCCTTGTTGGGGTTATAAAATCGAATCAGGTGGAAAAGTTTATTCTCATGCAACTGATACCGAGGCAACTCGAGTATCACGAAAAAGCCTTGGACTTGATTTACCTTTTTATCAAGGTGTCGACCTGATTTTTTTTGATGGGCAATATACTCTAAAGGATCTAGCAGAAAAAATTAATTGGGGACATAGTGCTGCTCAAATTGGTTTAGATTTAGCTATTAGAGAAGGTATAAAAAAAATTGTATTTTCACATCATGATCCATTAGCCAATTCTCAACGTATAAAAGCGTTAGAACGACAAACTGAAGAGTATTATGAGTGGAGAATAGAACAAGCTCGAAGAAATAAGGAGCAAATTAATGAAGTGGATTGGAGCTTTTCGTATGAAGGGCAAAGAATAGAGTTAAAGTAAAAAAAAGAAATTATATGATAAAAATGTGTAATTACAGAAAGGAGAAAAAATGAGTTTATTAAGTAGTGAAGATATAGCGCTTTTATCTGATTTGACATATTTAAATAAACTTCCAGGTTTTCTCTTTGAAAAAGTAATTACTCTTTTTTCTGTTAAAAAATTTTCTATTGGCGAAATAATTTTAAATCAAAACCAAACAAATTCAATTCTATATATTCTTAAAAGTGGAAAATTGGATATTCTTGTAGATAATGAGCGCATAACTCATATTGAGACTCCAGGTGAACCAGTTGGTGATATAAGCGCAATCCTAGGAAGAACAGTAACTGCTTCAATTGTGGCCGCAACAGATGTTGAACTTATTTTTCTTGATCTCGAGTCTTTAGCAGATACTCGAATTGAATATACAAAATTTATTCAAAAATTTAAAGAAGCCTATATTGATATTTTAGTAGAGCGAATTATAAGAATAAATGAAAAGGCAAAATTATTAGGAGAAGTTTCGCGTAAATTATCAATTGTTCAAGAGCAATTAAGAATGACAAAGCTTGAATATGAAAATCAACTTAAATCAAATCAGATGTCATTAAAGAAAAAATCTGTATTGTTTTGTGATGCAATTCAAAAGGATCAAGCTCTTGCAAAATTAGCGTTTGGTGGTACTGGTGTAGAAGTTAAAGTTGCAAACACTGAAAACGAATTTGATAAACTAATAAATAATAGTAATTTTGATCTTCTATTTTGTGAAATGAGTTTAGCAGATAATCTATTAAATAAAGAAATTAAAGCAGAACAAGTAATTAGTTCAAAATCAACAAAAAATAAAACATTTTCAAATCAAATTGATAAAACAGTTTTAATGGTAAGACCGACTGGGGATTCATACTTTGGCGATTTGAAAAAATATATTAATATTCCGAATGTAATTACTATTGCTCATAGAAATAGAAATTCGACAATTAAAAATATTGTAACCTCTGTTAATAAAATATTATATCATGATTTATTTGGTCTTGAAAAATATTTAATGTGGGGAGTAGAGGTAAATTCAGAATATGTTGTTGATAGTGACAATCGGCATGTTGTGAATTCGAATATGGTTAAATATTTTAAACAAATGGGAGTAAGAACCAGCATACTTGATCGAGTATACTCTGTTGCAGAAGAGATGTTGATGAATGCAATTTACGATGCTCCAGTTGATAAGAATGGAAAACCAATTTTTAATCATTTACCCCGTACTCAAAAAATAACTCTTGAAGAGAAAATGCGTCCTACTTTACGATATGCTACAGATGGCTTATCAATAGCATTTTCTGTTGAAGATCCATTTGGTTGTATAAAAAGAGAAACAATTCTTAAATATTTACACGATTGTTCCCAAGGAAAAATTCAAATGGATGTTAAAGAAAAAGCTGGAGCTGGACGGGGACTTTATCAAATGGTTATGCTTTCAGATGATATAATATTTAATATTGAACATGATGTAAAAACAGAAGTAATTTCAGTTATACAACTAGAGTTAGAACGAGATTCAGAAAAATTTCCAAGAATCAGTTATTTCTATAAATAACTGATTATGATTAAGTCTGATCGCTTCGCGATTATGTGAGACATAATCCTTCGCCATTATTTTGTTGTTTGATTGAAGAAATGTTATATTACTCCTTATTTTTGAAAAATTAATTCTGTATCTAAAAAGGGTTTATTATCTTTTGGTAAGATATCTTTATCTCTTAAATCATCTTCAGTTATTACTTTCTTTTCGACTTGATCTTGATTCCAATTAAAATCATTGGGTTCAAGTGTATTTTTTTTTGTATTTGAAGTTACTGCATTCATATATGTAAGCCATATTGGTACAGCACCATTTGCCCCAGTTAATCCAGTAGAAGTATTGTCATCATAACCTGTCCAAACCAAAGTTAAAGTCTCTGGAGTAAAGCCAATAAACCAAGTGTCTTTATTGTCATTTGTAGTTCCAGTTTTACCAGCGGTTGGAATTATAAAACCTGATTTTGAAATTTGTTGAGCGGTGCCTGTTCTAGCTGTTTCTTTTAAAATTCCAACAAGTACCTGTATGGCCGCCAAATCTTTAAAATCAGATTCTTCAGATTGGTAATTCCAAAGAATAGATTTATTTTTATCTTGAACTTGAATTAATGTCGTAAACTTTTTCATATGCCCAAGGCGTGCGATATTTAAGTAAATTTGCGCCATGTTTTTAGGATTTATACCAAATGATCCTAAACTTAAAGAGGGTACTTTTGGAAGATCAGTATCAATACCGAGTTCTTTCGCGGTATCAATAACTTTTTCGATTCCCAAATCAATCGCCAATTTCGCAGTTGGTAAGTTTAAACTTTCTTTGAGAGCATAAAACAAAGGTATGTCACCTAAAGATGTTTTTGAATAATTTAAAGGCTGCCATTTTTGATTCCGTTCTTTATAGACAAAGGGGGTATCGTGTACGACGCTGAGTGGATCATAGTCGTTCATTAGTGCTGTTAAATAGACAAGTGGTTTAAATGTGGAACCCACTTGTCTTTGTGAGCTTATTGCTCGATTAAACTGAGAAGCTTTAAAGGATCTGCCACCTATTAAAGAATTTACATAGGCACTATTTACATCAATAGAAATTAATAAACTTTCTAGTTTTTTATTTTTTGTTAATAGATTTTTTTGAATAGTCTTATTATTTGCTTCCAAAAATTCCAAGTGAGTTTGAATTGAGTTTTGAGCTTCTTTTTGTGAATCAAGGTTTACAGTGGTATAAATTGAAAGCCCTTCCAGATTATCATATCCGTAGTCTTTAAGTTGAGATTGTACACCTTGAATAAAATAAGGGATTGAAGTTATGTTTTCTAGAGGTTCTACTTGTGGCAGGGGGGAATTGTCAGCAATATTAAATTCGTTTTCTGAGATGAAATTATTTTCACTCATTTTTTGTAATACCAAGTGACGTCGGTCCTTTGATTTTTCTGCTCTTGTAAATGGATTAAATAGTCCAGGGCTATTAACGATTGCAGCCATCAGGGAACATTCTTGTAAATTTAACTCGTTAATGTGTTTTGAAAAATAATATTCGCTTGCAGCACCATATCCACGAATTTGATAAGTACCCCTTTGTCCCATATAAATAACGTTAAGATAAGTTTCTAAGATAAGGTCCTTTTCAAACTTTGTTTCAAGTAAAAGGGCCATAAAGATTTCTTGAAATTTACGTTTTAAAGTTTTTTCAGAAGTTAAAAAATAATTTTTAACAAGCTGTTGTGTGATTGTACTTCCTCCTTGGGCTTTTCGTTGGAGAATTATATTTTTTAGGAAAGCTCTTGCTATGCCAGTTACACTAACCCCTTTATGTTCAAGAAAATGAGAGTCTTCGATTGCCATCACTGCATTTAAACAATGAGTTGGATATGTACTTAGCGTTTGAGGTGAATACAAAATTGGCTCTTCACCTAAATATTGCGCGATAATTTTAGGGGGGAGAAAAAAATCGTCAATAGGTTGAAACTTGAAATGTGGGTCAGATTCCGATGGAGTTATATCTTTGTTTGAATATATCCCAAGTATAATATTTTCTGAACTATAAATTATTGTATCGATATGTTGCTTTTCAAAATGTGGGTGAAATAATTGGGGCCAGTGGACAATAAAACATTTTATTGTGGAGATTTCTCCAAATTCACTTATTGTAATATCTTGAGTGGAAGTAAATTTAAGGCAATTTTCCCCTTCACCGAATAAAAAGTCTTCAGGCATTAGTGGGTTATCAAAAGTTCTGGATCTAAATGTTGAAACACTTTTTTTAATCAACTCAGCATCAAAGAGATCGCCCTTTTTAAAATGGGGTGAATTACCATAGAAGATTGTAGGATCTAGTAGTCTTTTATTTTGAATTTTTTCTTGAAGTTCATTATTGAAAAAATAAAGTAAAAAAATAAAAGTTACTGCTCCTATCAACGTGATGCTTCCAAAAATTAATAAAGTTGTAACAATAAAACCTTTTTTGTTTCTCATATGCTTGACTTTACGCTCTGACACTCGTTTAGTCAAAGATATGAAATGGACACAAAATCAAATTAATCATTTAGTAGAAGTTGTATTTAAACATTGGAAAAAAAATAATATTGCCACTTTCAAAGAAGATGAAAAAAAAGTTTTCGAAAAAGCGGTTAATTTAATAAAAAGTGAGTTTCAAAAAGAAGCTGACTTAGATAGAGAAGTGAATCAAAAGTTAGATGAGCTTGAGAGGACACATGCTGGTGAGTTTCAGCGTCACAAAATGTTTCCAATGCTTAAGGTAAAAATGGCTAAAGAGAAAAAGGTGATATTATGATTCTTTCTGATGAAAGACAACTGCACTTTGCTCGACTCTTAACAGATAAATTATGGAATGATGATTTAGTTGATTTTTCTGATGACGATGAAGCCTTACGAGCTGCACGCCGTGCAATAACAGAGTTCGTAAAGGATGATAATGAAATTGACACTAAAGCGAGAGAAAAAGTAGCAAGTCTAAAACGTGGTGTAATAGAAGGCTCACCTGAGTGGGATATTCTATATAAAAAGTATTATGAAGAGGAGTTAAATCGTCGTGGCAAAAGCTAAAAAAGTAAAAAAAGTATTAAAAGTTAAAAAAACAAGTACTTCAAAAGTACAAGCTAAAATAAAAGCAAAAGTAACAGCTAAAACTAAAGTAAAGCCAAAAGCTAAAACAGCGGCCGTTAAAAAAGTGGCGGTAAAAGCTAAGGAATTAAAAAAAATTAAATCATCTACTAATAATAATGCTAATTTAACTAAAACAAGTTTAAAAACTAGTTCTGCAACAAATAAAGTTCAAATTTTAAAGGTAACTTCAAAGTCAGCAACAAAAAACAATATTTTACCATTAGCCGATAGAATAGTTGTTCGTGCTATTAATAATAAAGAAAAAAAGACAGCGGGTGGTTTGTACATACCTGATACAGTTCAAATGGATGTTGATAATAAAGAAGCCATCGTTATTGCTGTAGGACGTGGATCTATGGATAAAAAAGGCAGAATAAGACCGATTGATTTAAAAGCAGGAACAAAAATTATTTTTTCAAAATATGCAGGTGACACATTTGAATTAAATGGCGAAGATCTTTTATTCATAAGAGAAAAAGATATTCTTGGAGTAGTAGAATGAAGTTAAAAAATGAAGGATTTAAATTTAAAAAAATAATTGCAGCTTCAATTTCATTTATTGGATTGACTGCAACCTTTAATATTGCACAGGCCTACAATATAGATTGGAAAGGGTCCTATCGTGCCGAGTTTGTTGAGATAGATAAACCAACATTAACTTCAGGTTCTCGGAAGAGCTTTTTATTAAATCATTTAACTTTATCTCCTAAAATTATTGCATCCGATGGAGTTAATATAGTTTCAAGTTTTGAAGTTTTTAATAATGCAAATTTTGCGGCTTCTAAAGTTGGTACAGTATGGGGTTCTGGAGTAAATACCACTCCTGGAACAGCAGGGACAAACTCCCAAAACTCAAATACAATTTCCAACCAACAACCTGTTGGTGATATACAAATCAGCCAATTGTATCTTAATGTAAATGAAGAATACGGTTCATTAATTTTGGGACGAGCACCTGTTCATTTTGGGTTAGGGGTAACTCATAATTCTGGAACGAGTCCATTTGCCCATTGGTATGAGACACGCGATACAGTAGGATATAAATTTTTAATTGGTAATCTTTTTATTATGCCGTCTATTAGTAAGGTTTACCATTCTGACTTTACCCAAGGTGAAGATATTACTGATGAAACAATTCATTTTGAATATAATAATCTTGAAACCGGTAATTTACTTGGTTTGTTTTATGAAACCCGTAAAAGTAATTTTGGAAGCAATGATACTCCAACTGCGACGACAACTTTAAATGGTACAAAAGAGGCTCCGTTTTCTAGAACTTCATATAACATAATATTTGGTAAGACCTATGAAGATTTTGATTTTAAGTTAGAGGGTGCCTTTCAATCGGGATCCACTGGTTTAAGATTAGCAGGCGAAGATGTGCGTTTGAATGGATTTGCTTTAATCACAGAGTTTAATTTTAAAAATGGAACAGATTCCTCATGGAATATTAAAGTTGGAAATGTGAGTGGTGATAATCCAAATACGGCTAATTATGAAGGTTACATTACTAATAGAAATTATGATGTTGCTTTCTTAATGTTTAATTACCCTATGGGACAAGTTGATGTTTTAAAATCTGGTTTAGGTCGAGATACTACTAAAGCACAGTCTAAAACAATTGATGAAGATGGAATTTCAAACGCTTTATTTTTTGCACCAACTTATTCTAAAAAACTAAATACCAATTGGACAATGTTAAACACTATTGCCTGGGCTAAATTAAATAATGCTGATATCAGACCTACAGTATCGTCACCAGTTGAAACTATTAATAGTCAATTGGGTTATGAGTGGGATTTGACATTTGTTTACAAACCTCATGAAAATATAGAGTGGAAAAATGTTGCCGCATTTATGTTTCCAGGAGATGCTTATAAAGCTGGTACGATGAATTTAAAAAAATCTTCGACAGTAATTGGTTTACAATCAACAGCTGCTATTTCGTTTTAAAAACTACTTGAAACTACTTGTACGGCAAAATTAAATTTCAATAAATAAGACATAAAAATCTTAAATAGCAGTAGCCGGATAGAAATATCCGGCTTTTTTATTTATATCCCATTGAACCTTTGGTTTTGATAAATTTAAAAGAATTTATTATTAATCCCCATAAAATACCAATTCCAAAATATAAAATAGTGCCAGTGTGGATTGGGACTTGAATAAAAAACTCTTTGGGTGATTTTGAAAAAAGTGAAGTTGAAAATACTAACATGATAAAGCTAAATATAAGTGTTTTAAAAGCTAAGATGGGATTTTGAAAAAGTAGATTTAACCAGTAAGTTACAAAAGATAAACCAATTAATACAATAACAAAAAATAGACCTTGTTTTTTAAAAACGTGAAATTCAACAAAACTTGGTCCTCGTTCAAACATTCTTTTTACAAATGATTTGTAAGTTTGTCTTGGTTCCCAATAAACAAAAAATTGAGGATCAAATAAAATTGGGCACTCAGTAACAATTTTTTCGAGTAAGGCATTATCGTCACTTAACACCATTTTAGAATCAAAAGTTGATGCATATTTTAAAAATATGTCACGGGGTGCAATCAAAGCTCCTGTACCTGTTAAATTTTTATTAAAATTTTCATTGGTAATAAAATGTTGTGTTTTTTTATTTTCAAAATTTTTTCTAAAAATAAATTCATGGGTCCTTTTCCAATAAAGTGAGTAGGGTGATGCATTTTCATTGATACTTATATCTCCCATTAGGCAATTTGAAGTTGTAAGTAGCTTTTGAATTGTTAAGCCCATATTTGATGGGAGGAGAATTCGGCTATCGATAAAAAATAATAACTTACCAGTAGCAATCTCTGCACCACTTAATCTGGCAATAAATCGACCTTGATTTGAATTTAAATTATGAACTTTTATTTTTAATTCAGGAAATTTTTTGGCATTATCTACTAAAAGATCAAAGGTATTATCTGTTGATCCATCATTTACAAAAATGATTTCACAAGCTATAGTTGAAATTTTTGCTTCTATAAAGCTTGCAATTAGGCCTTCCAAGTAATTTGCAAAGTTATAGGTTGGTATGATGAGGCTAACATTTGGGGTATGCATTTTTAACGACCTTTACCCAAAATAATAACCTTTACTGTTCTAAATAAAATCTTTAAATCTAATATAAATGAATAATTTTTTATATAATATAAATCGTATTGTAATTTCTCAATGGAATCTTCAACTGAAGCTCCATAGGGGTAAAGGACTTGTGCCCAACCTGTAATTCCTGGTGGAACAAGATGACGTAATTGATAATATGGGATTTGCTTTTCAAGCATTTCATTAAATTCAGGTCGTTCTGGCCGAGGTCCAATAAAACTCATTTCACCTTTAAAAACATTAAAAATTTGTGGAAGTTCATCAATACGAAACAACCGAAGGTATTTTCCAAGCCGAGTGACACGATTGTCATTTTGAGAGGCCCATTGCGCTCCACCAATTTTTTCTGCATTTATAGTCATTGAGCGAAATTTAAAAATTTGAAAAGTACTCCCATCTTTGCCAGTACGAGTTTGTTTATAAATAACTGGACCTTGGCTATCGAGTTTAATTAACAGTGCAGTAATTAAAAGTATGGGCCAAGTTAGCAACAACACAATACTTGATACCATTAGATCAAGAAGTCTTTTAAAACGTAAGCTGGATTTGCTAAAAGAAATACTAAAACCATCAATTGATAAAAACCAACGGTCATCAATATAAAAAACAGGTACTTTATAAAAAAACTTTTCATAAAATTGAAATAAATCAGTTACGGGTTCACCGCTTAATTTTTTGTGCAGTAAAAGAGTTGAAATTTTTTGATCTAATTTTGAATTGGAAGCTAGTATAATTCCGCTCCAAGAATTTTCAAGTTGCGATAATATTTGACTACTATCAGAAAGATTATCGCCAGAGGTTGGATAAACTTTTATTGATCCCAGTTGTACTCCTGAGGAGCAATCCTTATTGAGACGATCTAATATTTTTGATTCACCAAAAGCAAACCAGTTCCATTTTTGTTTTATGCTTTTTAAATGTTTATAAACAAAATACTTATAAAATATTGAAATAAAAATATAGATTGTATTTCCAAATAAAAAGACACCTCGTCCAAGTAATCCACTGATTTCTGTTCGAGATAAATAAACAAAACCTACACTAATTAGTGAAGATGTCGAAATTGAAATAATTTGTTTAAATATAATGGATTGAAAGTTTTCCTCATTGTGCATATCATATGTACCAAAAATATACAAACAACATAAAGATATGAAGGAAGTTAAATATATAAATAAATGATTAAAAGCCTCAGTAATTGGTGAGGCAAATCGGATAGAGTAGGCCAAAGAAAGTGAAACCAATAATAGTAATATATCTGTAAAAAAAACTAAAAATTTAATTCTCCGAATACGAACTATTTTTGTATTCATATTTTACTGGCCTCAGACATATATTCTCTTTAATGCTAAAATTATTTAAGCTGATTCAGGAAAGAATAATTTTACTAAATCAACTATACTCATAGTAGTGGCATAAATACCACCAAGTAATGTTAAGCCTATGATCGCATTTTTAATTATTTTGTACTGAAATTTTTCTGGTTCTTTGTATAAAAAAGGAATCAAAAACATTCCAGGAATTGCCACTACAGTACAGAAAAGGAAAAAGTTTGTCCATCCTAATGATTCGCTTAAACCACCAGTTCGAGATGCAAAAATTATCCCAGGTATAGCCATCAAACTAGATAGGAGGGCATACTGAGTTGCAGTAAACTTTGTATTAGTAACCGACGCCATAAATGCTGCATATGCTGCAGTTCCCATCCCCCCAGTTAAATTCTCAAAGCCGATGACACCAATGAGTGTAGGAATACTTTTCCCTGCCTCTGCAAGTATCGCAAAAGTAGCATTTGAAATAGCTTGAAGAAAACCCATAATCCAAAGAGAGCGAATAATTCCAAATCGATGAACAAAGAGTCCACCAATTAGCCCACCAATCAAAACAGATATTAGTCCCCAAACTTTTGATATTGCAACAAACTCTTCTTTTGTAAAACCAGATTTTAAAATAAAAGGAATGGTCATCGTTGAAAGCATATTGTCGCCAATTTTGTATAATATAATAAAAGCTAAAATAGTTAATGCTCCTTCGCGACTAAAATACTCTTGTAAGGGATGTAAAAAAGCTTCTTTTAAATTTTTAGGAGGTTCACTTGCTTGTTCGCACTTAGGTGCTTTTAGAGTTGCTATTAAAAATAAAAACATTAGAACAGCCATTACTTGGTAAACAGAGTTCCAGCTTATGTATTTTGAAAGTAAAATTGCCCCTGCTCCAGAAATAAATCTAAAAGATAAAAGATACCCATTAACAAAAATACCAGAGCCAAGCCCTAATTCTTCATTAGATAAAACTTCTCTTTTGTACGCATCTAAAACTATATCCTGACTGGCTCCAAAAATATTACAAAATAAAACTAATATCATTAGTAAGAGAGTTTGTTCTTGAGGTTGGACCATGGACATTCCAATAAGAGCTACTATTAATAAAAATTGTGAGATAACGACCCAACCTCGGCGGCGATCTAAAAAAGGAAAGGTATAACGATCCATAAGAGGAGACCACATAAATTTTAAAGAAAAGGGGAGCCTTAAAAATGCAAATAGTCCAATAGTTTTTAGACTTACATTGACAGTTGGTTCAGTCATCCATGCCTGAAGAGTTCCGAGTGTTAGTGCAAACGGAAGCCCAGAGGACATACCTAGAATAAATAAATATAACATTTTTGGATGTTTAAAGGCTTTTAGGGTCTCTTTAAATGAAGTTGCCATAATTGAATTAGTCCTTAGGTTTGGAGCGCACACAATAACCACTTTTAAAATCCTATTAACAATTAATATATCTGTCTATGAAAAATAATTTATCTCTGAACTTGCGTTAGTAAAAAAATAGTTTAATTTTTTTGAGAATAAATTAATATTATGTTAGAGTTTCACAAAAGTGCTTATTTGAAAAAAGTACTTATTTTACAGTGGAGTTGTTCAATGTATGTTTCAAAAAATGAAGCTGTTAAAAAATTAATTCAGGGAGAAGTTGTAGCTATTCCGACAGAGACTGTTTATGGTTTAGCTGCAATTATTTCAAATGATGCAGCAATAAAAAAAATTTTTGAAACAAAAAAAAGACCTTTTTTTGACCCACTTATTGTTCATGTAAAAAACAAAGAACAAGCAAAATTATATTCTGCAAATTGGAGTATCATACATGATTTATTAGCTGATAAATTTTGGCCAGGTCCCCTAACTTTGGTTGTTCCGAAAGTTAAAGTTTCAGATTTGATCACTTCTGGATTAACAACAGTGGGTTTGCGTTGTCCAAACCATAAAGTAGCACTTGATATATTAAATCAATTGAGTGAGCCATTTGCAGCACCAAGTGCAAATTTATTTGGAAAAACAAGTCCAACCCAAGCAAAGCATGTGGAGCAAGAGTTTTCTGGTCAAGTATCTGTAGTTGAAGGTGGCGCAAGTGAATTTGGTATTGAATCAACTATTATTGCTGTGAATGTTGATGATTTTGAAAAACCAAAAAATATTAAGATAAGTTTTTTAAGATTAGGCAGTATTACTCAAAATCAAATAGAAGCGAGTTTAAAATATTATTCAGATACCACTAAAGTTAAAATAGAATTTGAGGATGGTCGAAAGAATAAAAAAATATTAGCCCCAGGACAAGTTGAACACCATTATATGCCAGCGATCCCTATCTTGTGGGTCTCAGAGAATCATTTAATTAAATATTTAGAGAGTAGTGAAAATGAAATTGGATCAGAGCTTATAAATATATCAGAGTTTACTAAAAATAAAATTCAAATGAACAAGCAAAATACCGATCAAAACAACAATCTAAAAAGTCATCAAATTAAAATACAGATTGATAAGTATAAAGAAAATTCTATTAATAGAATACATTTAAAAATTATTGAATTATTAAAGAATTCTACTGGTAATAATTTTGAAAAATATTCTTTGCTAAATTTAAATGAATCTCCGGTGATTGCGGCTCGAGAACTTTACTCTAAGATGCGCGAGTGTTGCGAAGAAAATTCAGATATTATTATTTGTATAAAACTAAATTCTCAAGTTGGTGAGCTATGGGAGAGTATCCATGATAGACTCTCCCGAGCAGCTACGTTTAAAATCTTACAGAGTTAAGCTGACAATTGTGAATATAATATAGCTTTAAATCTGTTGCTGTACTTTTCTCAATCAGACTTAGTTTATTTTCAGCAAAAGATTTTCCTTCTTTAGTTTCTATACTAATTGTTGTCATATATCTCCAGGCCGGTAAGAGTTTAAAGATATAGTTATAGATTGTATTTCAGATTCCTTATTAAATATTTAATATTAATGTTTTATACTTTGTTTGGCGTGTTCAATTTGAGCTGTTCTATCATTTTGAGACACAACTTCATCATACATTTGCGAGAGTTTGTTAAACAATTTATTCTTTGCTATGATGATTGCTTCATACACGTTCAAACTTAATCCGTGTTCTTCCATGACACCTTGATCTTCTTTAATTGTAATAATAATTTTATAAAGATCAGGGTTTGCTAAAACATCTGGATCATCTTTTTTTGAGATGACCGCAATACTACCACGAGAGGTAATAAATGGTTCTAAGTCTTGTATTTGTTGATAAATAAATGATTTTACCTCAGCCGAAGATTCCATAATTCTTAAGTTTGCCGGAGTGTCCATAAATCCTCCAATCTTAAAATTTACTTTTACGAAAGTTGATTTTAATATCAACAAAAACTACTCATTTAAATTTATCATACAAATTATAAAAGATATCGTCTTAATTTAAGAATTTTGCCAATTGCACTTATAATGTTTATTAAGTAGATGATTTGTAAAAAATTTTCTATAAGGATTTTTTTAAAACATTTTTCTTGAGTAAAAAAATGAAAAAGCAATAAAAATGGCTAGAATTGATACTTCTATGGAGCCTTAATTAGGATTTCAGCTTTTCTGTAAGATAATCAATCAATAGTCTTACGCGGTTTGGTGGTTCGATTTGATAGGGCCAAACCAAACTTAAATGTTGAACTTCTGAATGCCAATAGGGGAGAACTTTTTCTAGCTCACCAGTTGATATAGATATTTTTTGCATTGATTGTGGGGCAAGAGTTACTCCTAATCCCTGTTTAGCAAATTCTAAACATGTAGATAAATTTGAAGCTTTATATTTAATTTCAACTGGAGAAAATTTAATTTTATTTATTCCATTAGTTAAGACCCATGGTAATAATCTATTTTGTGGTGTAAAAAGAATACAATTTAACTTTTTTAACTCTTCTATTGAGCTTGGTCTTAAATTTGAATTTAAATAATCTGGTGAAGCAACTAGTGACATTGGAGCAATAGATATTTTTTTAAATTTAAAATTTGAGTTTTGAAGAGAACCAATTCGAATTGCTAAATCAATCCCATTTTTAATTATATCGATATACTTATCAGTTAATACCAAATCAATGGAAATATTTGGATATTGTTTGCAAAACTCAGATATAGGTTGTGCTAAAGTATGAGTTCCAAAATCCGAAGGAGCCGTTAGCCTAATTAATCCGGATAAGCCAGTTCGATTTTCTTTAACTTCTTGTTCGGCCTCTTTTAATTCTTTAAATAAAAGCTGAGTACGATAAAAAAATTTTTCACCTTCGGAAGTTAATTTTATTTTTCTTGTAGTTCTATGAACTAAAACTAATCCTAATCTTTTTTCAAGTAATTGGAGGTGCCTACTTAAAGTGGATTTTGGTGTCCCAAAATCTAAAGAAGCAGCATGTATACCACCTGATTTTACAATTTGAGTAAAGGATAAAATTTCATTTAAATCATACATTTATATATTATCCCATATTTGGGAATTTAAGTCTATTTAAACCCATCTTATCAATTTTAAAACTATAAGTTAGTCTTAGTTTTGAGATGTTAATAATATAAAGATTTAAAATAGGTATTAATTAAAATAACCAACAAGGAGTTTAACAATGAATAAAGCTACAACTGGAGTTCGTATAATTTTAGGATTAATATTTTTTATATTTGGATTAAATGGTTTTTTACAATTTATTCCACAGCCACCACTTGCTGAACCTGCTTTAGGTTTTATGATGGGGTTAATGAAAGCAAGTTACTTTTTTCCAGTATTAAAGGGCACTGAGGTAATATGTGGTTTAATGTTATTATCGGGCCGATTTGTTCCTTTGGCCCTGGTTATTCTTTCTCCTATTGTAATTCAAATATTTTTATTTCACACAATTCTGGCTCCAGATGGATTTATAATGGGTTTAGCTATTTTGATTATGCAAGCTTTTCTTGGATTTGCATATCGTGATAGATTTGAAAAGGTTTTACAAAAATGATAAAGTTAAGAAAATCAGCTAGTCGTGGTTTTGCGGATCACGGCTGGTTGAAAACATATCACACTTTTTCATTCGCAGATTATTATGATCCAAATTTTATGGGTTTTGGTTCTCTGAGAGTTATTAACGATGATTACATTGATGCAAAGGCAGGATTTCCAACACATGGACATCGAAATATGGAAATCATAACTTACCTCATTGAAGGTGCAATTGAACATAGAGACTCTTTAAATCATTCGCAAGTTTTAAGAGCTGGTGAGGTTCAAGTGATGACTGCAGGCTCTGGTATTTACCATTCAGAAAGTAATCCTTTGAATGAAGGGAATACTCATTTATTACAAATATGGGTTCAGCCAAATCAATTAAATTTAAAACCAGGTTACAGTCAGAAGTCGTATTTACGAGAATTAGAGTATGAACAAAATCTTGTTTTGATAAGTTCTCCTGATGGCAGAGAAAATTCTTTAAAGATAAACCAAAACATGGAAGTCTATGCTTCACGATTGAAAGCAACTAGAGAAATATTGTTTTCAATGACAAGGACCGGAAGTAAAAAAGCATGGATTCAGCTTATAAAAGGTAATTTAAAATTAAATAATTTAAATATTGAAGAGGGTGATGGCGTTTCAATTGAGGATGAAAATGAATTTAAAATTTCCAGTATTACTGATTCTGAATTTATATTATTCGTAGAATAAATGCTCATGATTAAGTCTGATCGCTTCGCGATTATATCAGACATAATCATGAGCATTTATTTTCTTGTTTATTGGGGGTGATTTAGAATCACCCCTTATTATGAAAATCCAAACTTTCGTTTGTATTTTCATAAAATCTGCTCATGATTAAGTCTGAACGCTTGTTTAAATATTTACTGGATATTTGAATGATCATGAAAAAAAAGCTGTCATAATTATGACAGCTTTTTTTGTTTATTTCATTTTTAATAATTTAAAATTAATTATCATCAGAAGAACCATATCTTCTTCCTCCGCCATTGCCGCCGCGATCTCTATCGCCGCCACCACCGCGTCCTCCGCCACCGAATCCTCCTCGGCCACCACCTCTGTTAAAGCCGCCACCATCACGGTTGCCTCCTCTAAAGCCGCCGC
Source organism: Bdellovibrionales bacterium (assembly GCA_005793345.1). Classification (GTDB taxonomy): domain Bacteria; phylum Bdellovibrionota; class Bdellovibrionia; order Bdellovibrionales; family Bdellovibrionaceae; genus SXSU01. The sequence goes on from SXSU01000023.1 coordinate 31,693, forward strand.
CGCCGCGACCACCTTCTGATTCGCGAGCTTCAGATACATTTATACTTCTGCCTTCAAATTCTTTACCATGTAGTGATTCGATTGCATTTGTAGCTTCTTGATCAGATGACATTTCTACAAAACCAAAACCTTTACTTCTACCAGAATCTCTATCTGTGATTACCTTAGCTGAATGTACTTGTCCATGGCTTGAAAAGTACTGCATTAATTTTTCATCATTAATAGAATAAGGCAAGTTGCCTACATATAATTTTTTACCCATAGGGTTTGTCTCCTTGTTGTCTTTCTTTCTAATGTAGCGCTCTCTCATGAGTGAACAAAAACCCTTGATGTAAGCAGCCCAAGACAGTCTAAAGGAATTGTATTTTTAAATCAATTAAACATTCCTTCATATCATTTAGATAAAAATATTTAATAATTAAATAAATTATTTTTTATACTCTTAATTATATATACATATGTAAATTTAGGATTTTATCTCAATAAAAAGTGGCACTGATTTTGTTTCAAATTGAAATATATTTTTAAATATTTATGAATTAAACTCAATTAAATCACCAGTCTTTAGTCTGGTTACAAGAGTGTCTTGCAGAATAGCAAAGAATAAGATGAAATATAAATATAAGTAAAGTCTTCACTTAGAGTTTGGGAGGGCTTATCGCAAATATGGGACTAAAAAAATTTAAGGATGTTTTATTATTGAACTCATCATTTGAGCCTATTCGTATTTTATCATGGGAAAGAGCAATGGTTTTATGGTTTTGTGACAAAGTGGATATTTTGGAGTTTCATAACTTACATATTAAAACTGCAAAAAATTTATTACAACTTCCCAGTGTTTTAAAATTAAAAAAATATATTTATCCAAAACATTTAAGGAAAGTCCGATTTTGCAGGGAAAATATTTATTTACGAGATGAATATTCATGTCAATATTGTGGCGTTAAGTTAAGTTTTAAGGAATTGACTTTGGATCACGTGATTCCATTGTCAAATAATGGTCCACGAAATTGGTCAAACTTAGTTTCATGTTGTCGTGGATGTAATCAGAAGAAAGCAAATAAAACACTCCATGAAGCTGGAATGAAACTAAGATCAGAACCAAAAACTCCTCGATGGTTGCCGAATTTTGAAATGGATCCCAATCAAAATGAATTTCCAGAAATCTGGCTTGAATATTTTGAGTCAAATAAAAAATCAAAAGCAGGATAGTAAAAGCAAGGAAGTACTAAATGTCATTAAGTCCCCATGATAAATTAATTCGAGATTTAACTAAATATATTACAGCGATAGTGAGTGAAACTAATGGTATTACATTAATGGATACCATAGATCTTCTTTTATCAAGTGATATGAAAGAAAAAAATAACTCCTGTTTTCAAGCAGTTTCAGAGTTTAGAAAACTGCTAAATGATTTTGAGTTAGATCTAATAAAAATAAATACATTACTTGACCATATTTTTTCAAAAGCAATGTTTGAATTCTTTAAACATTTTCCCATTAAATTTAATGAAGAACACATTCATCTCACCGGATCTCTCACAAGTGAGTTTATTTATCCACGACTAATGAAGTTATTAGATGGGCCAAATAAAAAAATTTATGAGAGAAAAATAAAAGAAGTTTATGGTGATGATGCTTTACCAATACGTAAAAGTCAGGATGTTGAAAATCTTATAGCTCTTAGGGAGGGTGAAGGTTTTGATACTTATCTAAAAGTACTTTATCTTGCAAAACTAATTTTAATAGACCGAGAAGCCCATAAAGAGTCAGCTTATCATATGGCTCATGAACTTTATCATAAATATAATATTGGTAAAATACGACTTAAGTTTACTTTATCAAGAGCCTCATCAAACTCATCTGAACAAATTCCTGGAGCTGATGATGTTTCATCTGAGGATGTTATTTTGGGTTTGTATGATGGATTTATGTCTTTTAAAAAAGAGCGTCCTGACTTTGAATTTATTCTTTCGCCATCATTTAGAAAAGAATCTAATTCTTTTGATTCATCAAAATTTACATCTCGTCAAGAGCACTTTTTAGATCAAGTAAATACATTAGTTTCTATGTTAGAACGATACCCCGATTTAGAAAAATGTATGACTGATGTGGATACTGTAGGTAGTGAAATGGAACTGTATCGTAAAGAGCATTTTAATGAAATGCGTGCAGGATTTCGAAAATTACAATATCGAGGTTTTAAAATAAGATCCCACCATGGTGAAACTTGGCATACTTTAAAAAAAGGAATTCAAGCTGTAGATAATGCCATGAATATTTGGCATATTGATACCCTTGAACATGGTATAAGTTTGGGTATAAATCCAAATTTTTATTTTCATAGAATTTTTCAAAGAGTTATAGAAAAAAATAAAAAACAAGAAGCCATAATAATTGGATCAGAAATTTATAAAGAACTTTTAGATCTTGATTGGGGTGGAAATAGATCTGTCTGTGATAAGTTATTACGAGGAGCTCAACTCACTGAAAAAGAAACAACATTGTTTTTAAAAGCTAAATTTCATACAGCAAGAGAGGTTGAACATTATCAGCACGATGTTTTAAATCGAATGATTGATAAAGGTGTTTCATTAATAGCATTGCCATCATCAAATAATAAACTGACAGGTAAGTTTCAAGATTATAAAGATCACCCGTTTTCTTGGTGGGAAAAAAAGAATGTTTCCTTAGGAGTGGGGACTGATAATTACGTGACTCTAAATACAAATTACTTAAAAGAACTTTTAATTTTACTATATACTGATTCTAAAAACTTAAAAATCACAAAACTTTTAATGGTAGCGACGGGTGAATCTCGTCGACCATATATCAGTCATTTGATGTGGAAGATGAGGAAACTTTCCTTTATTTAATGATATCTAGGGCGGAGTGTTAAATGTAAATTGCGCATTAAATTATGCATTTTATTCTAGGATTTTTTAAATAATCGAGTTAAAAGTGCAAGTGCAACAAAGTCGATCTTGAGTAAAAGCCATCAGGCTAGGTTCTCTTTAGCGGCGCCCAATTCTAATGGAGGAACCATGGGAAAAAAAATATATGTAGGAAATTTATCTTATTCGATGAACGATCAAAGCTTAGCTGATCTTTTTTCATCTTTCGGAACTGTCGAATCAGCAAGAATTGTAACTGATCGCGACTCAGGTCGAAGTAAAGGTTTTGCATTTGTTGAAATGTCAACAGATGAAGAAGCTCAAGCTGCTATTTCAAAATTAAATGGAACTGAGCAGTCTGGAAGAGCTATCAATGTTAGCGAAGCTAAACCAATGGCTCCACGTGAAGGTGGCGGCGGTCGTGGTGGTTTCGGCGGCGGTAGAGGCGGCGGAAATAGAAGTGGCGGCGGCGGTGGCGGTCGTGGTTTCGGCGGCGGCGGTGGACGCGGTCCAAGATAAGTTTGATTTTAAGTAATTAAACTTAATTAATTAATTTAAAAATATAATTAAGAATTTAAAAAAAACCCATTTTCGTTTTGAAAATGGGTTTTTTATTTATTACAAGTTCATTGAAAATTATCTACCAACAAACAATAAAATCATTGTTTTTGATTAGCCAGATATAAATAAATAAAGCGGTCAAGACTTAATAATATACGGCATTTTATTTTTATTTTTTACAAGGACCGACTTTATCTGAAAAATTAATTCCTTGGGAAAACACTGATGTTCCATCTTTTAATTCATAATAAAATGATTTATCGCTATCAGATTTAACCATATAGAACTCTTTTACATTTTCAGGATTTTCGTAAATATCAATTTTCGTAAATTCAGTAACTAAATCCTCATTATATAACCGTTTCATTAAAATTTTTCCTCCGTAGGCTACTTCTTTAGATAGTAAATTATTAGCCATTACTTTTTCGACAGCATTTAATTCTCTATAAGTGTAGTTACTTGGATTAGTTAAGACATCATTATAATTATTTTTATCACCACCAATATGAGTAAGATTAGATTTGAAATCAACAATGAGGTTGTCTCCATTTTTTTCAATAGTACCTTGAACAGTTAACCACAACACCTTATCTTTAAATGAATATGACATAATTGACCCAGGATAGCAGAGGAGTTTAGATTCTTTATTCACGGCTTGAGAGTTTAATCCAACCAAAATTGTTAATATCATTATTGATAATTTAAACATTATATCTCCTTTTTAATTTTAAAAATAAAATTAGATGGATACCGTTCTAAATTTGGTGGGATTAGTTTCCCTTATTTTCCAATGAATGGTATCTGAGTGGATATTAACAAAAAGTGGCTTTGTAAGCTATTAGGTTTAAAATGTTCTCAGATAGAAAATTTTTTTATTAAAACTTTGATATTAAGGTATTATTAATTTTAGTTTTTAACGCAAGATAAAGTAGATGGAATTATTATTAAAGATTCAAGATAAAAACTATGTGATTTTAATTTAGAATAATTAACAGTAATACCATAAATAAATTTAATTGAATTGACGGTTTTTATTGACCAAAGAGAGGATTCTAGTAAACGGAGGAATAAAATGAAAAAATTGTTAATTTTATTGCTAATAAACATTGGCTTAATTTTACATGCAGTCGCAAGTTTAAATAATCCAACAACTGATTTGACTCTTTTAGTTCAAGATAAAGAAGTTATTCGAACATTAAAAAATTCTGGAAAAATTCTAAGTCTTCGCCGTATTAGTAATGGTAAATTTGAAGGTTACCAAATCAAAGCCGAAAATTGCCAAGTTGAAGCCCTAATTTCATCAAATCCAACGGGTGATACTAACTGGGCTTGGCCATGGGATGAAAGTGTTCATATCATCTCCTCATCATGCAAATAATTGCATATGATTAAGTCTGATCGCTTCGCGATTATATCATACATAATCATAAGCAATTATTTTATTGTTTGATGCGGCTGATTTTCAATCAGCCGTATTAACTACTTATGATTAAGTCTGTACGTTTCTAGATTTTTATTTATCATCAAACTTTAAAAAAATCTAATGTGAGAGTAGCAATTTCTTCTGAGGGAGAAACTGTAATTTGTTGTTGAAGGTTTTCAATTAATTTTAAAAGTTGAATTTTAATTTTTTCGTAATCATTTCGACTTAACGAATACACACTTGTAAAATGTATTGAATCACTAAATGGAGAGCATGAATCTTCAATTGCTTTAAGTCTCCAGTGTTGATGATAAACAGATAAAAGTGGTGAATTTTTTGAAATATGAATATCACCACTTTTAAATTTCCATGTGATTTTATTTTTAGAAAATTCTTTTTGGATAAGTTGAAATTCGAATAGTTTTTCTAAAATCCAAATTACATAATCTTCTGGTAACCTTAATCGTTGTGCAATTAAAAAGCTTGTTTGGTATTCGGGAATCGTTAATAAAATATGTATCGCACTCCAATGCCAAGATGAATAATAAGTGCTCTCAGTTGAGGATTCATGGATTTTTGTTTTTTTTAAACGTTCAGAAATATCAGTGAGATTTTTTTTTAAGCTATCTAGTTTGTTATGAGTGTATTTGCGTAATGTTTCTGTACCAGCTTTGTTTAGTTGTTGTAAGAGTAGCGCGTACTCAATTTCATGTTCTGATAAATTCCAAAAGTGACAAATATTTAATAACTGCTCAATAGTTAAATGGGTTTTATTTTTTAAGACTAAAGTAAGGTAAGCTGGTTGGCAGCCAGCTACTTGGGAAAGCTTAGTTTGTAGACCCCAACGGGCTTTGTTTTCGGAAATGTTTACTTTTATCCATTTTCGATAATCATTAAATTCTAGTATGTTAGTCATATTTATTAATATTATATTAAAAAAATATTAATATTTTAATAAAATTAATATAGCGCGGTGTGCTAATTGCAGTTATATTTCTGGCTATAACTCAGTCAAGGAGAAATTAATGAAATTATTAAACAATCTAAGTATCAATAGCTTAACTTTTGTCAAAATTGTTTTATCAATTATTACTTTGGCTTCCTTTCAAAAATCCTACGGAATTGAAACCGGAAATAGCTCTAGTGGTGGTAATAATTTTTGTCAAAATAAGCCACTTGAATTTTATAAAGATAAAAATCCACTTCAGAATGAAGTTTATAAAAAATATTTAACCCCATTATTTCGAAATATTGAAAAAGGAGGTTTACCAAAGTTTGCAAAAGCATTAGAAAAAACTTACTCAGATATACATTGGTATTATGTTCCATGTTTATTGAATCAATTAGCAAATCCATCTACAGCAGCACCTGTTGAAACCGCTCAAGGAATGATTAATTGGATAGATGAGGTATGGGTTCAAACAGACAAATTTACAGATACTGGTAATATTGAAATCCAAGGGAGAGCTCTTTTTCATGAAATTATCATGACACTTTTAAGAAAAGTTAATCCTGAATCAAATTCAGAATTACATGTAAATACAAGAAAATTAGGTGATGGTATTATTGAAAACCAGAATTCAAGAGAAGATTTAGAAGATTTAATTTCACAATTTAATTTACCTCACTTTGTTACTTTTGAAATCAATTCATACGTACTCATTCAGCCAAATGAAGTTTCTTCAGCTGATGAAAAATCCAATTCTTTTTTAATTATTAACTCTGGTAATTTGTTTTCAATCAAAATTTGTCCTAACGATAAACTTAAAATAATTTCTGATTTACAAACAGAGAATTCAAATGTTGATTTTCCTGGTTCACGCAAAGAACTTAAAAAAATAGCGAACTCAAATAGTTGTCATCTATTTAAGAATAGTATTTATACTTATAATCATAAAAAAATAAAAGATTTTATGGATAAACTAAATTTACAATTGAAAAGTGAAGAACAAAAAGTAGAATTTAGTAATATAGGATTTGCATTATCATTTGTTGGATTTGTTCCGCGAATTATAACTGCCTTAGCATTGGAATCAAAAGTAAATCATAAAACTTTCGATAAACATTTTCAATTTAAAAATTATTTCTGGGATGAAATAATTGCTGTAGTGAGTGGTACTTATTATATGTATCATACGGAGAGTTTAGTAATAGAAGCCTCTAAGAATTCTGAATTCTTTGATTCAGTTTTTAATCAAACATTTCATACTAATGGAATTGTTCGAATAAATTTTGATTCAGAGAGTTCTTACGATACTTTAATTAAAATTTTTGATGATTTAATAAACTTGGGAGTTGTTACTTCTATACCCTCCCTAAACTAAACTAAACTAAAGTAAACAAAATATTAAATTTGAATTGTTGTAAGCGGATACAAATAAAGATTATCAGATTTTAATTAAAATCATTAACGTCAGAAATAGTGTTTTCATTTGATTGAGTTGTTGAATCGCTGTCGCTTTTTATTTTGTTTGAACTTAGAAAGTTTTCTGCAAATGCATTAGGATTGATTTTATTTACCCAGGCTTGATAATTCTTAGCTACAACATCTATAGGTGCAGCTTTTTGAACGGGACCGACATGAATCGTTAAAGAACCAGGGACGGCAAAAATACGTCCCTTGGGCCAAAGGTTTGAGTTTCCCTCTAAATATAAAAATAAAATTGGTGTATCAGTTTTTTCTGCAAAAATTGATACTCCTCTTTTAAATTCATGAATGTAACCATCCTTACTTCGTGTTCCTTCAGGAAATAAAATTAACCAGATCCGCTCAAGGTGACTCAATAAATTGATACACAAATAAATAGCTTCCCCTTTTTTATCTTTCCGGTCGATGGGAATAGCTCCGAGGCAATGTTGAGAAAAAAAAGTAAATAAAAAATTTGAGAAAAAATAATCTTTAGCTGCAGCAATGTATAAACTCATCCAATATCGAAAAGGAATAGCTGCTGCAATGGCAACTGCATCTAAATGGCTTGCATGATTTGAGATGATTAATAATCGAGGATTTTTTTTATAAACTTCTTTGAAGCTCCCTTTAACTTTTAGCCGAATATACAATCGAAAAAACCAACCCTTTAAAATAACGGCCCAAAGGCATCTTACTAAAAAGCTTGTAACATCCACATGGCGAGTAAATAAAGGTAGATGTTTTAAATAATGTGGAAGCTTTGTCCATTGATCGTTGTCGTAGTTCCATTTTTTCATAATATAAATTTCTCTTATTTTTATAAACTCAAGTTGAGAGATAAATTAAATTTTAAATTTCTGAATTCGTGCAATTATAACTGCGATTCATAGTATTTCATAAAATAATAATAAATTGGTGCAACAAAAATAAGGCGGTCCATTCTTTGGAGAAAGTCTCCTCTACCAATAATAAAGGCTCCATAATCTCTGATTCCAAGATCTCGGCGCACAACTGTCATAATAAGATCTCCAATACCACCACCAATTGCTGCAATTAATCCAGATGAAAGCCAAAATTTTTCGGCACCTGCGGGTAATAAATGCCTCATTGCAAAGGCCAAAATAAGAGTAAGAATTATAGAAATACCAGTGGCCTCAACGGTTCGTTTTGGATTTATTCCGTCAACTATTTTAGTTTTTCCAACATATCGATTAATTGCAAATATAGTATTGTCACAAAATTCTGTTAGAATAATTAAATACATTAATTGGTAGATTCCACTTTCCCATTTTAAAATTAAACCTGTGTGCATAAAAGACCAGCCCATAAACGCAAAGGCCAAAAGTGTTAAAGAAATATATTGAATCATCCATTTAAAATTATTTCGAATCAAGGGAACTAATAAGCTAAGTCCTAGCACAATCATTGGTGCTAAATTGTAATGCTCTATTTGATTTGTATGAACACAATATGCTAACCAAAATATTCCAAAGTAGCAAATTAAAACAAACCAAGAGCGATGGTACATTCCTAAAATTTGAAAAAATACTTTTGCGCCGAAAATTGCTAGCAAAGTAAGAGTTATTAATGGAAATGGGCTTGGTAAACCTAATGCACCAAAGAGTAATGGTGCTGCTATTAACCAACTTTTAATACTTGCCCACGAGGCTATAAAATAATGATTTTTGTTTCTAAAAAAATAAACTATAAATCCTGAAATAAAAATAAAAGCTAAGACAATAAAAACCGTTTGACGATAGACTTCACTATACCAAGCGCCATCAATCATATTCATATCAAAGTCTCCTTTGTTATGTGATATTATAGTCTTTTATTTTTTTATACAAATTAGATTTTGATATTTGCAAGAAATCGGCGGTTTTTTCTACATCGCTTCCGCATTTTAAAAGAGCCATTTTTATAACTGATGCTTCATGCCGATTGATGATTTCTCCAAATCCCAATGTAAAATCTATTTGGCCAGTTACAGAATCATTCTCTGCAGAATTTGAAATTATCATAGGTTTAATATCAACAGGTCTTATTATGGGAAGTGGTGAAGAAATTAAAATTTGTTCACAAACTCTTTTTAATTCTCGGACATTTCCTGGCCAACTATATTTTTTCATGAGTTCTATGGATTCATGAGCAAAACTTTTATTTCGCTTTAATTTTTCAGACTGAAGAAAGTAATCTGCTAGTATTGGAATATCTTCTAATCTGTCACGTAAAGGGGGTAATGTAATTTTTTTTCCAGCAATTCTCCAATACAAATCTTCTCTGAACTCTTTATTTTTAACCATTTCAAGTAAGTTGCGATTGGAAGCGCAAATCACTCTACAATTAATCAGTTGAGATTCCTTTGCGCCAACTTTTTTTATTTCGCCAGATTCTAAGAAACGCAAAAGTTTAGCTTGTAAATTCAATGGTAGAGCTTCAATTTCATCAATAAATAAGTCACCATCTTGCGCGGCTTCGATGATGCCAATTTTATTTTGATCTGCACCAGTAAAAGCCCCCTTCATATGTCCAAATAATTCGGACTCAAAAAGATTTTCAGGTATGCTTGCGATATTGATTGAAATTAGTGGTCGAAGTGATTCTTGGTTATGAAGTAATTTAGCAGTGACCTCCTTGCCGCATCCAGATTCTCCTTCAATTAAAATTGGACCATGTTCGCCTCTGAGATTTGCAATTTGTTTACGAATATTTTCTGAGGCATTTGAATGCCCAATCCATTTAGCAGAATTATAACTTTGAGATTGATGAGCTACATTTCGAATTTGAACAAGAGCTTCAACTTTAGAAAGTTGATTCAATATTTCTTCTGCGACTAGTGGTTTTGCAAAAAATTTTTGTGCTCCAGCAGCGAGACCTTGTTCCATGAGTTCAATGCTTAAGTTACCTGAAATCGCATAGATTTCTAAGAGTGGATGAGATTTTCTTAATTTTTCGACAATTTTTAAACCAGGAGCAATATTTATATTTCCTGTTAAATGCATATCAATAAATGCTGCGTGAAATGGAAAAGTATAGTTTACGTCATCAGGATTTTGTACAGTAACAACTTTCCACTCTGGTGGCATTATTGTTTTTATACTTTGTGAAATTAATTGATCATCATCGACTAGGAGTAAAACATAATTATTTTTTTTGGAATTTATAACCATACATACAGGATGCATGGAGTAAGAAATTTTCACTAGTGCTTTTGCGTGATGTTACATTTTAATTTAATTATTTATAAGATGAACTGGACTAAAGTTTAAGTTATTATAGGTGTAAATTTAAAATTGAGCGTAAAGTTAACTACTCAGTTAATTTTTTATTAAGGAAAATTAAAATGACTAATCATCCACCTGTTAAAATCTTATTAGTTGAAGCTATTCATGAAGTTGCAAAAGAAAAATTAGAGTCCGAGGGTTTTCAAGTAACTTTATTATCCCATTCTCCTGATGAATCAGAATTAATAAAATTAAGTAAAGAGTTTCAAGTTTTGGGAATTCGCTCAAAGACAAATTTAACTGAATATTTTTTAAAACTTAACAATCATCTTTTAGCTATCGGAACTTTTTGTATAGGTACTAATCAAGTAGATTTAGAAAAATCAAATCACTTAGGTATACCGGTGTTTAATGCTCCTTACAGCAATACTAGAAGTGTTGCTGAACTTGTAATTTCTGAAATTATTGCTTTGTCTCGTCAACTTGGAGATAGAAATTCAGGTGCGCATAAAGGTGAGTGGATAAAATCAGCAGTTGGATCACGAGAGGTTCGTGGTAAAACATTAGGTATCATTGGATATGGCCACATAGGAAGTCAACTGAGCGTACTTGCAGAGTCATTAGGATTAAGAGTGATCTTTTTTGATGTTGTTAAAAAACTTCCTCTTGGTAATGCAATCGCAATGTCCACCATTGAAGATGTTTTATCGCAAGCAGATTTTGTAAGTTTGCATGTTCCAGAAACTGCACAAACAAAAGATATGATCGGTGAACGAGAACTCACTCTGATGAAGCCTTCATCTTATTTAATCAATGCCAGCCGTGGAACGGTGGTTGTGATTGATGCTCTCGTTGCAAAACTAAAAGAAAAGCATATTGCCGGTGCGGCGATTGATGTGTTTCCGTTGGAGCCGGCTTCAAATAAAGAAAAATTTCAATCACCACTTCAAGGAATGTCAAATGTGATTTTAACTCCTCACATAGGTGGTAGTACAGAAGAGGCGCAATATAACATTGGTGTTGAGGTTGCTATTAGTTTGTCACAATATATTAAAAACGGTTCAACTACTGGTGCTGTTAATTTTCCAAATGTTGATTTACCTGTGCATAAAGGTTGTCGAAGAATTTTAAATGTTCATAAAAATGAACCAGGTGTTCTAGGTGAAATTAATAATATAGTATCAAAAAATGGAGCCAATATTTTGGGTCAATATTTAGCAACTGATGCCTCAATTGGTTATATGGTAATGGATTTAGAAAAAGCAGAAGCAACAAGGGTTGCAACTGAAATCGAAAAATTAAATCGCTCAATTAAAACTCGTATTGTGATTTAGTTAAAAGTTAGAATTTTTTGAAGGGGTATTGGTAATGAGGCAAATTTTTTTAATAATTTTATTATTTTTAACTACAAGTTGTGGTCATTGGTCAATTGTTGATAGAGCAAATCAAGACGGATCAGTATGGGTTAAAAAAGGATTTTGGTGGATGAATGATCTATATTATTGCACACCTCCTCAAGCAGAAGGTAAGAATACAGTTGAACCAAAATGCTATCAGCCTAAGTATTATTCATGGTAATTTAGACATGGAGTCTAATCTTCATTTCAAATTATAGTCTCATGTTTGAAAAGATCTTCCAAAATAATATCTGAATTTTCATCAGCTATTGGAAATGTATTAAAGTTATTTTCGATAATGTTTGGTTGTTGAGGTTGGGTAATTGGAATTGAATTATTGGGTGATCCATCTAATGGAGGGTTTGGAGGTTGAGTTGGTTGCGGATTTTTACACATAGGCAAACTCTGTGTCCAAGCGATGATTTTATCAACTGGTAATTGATCTTCACCCCACCGTTTTGATCTATATCTTAAAACATCATAGTATGCGTTTTGTAATATAATATGATTTGTTTTTTGCGCGAGATTATTTATGATTCCAATTCCGCAAGCAAGATTTAAAAAAGGATTAAAAATGGTTTTTGTTGGATCATTTATTTCTTTATTTTTATCTTCTTCCCAATTGAATTGATCACAAAAAGGGTAGTGTTTATCTTGGTAAGAGACTTGCATTAGCCCCTCACTCCGCACAGGTCTTTTTGTTAATTCATCATCACCAAGTGAAGACTCGTGATAACTTGTTGTCATATTAAAATCACTTTCGAGTTGAACAACTGCAGAAATAAAATAAGTCCAAAAATCTAATTTATGTTCTAGTTCAGTTAATGTAAAATAATGTTTGCAAAAAGTTGTAACATCTTTGGGACCATTTAATAATGAAGTTGCATTGTTCTTAAGAAAATCACGAGTAAAAATAGTCCATGATTTTCTGGACTGTAAACTTTCAAAAGATTTTGATTTTGTTTCCCAGCGTGGTGCATTCGGTGAGAGACCAATTAAGTGAGCAGGTATTCTTGGCGTTTCAGCGCTATAAGAAGGGGATGATAAAACAAGTGCAGCAATGATTAGAATAAAATTAAAAACTATATTTATTTTTTTTATAATCAATTTTTTCTTATACATTTTTATTCCTTTTGAAAATTCTTGTCTAGGTTCTTCTGTAATACAAAGTTGTAACTATAAAAAATTAAGTACTTTGTCAGCGATATCTGTACTTGTCTTAAAAATTGAACATAATTATTTTATAAATCGTATAAATCCTCTAATTTGAAAGCCGAAAATTGCCATTCTCAATCACCCCGTATTATAAAAAATTAATTGTTGAATAGTTTTTAGTCCAAAGTATTCTATATTATATATGAAATCTTTATCTGATCATTTAAGGTTAGTCTTAATTTATCTGTTATTACTTTTAATCTCTCCGCTTTCTAAAGGTGCAAAGTGGTCTACCCCCCGTGAAAACCAACCCTCATTTAAATTTGGAATAATATCTGCAACGCTACAAAATACGTTTCGTGATCAGAAAGATCAGAATCTTACTTCAATAGATTATGAACCCAATTCTGTGACACGATTATTAGTAGGCGTAACATATTTGGGTTATAGTTTGAGCGGAAGTTTTGCTTCAAGGGCTAATGAAAAAAGTATTTTATCTAAAGGTGAAACAAAGGGAGCAGATTATCAATTCCGTTTTTTTAAAGAACAAAATACTTTTGATATTTATTACCAAAAATATCAGGGATATTACATTAAAAACTCTTCTGAAATTGACCCACAGTATGTTGGACAAGACAGTTATATGCAAAGACCTGATATGCATACTGAACATTATGGTGGTCAGTATTTTAGGAGTTTAAATCCAGAGGAATTTTCATTATCTGCATGTTTTGAGCAAAATGGATGGCAAAAAGAAAGTGGAGGAACTTGGTTTTATTATGGCGGATTTGATATTCATCACATAGATGCTGACACTACTCTTATTCCAAATCAATTGATGTCTATATATTCGAGTATCCATGATTTTAAAAGAGGTGATTTTACGACTTTGAAACTGGGTTTTGGTGGAGCCTATGCTTTAGTTTTTAATAACTTTTTTTTAGCGACACAATTAATTTTTGCAGGCGGTCAGCAGAAACAAGTTTATTTAATAAATTCCAATCAAATAAATAAAATTATTCCAACTAATGGATTAAATGTAAAAGTAGGTCTTGGATATAATGGAGATAAATTTTATTCATCTTTGAATTTTTTTAATGATTCAACTGCATTAAATATTGAAGACAAAAAAATAGATACAGGTACGGCAGAGGCAACATTAGTTTTTGGTGTTCACCTTTAACATTAAGATTTGATTTCTATGTTGTAAGTTTATATAGCTCTTGTTATAATACGGAGTGATTGAAAAATCACCCTCCCTAAAAACATGAAGATAGATAATAAATTGAAAGGTTTTTTTATGATTCAAAAACTACAACCAGTGGCACCAGTACAAATGAATACCCCCTACGGAAATTTCGAGTGGGGAACGCTTAAAAAATGGAATCTTTTTGCTGGTCCAGACATCATCGAAGATGAAGGAATGGTAATTGAAGTAGCTCAAGAATTAAAAAAAGTGACCACCCAAATGGGAATACCTTGGATTTTAAAATGTAGTTTTGATAAAGCAAACCGTCAAAGTCTTGGAAGCTTTAGGGGACCTGGTTTGAAACAAGCGTTATCTGCACTTGATAAAATTAAATCAAAAGTTGGTTGTGCGCTTTTAACTGATGTTCATGAAACAATTCAAGTTGAAGCTGTTGCTGAAATTGCAGATGTGATTCAAATTCCTGCATTTTTATGTCGTCAAACTGATTTAGTAGTTGAAGTTGCTAAAACAAATAAAGTAATGCATATTAAAAAAGGTCAATTCATGGCTCCATGGGATATGGGACCTATCATAAAGAAAGCCGAAGCTGTTGGTAATAATAAAATTTTATTATGTGAGAGAGGCACTACATTTGGTTATAATCGATTAATAAACGATATGACTGGATTGGTTGAAATGAGAGAATTAGGAAAACCAGTAATAATGGACATGACACACTCTACGCAAAGACCTGGAGCAAATAATGGTACCAGTGGCGGCTCTCGCGATTTAGCACCAGCACTTGCTCGTGCAGCAATGGGAGTTGGTGTTGATGGGATTTTTGTTGAATGTCATCCCAACCCAGATCAAGCACTTTGTGATGGCCCAACATCAATCAAATTATCTGATATGCCACAATTGTTAGAGCATATAAATAAAATTTGGTTGACACATTTTTAACATTAAAACTTTAAATCAAACAGAGTTGTTAAAAAACAACTTGTAGACTAATTATAAATTTATTGAAGCACGGTTCTGTATCCAATTTTGCTCACTAGATTTTTAATTTTTGCTATGAGAGTATTATATCTGTCGAGCAATAATTTAGTTTCAACAAGGAGATTTTCATGCAAATTCCGTTTATAGATTTAAAAACTCAATACAAAGTATTAAAAACTTCCATTGATCAAAGAATTCAAAAAGTCTTAGACCATGGAGCATATATAAATGGTCCTGAGGTAGTTGAGCTAGAGCAAGCTTTGCAAAAATTTACAGGAAGTCCCTTTGCAATTGCCTGCGCTAATGGAACTGATGCACTTTTATTGCCCCTGATGTCACTGGGAATTAAAACAGGTGATGAAGTCATTACAACGGCCTTTTCTTTTATTGCTACCGCAGAAGTAATTGTATTAGCAGGTGCAACTCCAGTTTATATTGATATCGACCCTATCACTTTTAATATGAATGTTTCTCAATTAGAAAAAGCTATTACTTCACA
>SXSU01000024.1 GCA_005793345.1 Bdellovibrionales bacterium
TGTCAATAATCGAGACTAATAATAGTAAAGATATTTTAAAAAGAGAATCTCCTTGGGGTTCACCTTCAAAAAACAATAAAAAACCTGGCCCGGATAATTCTTTGGTAGATATGGAGGATTTGGCAAAAAAATTTCAAGATGGAATTAAAAACATATTCGGCGGTTCATCAAAAACACCAGATGCGAAAAAACCAATCGCTTTATTTATAATCGGTGCAATTGCTGTTTGGGCATTAAGTGGATTTTACAGAGTGGATGCAGATGAGCAAGGTGTCGTATTAAGATTTGGCAAATATACTAACATGACCCAACCAGGTTTAAATTATCATTTGCCGTTTCCAATTGAGTCAGTGATGACTCCAAAAGTTACACGCGTAAATAGAGTAGATGTTGGTTTTAGATCTTCTGGTGATAGCGCGAGAGGTTCAGTAAACGATATTAAAGATGAAAGCGCTATGTTAACGGGGGATGAAAATATTGTTGATATAAATTATTCGGTATTTTGGGTTATTAAAGATGCAAGTAAGTTTATTTTCAATATTCAAGATCCAATTAATACAATTAAAGTAGTAGCCGAAACTGCAATGAGAGAAATTATTGCAAGAAAAAAAATACAAGTAATTTTAACTCAAGGTAGAGCAGAGATTGAGAATGAAACACAAAAAATTATGCAACAGATATTAGACTCTTACAATGCTGGTGTAGAAATTACTCAAGTTCAAGCTCAAAAATCTGACCCACCTGCGCAAGTAATAGATTCTTTTAGAGATGTTCAGGCTGCAAAGGCTGATAAAGAACGATCACAAAATGAAGCACAAGCCTATGCAAATGATATCATTCCAAGAGCGCGAGGAGAGGCTGCAAAAATAATTCAAGATGCAGAAGCTTATAAACGGGAGGTAGTTGCGCAAGCGGAGGGAGAAGCAAGTAGGTTTATTGCAATTTATAACGAATATGCAAAAGCTAAAGTAGTGACACAAGAAAGAATGTATCTTGAGACTATGGAAAAAGTTTTATCTGGAGTGAATAAAATTATTATAGATAAACAATCAGGATCTGGAGTTGTGCCTTATTTACCATTACCTGAGCTTAAAAAGAATTTAGACGCACAGCAAAAAAAAACTGAAGTTAAAAACTAATGTCTGATAAAATTTTTAAAATTGGAATTTTTGCAATTGCTCTTATCGGGCTTCTAATTTACTCAACTTTCTTTATTGTTAAAGAGACTCAGCAAGCTATAGTTTTGCAATTAGGAAATCCAAAGCAAGTATATAAAGATGCAGGACTTTATTGGAAAATTCCTTTACTTCAAAATGTTCAAATGCTTGATAAACGAGTGTTAGACATTGATGCGCCTTCTGAAGAAGTTATAGCATTAGATCAAAAAAGAATAATTGTTGATGCTTATGCAAAATTTATAATAGTTGATCCTTTAAAATTTTATATCTCAGTTGGCAACGAAAGAGTTGCCCAATCAAGATTATCCTCAATTATTAATGCTAAAATTAGAGGAGTTTTAGGTAAGGAAAATTTAATAAATTTAATATCAACAAACAGAACAAAATTAATGAATCAAATTACCAAAGACGTAGCTGAAGAAGCTAAGGATTTTGGAATTAATGTTATTGATGTTCGTATTAAAAGAGCTGATCTTCCAACCGCAAATAGCGAGGCAATTTTTAAGAGAATGCAAACGGAGCGAACAAGAGAAGCTAAAGAATTTAGAGCAGAAGGTTTTGAGTTAGGCCAAACTATAAAATCTACAGCCGATAAAGAAGCTACAATTTTATTAGCAGAGGCTAGAAAAAAATCACAAATATTAAGAGGAGAGGGTGATGGACAAAGAAATAAAATATTTGCAGATGCTTTCGGTAGGGACCCAGAATTTTTTAGTTTTTACAGAGCCATGCAGTCTTATGAAAAATCTTTAATCAGTGGTAGCGAAACATCATTAGTCCTTTCACCCGACAGCGAGTTTTTTAGATATTTTGGTGAGTCTGGTTTAAATAAGATATTAAGAAAAAAGTAATACATGAATGAGATTTTTACAGCAATTGGTTTATTGCTGTTTATTGAAGGATTACTTTATACAATTTTTCCAGGCGGAATGAAAAAAATGTTAAATTCTATGAAGGATTTATCTGAACAAAAATTAAGGGTTGGAGGACTTATTTTCGCTTTTATAGGATTTATAATAATAGCTTTTATAAAAAAATTTTAATGAAAAGTTTTAAAAATTTTATACTAATTATATTTTTTAATATTTTATTAATTTCAAATCTAAATTCAAAAGAAGTTCCAGATTCGTTTGCAGATCTTGTTGAAAAATTAATACCTTCTGTTGTTAATATTTCAGCTACCAGAGTGGTGGAGACAAGAAGTCAAAATCCATTTCAATTTCCTCCCGGACATCCCTTTGAAGATTTATTTAAAGATTTTGATAGAGGTAGTGGTAGTCCACAAAAAAGAAAATCACAGGCTCTTGGGTCAGGTTTTATAATTGATAAAGCAGGTATTATAATTACTAATAATCATGTCATTCAAAGTGCTGAAGGAATTTTCGTAAGGTTAACAAATGGGAAAGAATATGAAGCAAAACTTTTAGGAACAGATCCTACAAGTGATATCGCTGTCATTAAAATAACAACCAAAGATACTTTAAAAGCAGTTTCATTTGGAGACTCTGATAAGGCAAGAGTTGGAGATTGGGTAGTTGCAATCGGCAATCCTTTTGGATTAGGCGGAACAGTAACTGCTGGAATTATTTCAGCGCGAAATAGAGATATAAGTCTTGGCAGATATGATGATTTTATTCAAACAGATGCGGCTATAAATGTTGGAAATTCAGGAGGACCTTTATTTAATTTAAAGGGAGAAGTTGTTGGAATAAATAGTGCAATCTTATCTAACTCTGGTGGATCAGTTGGCATAGGTTTTGCCATCCCATCCAATCTTGCAAAAAATGTAATTGATCAAATAATTAATACTGGAGAAATTAAGAGAGGATATATTGGAGTTAGAATACAGGAAGTTACAAAAGAGATAGCAGATAGTCTTGGACTAAAA
>SXSU01000025.1 GCA_005793345.1 Bdellovibrionales bacterium
CTTTAACTTCAAAGGATGATTATTATTATGATGATGATTATAAACATGTTGTGTATTTAGCAAAATATAATAAAATTTCACTAGACAGTTCAACAGATAGTGGCACTGAAACTGGTACTACTAAAGTAATCAAAGCTCTTGAAAATCAAGTTGAAGTCAGTGATGACGGCGATATTTCAATTAACAAGTTTGAAAATCCTGAGTTGAATGGAAACGAAGATGTCATTGATAAAAAGGATCAAGATAGGCTTGATGATTTAGCAGATAAAGTTGATGAGACATTAGATAAAAATGATGATGATGATAAATCTGGAGATACAAAACCAGAGGTCAAAGATGCTGATACTGAGACAGAGACTAATACTGATAAATCAAATGATGAAGCTGACACCTCGGATGAAAGTACAGATTCAGGATCATTAGATGTCAGTTCTGTCAATGAAGATACATCTTTATTAACTCCAAATTTCGAACACGACGAACACCTAAGATAAATTTTTTGTTGTTATGACAACCACGGGGCATCAAATAAGAATGCCTTTGCCTACATAAAGTTTCTTACAATATATTTATAACTCTAAATATTTATGAAGAAACTTTATATATTTATTACTATTAGCATCGTGGTTCACATAGTCGGTTATTATTTACCCGAATATGCTCTCTATTTATTTGATATCCAACCACAAAATTTTGCAATTAATCAACCTCCGCCGCCTCCATTAGAAGTTACACTAGAAGAAAATCCCCACGATAAATTTCAAATTTTAGTCCCACCACAAGAACTAGAACCTGAACAGTTAGATCTTAAACCTGAATCCTTAAAAGAAAAATCTGATTTTATGTCAGATCATACTCAAAGGGTAAAAGATGAAGTTCAAGCAAAGGTTCAAGGAAAAACTCAAAATGCATCAAAACAAACTTCAAATAAAAAAATTAATCCCATGTTAAATCCTAATAAATTAAAATGGAATAATGAAACTCATAAAAAAAGTATTAATGATGAAACCAATAGTGATGAAGGGAACGCTCCTTCTCGTCCTCCCATAATTAAACCCTATAGTCCAAATATTACAACCATTCCAAGCCAAAGTAATGTGAATTCAGACCGGGTTAAGTTTGGTGATTTTACGGCGCTTAATACAGATCGCAATCTTTACTTTTCTTTTTTTTCTCGGATTGAAGATGCCGTGAGACCTCAATGGGAAATGGAAGTTCAAAATACTTTAGAAAATCTCCAAAAATTAAATTTACATATAGCCCCTCAAAAATTTAAAACTCGAATAGATATTTTATTAGATAGCGAAGGTCATTTTTTTAAAGCTGTCTTATTAAAAAGCTCGGGCGTTTCTGGGCTCGATAATGCTGTAATAAATTCATTTAAAAGTGCAAAATTCTTTCCTCATCCCCCTAAAGGAATGATTAACCCCACAGATGGATTAATTCGACTTGAGTATATGTTTCATGTAGAGTACAATCCCTGATCAATACAGAGTGATTGAAAATCACCCGGAAAGAATTTGAACATGAACTCGAATTTTCAAAAAGTAAATTCTCAAAATGAAACTGATGATTCATCATCTCCATCTCATGGTAAAACTATAATTAGTTATGAAGTCCCTGTTGGAACTTATAAAGAAGGTCAACAAGTTAATATTGTCATTAAATCAAAAACTGAACTGGGATATAAAGCCATTGTAGACGGTAAATACTGGGGAATTTTGTATCATAATGAAGTATTTCAACATATAAAAAAAGATCAAGAGACTATAGCATATGTTAAAAAACTTAGAGAAGACAATAGACTTGATCTTATACTTTATAAAGCGGGTAATTTACAATCCAAAGAAATCGGAGATAAAATCTTAGAGGCGCTTGATGCTTTTGGTGGATACTTAAATATTACATCTGACACTCAACCCGAAGATATTTATACATTGTTTGGAGTAAGCAAAAAAAAGTTTAAAATTGCTATTGGCGGTCTTTACAAAAAAAGATTAATCGAAATAAAAGACGATGGACTTTATTTAATTTCTGCTAAATCTTGAATTGGATTTTTTGATTTTTCAAGTGCTTTCATTTTTTGGATAAACTCAGGAATACTACTATTTGCTAAAATAAAAACTCTATCAAAAACATTGAGATCTTCAATATAAGTTTTATAAAGTAATAATTTAGCATTATTTAAATTTACTTTTTCAAATTGTAAGTACCCCTTTGTTTTTAAATTTGGCTTTACTTCTGTTACAAAACGATCTTTTATTTGTTGAAATTTTTCTTGCCGAAGAGACTCTTTTTTTTCTGTATTACTTTTATAAAACTCTTCAAGATTTTTTAATTCTTTAGAAATAAATTTTGAAAAAATAATTTCATCCTCATTTTCACTTTTAACCATTTCAAGAGTTTTTGATTGAGATCCTTCATATTTTAAATAAAATTGTTCTGCGCCTTTGTTCCCGACAAAACTAGCTAACCTTTCGTTAAAATCACCATGATCATCAATAAATAAAGTAGCATGGGTTGATTCATGTATAATTGTATTTACTAAGCTATAATCACTATACCTCATCATTGAAGACAGTAACGGATCATTAAACCATCCTAATGTACTATAAGCTGTTACACCTCGAATATGAGTGTCATATTTGTTGGAATCAAATGAAGTAGCTTCTTCAATGGCATCCTTTTCATTTGGAAACCCCTTATATGGTAATTTACCCACGATTGGATAAGACCAAATATAGTGTTCGAGTTTCCATTTTTCAGAGGCATTAACCGCCCATACAACGTATGGTTTATCGAGTTTTACATATGTTTTATAACTTTTATTTACATTAAGCTTTAAATCGTCTTTGGCAAAATTTCTTGCTTTTAATACCAGTTCAAGTTTATTTCGCTCATCTTCTGAAAGGTCTTTACTCTTTAATACGTCTTCAATGGGTTGTCGATGAGAAAGGATCCATGCTTGTTGATAGGCACTTTTAGTTAAGTAACCAATTTGACAACCACAGAAAAAATTTGCAAGTAAAAGCAAAACTATTATTAATTTATTTTTAAAAAATATTTTTATTTTAAAGTTTATCGTAAAATTTATCCTAATTTTTATTGATTCCCAAAAATGATCAATATATTTAAATATAGTCATTAAAACATCCAGGTTATTCCTGTGCGAGTGGCAGTATCATTTGTTTTGGTGCCATCATCTAGCGGGGTTTGCCAAACATCAACACTTGTAGATAAAGAAAAAGTCTCCGTTAATTTTATTTTAAAACCAATACCATAACTTGGCGCTACTCCTGGTTTTGGGGTAATCGTATAGGCAGGAGTTCCCTCCTCACCTATTGATTGTTTTTTAGTTATATAGGCAGCTCCACCTTTTATAAATGGTTGAAAAGCAGATGACCTACCTAGTAAACCAAAAACTAAATCAGCACCATAGATATCAGTTTTTTGAGTAATAGTACGAACGGGATTAATAATATCACTTTCTTTTCTGACCGCATAACCTTGAGTGTAACTTGTTTCAAGAGCGATCTGCTCCCAAATATAAAATGAAATGGATCCTGACAAAGTTTCTGATTCAATATAATTATCAGCACTGAATGTTGTCTTTTTCAAACTGTGAGATAATCCCATCTCAATAAACATCGCTTGTGAAATAGATGAAAGATAGAGGCCCACTATAAGTATTATAGACTTGCTAATTTTAAAAATGCCGATCATAAAACTCCAAACTGAAAACAATTAGGTAAAATTATAAAACCCAATTTTTATAATAGGCAGTAATTTAATCTTGTACAAACTTATAATGATAATGCACACCTTAGTTTGTATTTTCATTATACATACTTTGGTCGAGCACAAATCAGAGTTTATGGACTTTAAATTTATAATATTTTTTTATAGATTTATTCTACTTTTAATTCATACTCTTTAAGAATATTTTGAGTTTTTAATATTTGTTCTTGAGTTGGGATCGGCAAACCTTTTAATTGGTATTCTAATTTCATTTGCTCCCACTTATATTCGCCCATATGGTGAAGCGGTAACACCTGAACTTTTTCAACACAATGTTTACCACGTAATAATTCGCCGAGATCACGTATATCTTTTTCAGAGTCCGTCCACTCTGGAACAAGAACATATCTGATCCAGGTTTTTTTATTTATATGTTCAAGAAAATTTAATTTTTCGATCGTTGGGGCTAACACTCCTTGAGTGAGCCTGTGGTATTTATCTGGATTAGTAGATTTTATATCTAGTAAAATCAAATCAGCAGCATTTAAACATTTGTTTACTTCTTCTCCATGAGGAAATCCAGAAGTATCAATTGCTGTATGCAGCCCCTCCGATTTGCATTTAATAATTAAATCGTAAAGGGGCTTAGGTTGAAGAAGTGGTTCTCCTCCAGTAAAAGTCACTCCACCATGAGAGTAGTGCATATAAGATTTGTATTTCACAATTTCTTGAAACAGTTCATCTGTACTCATCAAAGTCCCATCCTTAAGAGAGTGAGTATCTGGATTATGACAATACAAACACCTCAAAGCACAGCCTTGAAAAAATACTACAAAGCGTACACCTGGACCATCGACAGTTCCACATGTTTCTATTGAATGAATTCTAGCATAAATTTGTTCATTTTCCATTTTTAAATAATATCTCTATCTCACGTGATGAAAAGTTCTGTTAATCACTTCAAGCTGTTGTTCTTTAGTTAGTTTAATAAAGTTTACAGCATAACCTGAAACTC
>SXSU01000026.1 GCA_005793345.1 Bdellovibrionales bacterium
ATAATTACAACCCATGTTTTTTAATAAAATCGACAGGAAACCCATTAGATTAGCTAGTGGAAAAGAAAATTGGACCCAAATCCTGCATCAACAGGCGAGTTCTGACAAAAAAGCAAAGCTTTTTTGGGAAGAGCCTGTTAACTCACACTGAAAATCTAATTTTATATTGTGTACCATTTTGAACATTCGTTTCTATTTGAGCATCAATTTGTTCACTTAATGTATGAATCAATTGTAATCCAATACTGGATTTATTTTTTGAATCAATATTTCCAGAAACACCGACTCCATTATCGGATATTAGTAATTCATAATAAGTTTTTATATTATCAACCCTAACCATTTCAATATTTAATTTTCCATTATTTCCTTCAGGGAATGCATGTTTAAAACAATTTGATAATATCTCGTTCACGATAAGTCCTAATGGCATTGCAATATCAATATTCAATTCACAATTACAAATTTTTATTTCTACTTGTATTTTTTGTTCAGCACCATCATATCCATAAGCCCTAACTAAATGAGGAATTAGAAATTGAAGGTAACCTGTAAAATCTACTTGAGACATTGTTTTTGAATAATGTAATTTTTCATGAACTAAAGCTATTGATCGAATTCGATTTTGACTTTCTTTAAGTAAAGCTAACGCTTCTGGATCTTTCAAAGTTCTAGATTTCATATTAAAAATACTGGATATCACTTGTAAATTATTTTTAACTCTATGGTGAATCTCTTTTAGTAATATTTCTTTTTCTTTTAGTGAATCATTAATATGAATTTGTGCAACTCTCATGTCTTCAATTAATCTGGCATTTTCAATTGAAATACTTATCTGAGTGCTTAACAATAAAATCATTTCTGAGACTTGAGGTCTAAAAATATCTGGAACTAATCTATTTTCTAAATATATCAAACCCATTTGTTTTTGTTGTTTCATCAATGGTAAGCAAAAAATTGATTTAATTTTTTTAGATTGTACTTCTGAATTATTAACAAATAATCCATCTTCGGTCGCATTTTTAAGTATTATTGACTCTCCTGTGCGATGAACAAAACGAACCAAAGATTTACAAACAAATGTTGAATTCTCCAGTGGATACTTTTTAGTTAAAATGTCATTTTTATTTTTTATTTCACTCTCAGCAACAATAAACAAATCATTATTCTCTAATATTACAATACATCCATATTGAGCACCAGAATATTCAATAACAAGCTTCATAATTTTTTTCATTAAAGATTCAGTATTCATTTCTGCTGAAATAGTATGAGATGACTTTAATAAGTATTCTAAATCTAAATTTAATCGATTTGAATTTTCAATTTGTATTAAAGAAGCTCGATTAGCGGTTTCAGCGTCAAAATAATTCAAAGGAATTTCTTGAATTGGTATCTGATGAGATAAGAGTTGAATTTTCCAAAGAGCATTTACTTTTTTATAAATTAAAATAGCCTGATCTAAATGATACTGAAACATTGGGTTATTCAGTTTTTTAAATTCTACTGCTAATATTTCATGAACATAACCTAGTAAAAAAATATATTCTTGCTGAAAACATATTTGAAATAATTCAAAATAAAGACCAACGGCTTTATTAAATCCTACTTTTAGTCTATACAATTCTGCCTCTAATAATAAAACATATGGTTTTAGCAATGGTCCAAGACTTGACCATGTTTTTACCAATTCCAAAACAGGTGTAACTTTTTTCTCAAATTCAATGATCGAATCAGATGATTGAATTTTATTATTAATATCCGCTTCTAAAATTCTCAAATTATTTAATAAATCAAAAATAAACCATTGTCTTTTTAAAACATTATCAGTCAAGCCATGTAGGTAAAGCTGAACTGTATCAAAATACTTTTTAGCTAGATCGTATTCACCAAAATAATATTTTGAAATAGCTAAAAGAACATAATAACTTCCAATCGAAGCAATATGGTTTGCAGACTTCCATAATTCTACTTTACTTTCCATTTCTGGAGATATTGTATTTTCATTCATAGGGCCCACCCAACCATTTAAAACTGCTTCAGCGAGGCCAACAGAAAAAGAAAGATGAAATTTTTGTGAAAAAGATAAACATTCTTTTGCATAAAACTCAATTTCGCGAAAATCTTTTCCGCTAACTTGAAGGTTCCACATTAAAGGCCCATACGATAAACCTGCATTGTACAAATCGCCACAGTTTTTACCACTCTGAATTGACTTTAAACAATAGTTTACTATTTCTTCTGGATGGCTTCGGGAATGCATATTACACCAAACAACTCCATTCATACCCCTAGTTGAGCCAAAGGTATTTGGATATTTTTCAGATAAGTCTTTTGCAAGATCTTCGTACTTAAATGCTTCTTCAAATTTTTGATTTTCTCCTAGATTTAAACCCATTATAGAAAATGAATAAATAACAGATTCATCCATCCCACCAGATAAACAGTGTTGCGTGGATTGAGCCGCTGCTAAATAAAGTTGATCGACTAAACCAGACATATATAAATCAGGAATCAATTCACTATAAAATGAAAGTTCTATTTTATTTTTTCTATCTTTTGTAAATGGCATATTTAAAATTGTTGACCATACATTTTTGGAAGAATCAGAATGGATTTCAGACATTAATTGTAAACATCTTTTTTTGGCAACACCAGGATCCATTGGAATATCTTTTTTAAAATATGATAACCCTCGATTTGCAGTCTCAATAGCTTTATTAAAATTACCAATACTTGATAATGAAGTGGTTTGTTCAGCTAAAGCCTCTGTTTTATCAAGATCAGATTTTGCTGAGTCTAAGAGTTGATTTAATAAAATTTCTGAACTTTCGTATTTTCCAACCATCAATTCGGTTTTTGCTAATTTTTTATGAATATTAAATGTACGCTCATAATCTTCATCCCAAGAGGATTCTGTTAACCATTCTTTACTTATTTTATAATATTCATTTGCAGCATCAGTCGCTAAAGAATTAAGGGCACTGTTTCCTGCATGATAATTGACTTTAATAAGTATTTTTTGCAGTTCAATTGGAATCTCGAGATTCTTTTCACAAGCAAGTCGAGAAGCAATATTAAGATGTGAAGAAATAGTAAATATATTTTCAAGTTTATCAAAATCTGCATTTTTTTCAATGGCATTAAATAAATGTAATCCCACAATTTTATGGATATCCATTCTTTTGTCTTTATCAATAAATGCTAATGTTGCTTCTTGAACTTTATCGTGCACAAATTGCAATTGATCTTTATTTTCAATTAACAAACCTTGACTGAGTGCTGGTTTTAAAGTTTCAAATGTATCTAATAATGAAATTTCTTTTACAAGTGAAAGCTCGTCTGGTGTAAATAAATTTCCCATACAAGCACAATATTCAAGTAATTCAATTGTAATTCGAGGGAGCTTATGAACTTTGGAACTAAATAATTCAACTACAGATGAAGGCATCTCACTACTTCGAATCTTTTCAATATTCCAAGTCCATTGCCCATTTAGTTCATTAAAATACAAAAGCTTTTCATTATACAAATAAGATAAACTTTCACTCACAAAGAGAGGGTTTCCATCCGTGAGTTGACCAATAAATTGAGCTAAGGATATTGTTTCTTCAAGGGTTGAATCTAATATATATGCAACCATCTCATGGGTATGCTCTGGTAAAATAGGACCTAATTGAATTTCAATTAATGGTCGATTTTCAAATTTAATTTGTTTAATTATTTTTGAAAGGGGATGACTTGAATCCACTTCATTATGTCGATAAGCCCCTAAAAGAAGAAGGTAGGGATGCTCTTTGTGGTTTTGATAGATAGATTGTAAAAATTCAAATGAAGCAATGTCACACCATTGTAAATCATCAATAAATAAGACTAGTGGAGTTTCTTCCGATGCTATAGCAGAAAGAAAACTTCCAAAAACATTTAAAAATCTATTTCGTGCTTCAACTGGTGGCAAAGCCATTACTTCTGGCTGAACACCTATTAAAATTTCTACTTCTGGAATGACATCAGTTATAACTTTACCATTTTTTTCAACTGCTTTTATGATTTTAGTTTTCCACTTCTCAACTCTCTCATCACTTTCAGTTAAAAAAGTGCGAGTGAGATTTCGAAAAGCTTGTATTAAAGAACTGTAGGGAATATTTTTTTGATACACATCAAATTTTCCCGAAGTAAAATATCCTTTATTTTTAACGATAGGTTTTTGCAATTCTTGGATAAGTCGTGTTTTACCGATTCCAGAAAATCCAGAAATAAATGCCGAACCAAAATTTCCTTTTGAAACAAAATCAAATGCATTTAGAATTAATTCAGATTCTCTGTCTCGACCAACCATTTTAGAAATAAAAGTAATTCGATGAGTCCTATCTTCTAGTCCAAGGCGAAAAAAATGATTAAAGTCCTCGCTTAGTAAATCCTGTTGAACTTTTAATAAATCTACAATTAATCCTCCTCCACCTTGATATCTTTTCTCAGGTTGCTTGAGTATCATTTTTTCTATTATTCGACTCAATGAAGGTGGAATTTCTATATTTAATTCATGTGCAAGATTAGCTTCTTCTGCTAGGTGAGAATGAATCAACTCTAAAGGATCATTTGTTTGAAAAGGTAAGGTACCGGTCAGTAATTCATAAAATATTATACCTAGTGAATAAATATCAGTTGTAAATTCAACTCTATGATTAATTCGACCTGTCTGCTCAGGTGAAGTATATGCTAAAGTTCCTTCCACAAATCTTCGATCATAAATAAAATGACTCACATTTCTCACATCAAGGGGACTTATAAAATCTACTACATTAATCTCAAGTGTCTTTGGATCAATTAAAATATTGGTAGGTTTAATTCCTCCGTGAATGATTCCTGAATGGTGGATATTTTGAATCAACCTTACTGCATTTATTGCAAATGAAAAAAAATCATTTAATTTTAATTTGTGATTTAAATTCTTTTTCCAAATATCTAAAGTTAAATAATCTGAATAATCACGAGTTAATATATATTGATTTTGAAATTCACTAAACGATTTAGGAATTAGTAAATTTGGATCAGTCAAAACTTTAAGATGTTCAATTTTTTGACGAAAGTAATTTTTTTGATTTTCAGAAAGTACGTGTTTTGAAATACTTTTTATAGCCAATAATTTATCAGGTTCTCCTTTTAAAAAACCAAGGTAAACTTGAGATTGTGGTCCTTCACCAAATTTTTTTATTAATTCATAAGGTAGAATGTTTTGCATATCTCTCCCTTTAAAATCTGACACAAAAAAAAGACAATTGTTTATGTGAAAGAAAATAAACCAGACACAAGTGTAGTTTTTTCTACAAAACAACCGTTGGGCTTGTTGCCTTTTTGACAGTTTATTGTTTGATATTTAATCTAAAACTGTTTTCATGTCTGCGGTCAAAACAAATTCACTTCAAATGTGGAAAATATTTGACTGCAAAAGCCCAGGAAGGACGATTGCGTGAAGGCTCATAGAGTTTTAATTGTTGAAGATGATAATACACTAAAAACAGCTTTATTTAGGCTGATCACAAAAGAAGGATTTCAAGTTGTTACTGCGACTACAATTTCTGAAACACAGTTATTAATAAATTCCCAATCTAAATGGGATTTAGTAGTTTTAGATTTAAATTTACCAGAGGGGGATAGCTCTGATCTAATTCAAGTTATAAAACGTTCCAATACTGAGACCAAAGTAATAGTCATCACAGGCCAACCAACAATTGACTCTGCTGTTATTGCCACACAAAAAGGTGCTGATCAGTACATTTCTAAACCATTTGAAGTTTCACAAATTCTAAATTTCTTAAAAAAACATTTTAAGCACAATCTTGAAGAGCAAAACCAAAGTATACCATCTGGAATTCAAAAACATCCAAACCCAATAATTGGATCTTCAGATCAAATTCAAGATGTCCTAAAATTAGTTCAAAAAGTTTCTAATTCAGATTCAACAGTATTAATTACCGGAGAATCAGGTACTGGAAAAGAATTAATCGCTAAATCAATTCATATAAATTCAAAACGCAAAAACAATCCATTCGTTGCCATTAATTGTGGAGCAATACCAATGGAATTACTAGAAAGCGAACTTTTTGGACACGTCAAAGGAGCTTTTACTGGTGCAATTGCAAATAGAATTGGTCGTTTTGAAATGGCAGACGGTGGAACACTTTTTTTAGATGAAATTGGAGATATGCATCCCTCTCTCCAAGTCAAACTTTTAAGAGTATTACAAGAAAAAAGTTTTGAACCTGTTGGCAGTACTAAAACAATAAATGCAAATGTTAGAGTTATAACTGCCACTCATGTTAATCTTGAAAAAGCAGTGAGTGAAGGGCGCTTTCGTGAAGACTTATATTATCGACTAAATGTAATTCCAATTCATGTTCCATCATTAAGAGATAGAGTTTCTGATATTTCTATATTAGTTCAACATTTTTTAAATCGATTTAGTAAATACAATTCAAATAACGAACATCTTCTTGGATTTAGTCCAGAAGCAATGGCTCAATTACAAAAATACAGCTGGCCTGGAAATATCCGTGAATTAGAAAATCTTATTGAACGAATGTCAATTTTAAAAGGATCTGGAATAATTCAAGTTGATGAGTTGCCACTAAAATATCAGTCCCCTACTCAGAATTTACAAAATTATAATTCACAACAACAAATAAACCCAACTCTAACTGGAGTACCAAATCAAGATTTAACTTCTGAAAATCTTGATTTTAACTCTGCAGTCGATATGTATGAAAATCAATTAATTCTAAAAGCTTTAGAAAAAACAGGTTGGAATAGAAATCAAGCGGCAATTTTATTGAAACTCAATCGTACAACACTAGTAGAAAAAATAAAAAAGAAAGGGTTGAAACCACCTGATGATTTAAACATTAATCTTTTAGATGCTTAAATCGTAACACTGCAAAACAAGCGCCCATTAATTTTAGTTTAATTTTTAAAAACAATTTACCATTATCAATTTTTTGGTCTTAGTTATTTAATCTTTAAAATTTTGTGAGGGCAAGGAGCCCGACCCCCATGTAATCTGTTTAGAAAACTCCCCTCACTTGAAAGTAGACGGCGTTAAAACTTGAACCGGGTATCTGGTGTTAGTATGTGTACTTTGTTCTCGCTACGGAATTAAACTAAAAATCCATTCAATGAATTTACCAGCGGAGTCTTCTACGACTACTAATCCCACTCGATACAGCCCTCCTGTTACTTCAATTACTAATGAAACAATTAATAAAAACCATACTGAATAAACTACAGCCCTAAATACCCACATTGTCGATTTGATATCATCCCGCTTTAACTGTATAATTACCTTATCAATTTTTGAAAGTGTGTCTTGGAGTTCGTTGTAATGATCAGTAATTTTATCCATGATCTCTTGTTGTTTTGATCTTGTTAACAATGAATAACCTGGAAAATTTTTTTTAGCTTTTATTGCGTAAACTAAATCTATACAATGACTCACAAACCTCTCTGTTTTGATTTTAAAATTTGGAAATTCTGATTTTTCTTTTAAAAATTTTTGTAATACATCAATAGCTTCTTCATAATTTTGATCTGTTACAAGATGCAATACGGTCCTACGTAATTCTTCTGCCGAAGGAACATCGTTGTATTTTTTTTTCTTTAAGGGAGCATTTGATTCTGCTGTCATACATTCTTATATCGACAATTTATTTCACTTCACCAGATTGAAAACGTTAATCCCCTTAAAACTAGATTTAAGTTGAGTCCAGTGAGCAAGCCCTTAGTTTTGACAAAATTAGCTCTCCTAAATACAATTATAAGTAATAGTAAAGAGCAAATTCAGTTCAGGAGGAACTTATGGAATACTATGAAAAAAATCAGAATGATGAAAGCCTTCCAGAAATAATCTCTAACAAAATAAGTTCTGATCTCCGTAATCAAAGTAAGTCGACTGCATTTGAAAATTTAATTTCTCAAAATGACGATTTGATGATTAGAATGAAAGTAGTCTTAAAAAGATTAGTTGCTTTTGAAGATGAAAATCTAAGATTGTTAACTGAAAATAAAGAAATTAAAAATCAACTCACTAGTATTGGTGACCAAATTTCAATTTATAAAGACAAACAATTTACATATAAAGATAGAGCCCTAGCCGCAGAAGAGGCTTTAGATCTTAATAATTCTCAAATAAGACAAAAGGAAATTGAATTTGCTCAACTTAGAAATCATGATTTAAAAGAAAAAGAAAAACTTAAAAATCACATCGAGAAAATAAATCGAAAATTTTCATTTTTATCTCGTTACCATGCTCGAATAAATCTATATATAAAACCAATTTTTAAAAATTATAAAAAAACTATTAAGGATCAAAATAAAATTATTCAAGGTCAATTAAGTGTTATTGATCAATGTAAATTACAAACTCATCAAGCTCTTCAACAAAACACAATATTAATTCAGTCACATCATCATGAAATTAAAAAACTAGAAGATCAAAAAATTCAAATTATTGCTCAATTTGAAAAGCAAAAAAGTGATCACACCCGTGAAATCGAATCCATCCAAAAACTCAACTATGAATTAGAGAGAAAAGCATCACAACTCAATGATGCTCTTGAAAGACAAGATCAACTTGAAAATAAATTAATTATGACTGAAAGAACTTTTGATGATTACAAACATAAAACTAATTTAGATATTGAAAATATCCAAAAACAACTTTTTTACTGGCGCAACCATGGTCAAAAATTGGAAATTGAAAATAAAACGGCAATTAATCAAACAGTAGAAATGTCTCAATCATTGATTACAGTTACAGATCTTAATCAAAAGCTACAAGAACAACTCGATGCCATGAGACATCTTTGGGAAAATACTTCTAAAGAAAATCAAAGACTATTAATAAGTAATCAATCTCTTGAAAAATTAAATGCCGAACTAAGTATTAAAATGAATGAACTAAGGCAATGTTCTACAAAATCTTAATTTAAAAAACAAAAAAGGTAATTACATCAATGACAAAACCTGGAACAAAAAAAAAAATTAACTTAATAGTTGAAAAGCTCCAATCACCAATTTCTATTGGTGTTACTTTAACAAGTTTTTTCTGCTTCATAGCTTTTCAGTTTTATTCTATCCAAAACAATATTGAGATTCAAGAATCAAAAAATAATTTTTTATATCAAATAATACAAGTCATTGACCAAAAAACTACAGACTTTAGATTTCGAATGCGTGGACAACAAAATACTGATGCCGAAAAAATTGCAATTCTTGCTATAGACGATGAAAGTATCAATCAAATTGGTAGATGGCCTTGGAGTAGAGAAAAAATTGCATTTCTAATTGATCAAGTTATGAACCAAGGGGCTAAAGCTCTGGGATTCGATATGGTGTTTTCAGAGCATCAAGAAGATAAACGAACCCAATTGATCGAACAAATAGATCAGTTAAAAATTAACGACCCACAACTTGAACAGTTTCTACAAAAAGAGAAATTAATTGGAAAACCAGATCAAGCATTAGCAGATATAATTACAAAGCACCGAGATAAGTTAATCCTAGGCGCATTTTCTGATGGGGAAGAATATTTTCAAGCATATCAAGATATATGCTTTGATGCCGTTTTCAAAACCACTCCATCATATCAAATGATCGAAGTTGAAGAATTGCCAATTACACCATTTATTTTTAATAATTTTTATACTCAGGAAAGTAAACGCGGTTACTGGTTTGAAAACACTTCATTTCAAGAATATTTTGATCCTAAATTTCAAAAAATAAAAACAGAACTTAATACAAAACTATTAAAAGAAAAATTTCAAAAAAGTGACCTGACACAACTTAATTCCATAGAAAAGGCAGATCTAGAGCACACTCATGAGTTAGCTCTTCAAGAGTATTGCTCCAATTGGTTACATCCTAAGTTAGATCCATATTTTGAAGAATGGAAAAAAGAATGGAAAAATATTTTCAAAGACATTAAAGAGTATCAAGTAGCAACATTTGACGATTCACTTTTTCATTTTAAACATATGTATTTTAACTTAAACCCTATTCCTAGAAATAAAAGTTGGACAATAAATATTCCAGAATTCATAAAAGCAAGTGCACACAATGCCCTTTTTGATGCAACTTTAGATAGTGATGGATCAATTCGAAGATCGAGTTTACTATTACGAGTTGGTTTTAACTACGCCCCTTCGCTTGCTTTACAAACCTTCCTGGTTTCTAATGGATATCAAGCCCATGTAACACTTGATAAAGATAAAGGTAATGATTTTCAATTTAAAGTCGATCACTTTGATATTAAAAATCCTGAAACGGATGAAACGGTTTTTCAAGTTCCTACAGATAATCGAGGAAGAGTAAATATAAATTACTCTGGTCCACAAAAATCATACCCCTATGTTTCTGCACGAGAGTTTTTTCATGATCGACCAAAAATTAAAATATCCAAAAGAGTTTTTAATTCTAAAAATAACAAATGGGATGTTGAAGATTTAACTGTTGATAGAAAAGATTTTGTAAAAAATAGAACATTTATTATTGGCGCAACTGCTATTGGAGTTTATGACCTTCGAGTAACGCCATTTGATGAATATTATCCAGGGGTAGAAACTCATGTCAATGTACTTGGCAATTTAATTTCTCAAAAATTCTTACATTCACATCCTAATGAATTTAAGATAATGATGGTT
Source organism: Bdellovibrionales bacterium (assembly GCA_005793345.1). Taxonomy (GTDB): domain Bacteria; phylum Bdellovibrionota; class Bdellovibrionia; order Bdellovibrionales; family Bdellovibrionaceae; genus SXSU01. Next base: position 10,695 of record SXSU01000026.1, read on the forward strand.
ACGCTTATTGGGCTAGGTTTAATTTTATCAATAACACTAACACATGTTGGTGCTATTGCAGGAGCTTTATTAACTTTGCTTTTTGCAGGCGGAATTTTTGTAGTCGACTTTTATGTTCTATTCAAAAATGGAATCATCGCTACATCTGCATTTCCAATGTTACAAATAATAATTATTTATATAGGTATTACATTTTATAAATACTTTACAGAGGAGCGAAAGAAGAAATATTTACGATCTACATTTTCAAAATATGTGTCCCCTGCAATTGTTGATGAAATATTAAAGGATCCAGAAAACATAGAACTAGGTGGTAAAAAAATTAGAATGAGTGTATTTTTTTCGGATGTTAGAGGATTTACAACAATTTCTGAAAAACTTGATCCTCAAGTTTTAAGCTCCGTTCTTAATGAATATTTAACTCCCATGACAAACATTGTATTTAATAATAAAGGAACACTTGATAAGTATATGGGTGATGCTGTTATGGCATTTTTTGGAGCTCCGATATTTTTTGAAGATCATGCCGTTAATGCTTGCAGATGTGCATTACAAAGTATCGAAAAACTTAAAGAACTACAAAAATCATTTAAAGAAAGAGGTCTTCCTAATATCGATATTGGGATTGGTATAAATACTGCCGAAATGAGTGTAGGCAACATGGGATCTGATATTGTAAGAAGCTATACCGTTATGGGTGATGCTGTGAATCTCGGATCTAGACTAGAAGGTATTAATAAAGAATACGGTACTCGAATCATCATTAGTGAATTTACATATGTCGATATAAAAAATAAGTTTACAACCAGAGAAGTTGATTGGGTTAGAGTAAAAGGTAAAAATCAACCTGTAAAAATTTATGAATTAATTAAAGAAGGTTCCTTAACTGGTGATGAACTTAAACAAATTGAATTTTATAATGAAGGATACCGCCTTTATCGTGAGTTGAAATTTAGTGAATCTTTAGAACTTTTCAAACAAGCAAAATCCCTTCGCGAAGATGATCCCGTAGCAGAATTATACATTGAACGATGTGAAGATTATAAGTCTAATCCTCCTCCGACAGATTGGGATGGCGTCTATGTAATGAAAACTAAGTAACTACTTAATATTAAATATTATCGCTTCGCGATTATAGTAGACATAAACTTGCAGAATTATTTTCTTGATTGATAGGAGTGATTTTCAATCACCAGTAATTACTCCTGCGCATTGTCATTTGAAGGTTTATATTTAAAGAATAATATTGAAACCTTAGAGTTCTTTAATAAACTCTTGCTATGTATATTTATATCTTAAATTTCTTAAAAAAAGTTTTTAATAGTATTGATAGTTTTAAATTATTACTCATGTTTATTTTTACAAGTATTTGTAGTTATTATTCTACAAGTTTGTCAGCTTCAACACCGACTGCCACCACTGCCAAATATAAGAACTTAATGATCAATGCCGATGTGATGGAGCATAAAGCTAAATCCATTGAACTTTCTGGGAATATTCAAGTAATTTTTAAAGGCCAACACTTAAGAGCAAACAAAGCCATTATTTACAAAGAAACAAAACTCGTAGAGGCCGAAGGTGACATTGAACTGATTACACCAAAATCAACAATTGGTGGTGATAAAATTATAATGAATTATGAAACAGGGATTGGTACAATTTACCGTGGTTATATTTTATCTGGACAAGTTTTTTTTGAAGGAGATATTATAGAAAAAACTGGTGATGAGAGCTTTATCTCATCCCATTCAACTTACACAAGTTGTACAACTTGTCCACCGGCCTGGAGCTTTTCTGGAACCCATATAGATGCTGAACTAGGCGGATATGCTTATATTAAAAATTCTTTTTTAAAATTTGGAAATATTCCAGTTTTATGGCTCCCCTATTTAATTGTTCCTCTAAAAAGTGAACGACAAACTGGCCTATTGACTCCTAGCTTTGATATTTCTAAATCTGGAGGATTAGCTATTGGCCAACCTTTTTTCTGGGCCATTTCAAGAAGTAGTGATGCAACTTTTACTTTTAAAAATTACGATCTCCGTGGATTAAAAGTTGAAAGTAACTATCGCTATATGCTAAATGATGAAAGTTATGGTGAAATAACATTTGCAACTATTAAAGATAGAGTTTTTGTAAATAGCGATCGTTGGAGAAGATTTCATAGTTCTGATTCAAGTTCACAATTTCGTCGCTGGAATTTAAAATACAAACATTATTCTGTATTACCAAATAATTGGATTCACCGCATGGATTTAAACACATCAAGTGATCTCCAATATTCCGCTGACTTTCCTTTGGAAACAAAATTTAATGCCGATAGTGCTTTAGAAAATAGAATTTCACTTACAAAAAATACTGACCATAACCACTTTAGCATTGATAATTCTTATTACATAAATTTACTTAAAAGTGACCCTAGTGTTGAAAATACGGGAGCAGTTCATCGTTTGCCAGAAATTCATTTTTCTTCTACTAAACAAAATATTTTTGAATCTGGTTTTTTATTTGATTATGAACTTCAATATACTAATTTTTATCGAAGTGATTTCGCATATGATGATTTAACTTCAAGTACAAACTCTGATGGAAGCACAATACGCTCAGTTAGCAATACATGTGGTACAAACCCAGCATGGGATCGAGATCCAAATTGCCATCAAACAAGGGATGGTCAATTTAATCCTCGCACTGATATCATTAGATCTGGACAAAGATTATTATTTGAACCAACGCTCTCTTATCCACTTAAGTGGGGACATTTTTTTAATTTAACTCCTAAAGCAGTTTATCAAGAATCTCATTATAGTTTCGGAATTGAAGAACTTCCAAATTTAACAAGGCGAGCTCTTAGAACAGAGGTGAACTTACAAACTTCATTCAGCCGAATTTATAGTGAAAGCAAAGATTTTTCATCAACAAGATATAAACATGAAATTCAACCAGAACTTATTGCGAGTACTGTTCCTTGGTTAGATCAACCCTCGCATCCCTTTTTGGGTTTTAAACCCTATAACGAAGCCACAATTTTTAAATACCAATCTGTAAGCAATAAAGATTTTTTTGGCGATTACGGAATTCAATTTGATTACAATGATAGGTTGTACGATCGAAGTATAATTACTGCCCGAGTTACGAATAAACTTATGAAAAAAAGTTGGTCAGGAGGAAGTCCTTCTTATGAAAATATTATGTTATGGCGCCTATCCCAGAGGTATGATGCCTATCAAGCATCACAAATAAAAAATAGTAAACCCTTTTCAGATATTGAGTCTATATTAAATATAAAATTAAGTAATTTTAATACATATACTAAACTTAATTATTTTCCTTATCAAAAAATCACTGATGCTTCATCTCGAGTAAGTGTAAATGATGATCGAGGAAACTTTGCACAGCTTGGTTTAAGTAGAAAGTATTTAATTTCTGAAAATGGAACCTATGATCGCAAGGAGAGAACAGAAGATTATGAATTACTTATTGGAACTTCAGCAAAATACGTTAATTTTGTTGGCAAAACTGTTTATGATGCAAATTATGCCCATTCTACACGTATCAAATCTTGGGGTTATTCTTTTATTATCAAGCCACCAGGTAATTGTTGGAGTATTTATTTTTTTCATAATAGAACAGGAAACGATGATCATACTAGTTTTCAATTTGATTTCTTGTTTGATGGAAAAACTTCAACACAAGTTAGTAAAGAATCATTTAATCAATATGGCAGCTAAGTTAAAAATTATAATTTATTAAAGCTGAGAATCTTTTTGATTCTGGAACAATCATGTATTCAATACGAGACTTTTTTTGTCGACCCTCATAAAATTTATAAACCCCAATTGCTGTGCCAATATATAGTCCTAAGGACGCTCCCCGTGCAATTGCACCCATATTGCTAGTTGGATCTTCTGACATAGCTAACGTCGCTCCACCTATTAAAGCACCTGTAACTAAACCGTAAGTACAATAAGGTAAAAATTCTACCATTGGCTCTTGAGCAATTAATTTAGAGGGTATAGTTAATACAATAAATAATAAACACTTTAGAAGTTTGAACAATAAAGATTTTATTTTCATATCTTTATTATAGTAAAAAAAATATCTTACAATCACTAAAGTTTTAATAAAATTTAATTTAACTGACTAAAGTATTGAATTGTGAAAATATGTTAATAAGTTTAACAATTTCTTTAATATTTAAGCTGAATAACTTTTTAACATTTTCTTAAAATGAAGCTGATAAAATATAAATTAAAATTATTTTACATATAAAATGTAAGCTTATTTCAATTACGATTAAACTAGAATACTATATTTTAAAATAGAAATTAAATTAATATTAACAACTAGTATTATTCAATTATCGGTTTAAAATATATTTATGATTTTATTCAATATGTATTATCGAATAAAACAGAGGCTTAAAATGAGATTTTTTAAAATACAATTAAAACCTAAAATAATTTATTTTGTATTTTATATTTTTAATCTAATAATCATAATTGGCACATTTCAAAATTGTTCAAAAAAGAATTTTGAAGTTAATTTAGAAAACCTACATAAAACTGAAGAGAATCTACCAACAATAATAGATAATTCTGATAATCAAACACCATTAAATAACACCTTAGAGTTAACTGAAAAAAGTAATATTGGTTATCCAGTTAAATTTGTTAATACTGCTATTGGATCAGTTTTAAAACCAAATATCACTTATATAAAGCCTATTTCAATTAATGGTGAAGAACCCATTTTCTCAGATTGCAGAATAGAAAATCTTGAAGAGACTCCCCAAGGAAATTTAGGAATTTTAATAGATCCTATTAGCTGTATTGTATCTGTGAATAGAGTTACACCATTAATAAAACCTGTTCCAATAAAAATATTAGCTACATACAAAGATGAACTACTTGTCGATTATCTAATTATTGATTCAAATACAAATGTAACATCACCACAAATCTTAGATTCAGATTTAAATCACACATATTCAATTAAACTATTTACAAATAATAAATTAACCCAGCCAATTATTTTTCCTTTTCGAGGTGATTCATTAGATTGTACTGTTGAACCTGATTTACCTCCTGGTCTAATATTAAAAAATTGTGCCATTGTTGGTAATCCAATAAAAGAAAACTGGAACTCATATATTATTAGTGCATTCAATACAGCAGGAACGGTATCAATTAACTTAGAACTAGATATTAAAGATCGTTCTAATTTAAATTCAATAGATGAAAAAATTGAAGGGGTCCTTCCTTCTCAAATTGAATTTGATAATTCAAAAAATTATTTATTTGCTCAGGCTAATATTAAAGGATTTTTTCCCTACAAATGTGAAATTCCAAGTAATTTAATTTTACCTATAGGTGTTTTTGTTGATCCTTCTTTATGTGCTATCATGGGTGTTTCTAATAATTTTAATAATTTCATAATAATTATAAAAGCATCCAATGAATCTAGCTCTGTTTCTATGAATACAATTTTAAAAACACCAACTAAATAGTAACTTTGCCAAAAGGGGGACAATTGGCAAAACATTTAATAATAATTTTTTTATTCATAAGTTTAAATTCAAAAACTATTGATATTGAATTGGATCAGATGAGTGCTCCTGAAATTTATGAAAGATGTTATGCAAAACTTTTAAATAAACCAGTTCCTCAAGATAATTCAGTATTAATTGGTCTTTCTTCTAAGCCTATCCAGGATGCAGAGAATGCATGTGAAAATTTATTAAATTTGGCTGAATTTGATTCAACAACTGACCAAATTCAAAATAAAAATGGAGAAGAAGCAAAAGAAATTTTAAAAACTTTTCAATTATTACATAATTCATGGTTTTCCTCTAAAGTTATTCTAGATGATTCTCCTATTCAAAAATTATTATATGATGTTGATGAGCCTGCAAACTATTGGACACGTGCCCTATTTAGACCTAATACAAGAGTTGACTCAGTTTTACTATACAATAAATCTTTAAAGTCCATTCGATCACGCCCTGATTTATTAACTAAATCCCATTATCAAGTTCGAACTTTTTTCTCATACCCAAATAATATTATTGGAGTTACCCGTTCTGATTTAGATATTTTGCTTCGAGTTTCTTTTATAAAAGATATGAGCTTAGTAAAAATTAAAGATGCAACAATTGATGGACGAAATTATGATTATATTGATGTTCCAAACGAAAATATTTCACAATTTGGTGATCTTATTGGAATAACTGATCAACCACCTTTGATCATTCCAAGATTATTATTTCCTCTTTCAAATAATTCAAAAATTGATATCAATTTGTTAAATCCATTAGGTGGTTTTAATTACAATATTGACATACATAAACATGATGGTGGTGGGATATTAGGGAGTAATGTATATGCATTTAAGAATTCAAATTTAAATCGAGGTTCTAAGGCCAAAGGGTATGATATAATTGATAGAAGATTTGCATCACGAGTTTTTGAAGATTTGTTATGTTACCAGCTTCCAATTTTAAGTCCTCAAGATGTTATTGTTTACCCGAATTCCATATACCCATTTCAGCGCAATAGAAGTTGTATGCAATGTCATGCTACTATCGATGAATTTGCAATGATGCAACGAAATTATATTTTCATTTCTAATTCATCTTTTACTGGCAGTTTTTTAAAGCCAACCAGCACCCCTATTCCAATGGCACAAGATCCATCTCCGATTGGAGCACAATTTTTTGCAAGACAAAAGTTACCTTCTGATCCAAGCTCAACTGATTTTGCATTTTCACCTCCAGCTGGTACTCTAGATTTTCGTACTTTCTCTGGTTCAAGGGTTAGAGCCAATATTACAAGTTTTGAAGATGTTGGAAAAATCTTATCTCAGCAAGATGATTTCTATACTTGTACAGCAAAAAAATATTATAAGTATTTTACAGGAATTGACGTTCAATTAGGTTCTATTGCAAAAACTCCTTTAGAACAACAACATTTGGATTTTGTAAGTAAATTAGGAAATGAACTTAAAAATAGCAGTCAACAAAGCACTAAGGAACTCATTGTAAAAATATTTAAATCAAAAGCATTTCAAAGTCGAAATTACAAAACAGAGGAGAATTCTCCATGAGTCAATTTAAAAATCGCCGCGAATTTTTAATAAATTCAATTCAAACTCTAGCTGGATTTGGTCTCTCTTCTCAAATGATTTCAACATTGATTAGCGGATCATTTAATAAAGCCTTTGCAAATAATTTGAGTCCTAATAGTTTAAAATACATTTATATGAATTTACCCAATGCTCCTGCAAGATGGATGTTTGATTTATTGCTAACTCCTAATGGCAGTAATGATAAATTTATTCCAGGTGGATTTGGTAATGCTATCGAAATTGATTCAGTTAATAAAACAGCCAATCCAGTTTATCACAATGTTCCATATCAAGTTTCTCAAAATAAAACTATTTATTTGCCACCAATCTGGAATATGGGTGATTCAATTGACTTTACATCAATTCTTCCTCACACAACATTTATTCGTGGTGTAGATATGGAAATTAATAATCACGTAGTGTCTAATGCTCGACAATTAGCTCCAATTATAGGTGGAAAGTCTATTGCCGGTGTCATTGCTGATAAAAAACAAAGCCCAATTTCCGCAATTGATTTTGGTTTAGGATCTTCTTCTACAGCAGTTGCTTTTAAAAGTAAGTCTGGTTTAGGAAGTATTTTTAGTTCCGCCAATTTAGTAAACCCAATTAGTGAAGTTATAAAACCTTTCTTAACATTATCAGATACAATTTCTTTTCGAACTCCAGCGGCGCAAACTTCAGTAAATAAATTTTTAGATCAAATAGATACCTACACTAATTCATTAAAAATTTCCAAAAATGCAATGAGAAATACTTATGAATCTGCAGAGAATTTAATTTCATTAAATATTAATTCTCTTGCTAATTTATGGGATCCAACTTACCAGAGGTATTTAACATTAATTAGTAAAAATATTGAACCTGAAAAGGGTGACAAAAAACTTGCTGGAGTTTTTGATAATGCAGTTCCTTATAATTCATCAGAAGATAAAAAATATTTTATTGCAAAAAATGTTTTATCTACTCATTCCGATTTGCGAGATCTTTTTCCAATTCAACCCAAAGGATCAACATTAACTAGAAGTACTTATTTTGCTAAAGCCTTTGCATTAACAGAAATACTAATGATTTCTGGTTTAACTTCAGTAATAGATTTATCTTTAACAACAGGCGCCTTATGTAGTGTAGTGCTAAAATATCCTATTAATGGCTCAGATTATTCAATTTCAAATATACCTGTTGATCAACATGATACTGGAGCTCTAGTAAATATTATTTCGAACACTATTTATTTTCGAGGACTACTTGCTGGAATTACAGAATTGGTAAATAAATTAAAATTAGAAAAAATATTTAATAATACTATTATTCATATTTCGTCTGAATTTAATCGAAGTCCTAGAACTGATTTCTCTGGTTCCGATCATGGAGTAAACGGCAGTAATGTTACATTGATTTCGGGTATGTTTAATGAACTTCAACACATTGGGAATTTAAATATAAATTCAAATGCAGGTATATACACTGGAACTTGGGGAGTGGCTTCTAATTGGATATTTGAGGATGGAGTTAAAAGACCTATTCGTGTTAATGATATAGCTAAATCCATAAGTGCAATGACTAAATCTGAAGATGTAGTTGCAAATGGCTACTCTTTGTTTCAATCAGCAGAAAATGGAATTTGGACTCCAATTAAATCAGGAGGACAGAATGTGGCTTAAGCCTACTCTAACTATAATTATTTTAAACATATTACTTTTCGGAATATTTCAAAACTGTAATAGATTTGAAAAAAATCAAACTCTAGATATTTCTTCAAAGGAAAATCCTGATAATTTAATCGAGGATTATGCAAATATTGTTCAAGAATCTGATATCTGGACAACAAATCATCCTCCAACGCAAAAAAATGTTGAAGAAAATTTTAGTTTTCAGTTACAGCTTGCCGATAAAAACTATATTAAGGCAATAATATTAGAAATTTTTGGTCCAGATTCAAATTCTAAAGTAAATGAAATTGTTACAAATAATCCAAATTATTTTGGTGGCCCCTGTTCAGAATATGAAAGTTATAAAGGAAGTGGTAAAACTTGTTCTGAAACTCAAACTAAAATAGATCTTGTGGCTCCTCCCCAAAGTGCGAGACAAGGTTATATGATTCAACTTTGCACAGACTTAATTGATAAAAATAATAAGACATTATTATATATTATGAATAAAATTAAATCTGGCTCTACAACAACTACACCTCCAGAAATAAATATTAATAATTTAATTATTCTTCATAAAATGTTTTATCGTAATAAGCCACTTCCAAATAACGATTTTTTTAATAACATAATTTTAGAAATGAACCAATCAACTTCAAATTTAATTGGTTGGAAGCTTTCAATTTATAGTTACTGTATATCATCTCAATGGCAGGTCATATGATGAAATATAATTATATTCTAGTAATTATTTTTTCAATTTTATTAGTTGAAACAGTTTGGTCTCAATCAAGTGATATCAAAGTTAGAACTTTAGTTTCAAATGACTTTTTAAAAGTTGGTATAAATATTCCATTACAATTATATAATACATCCAAATTATTTATACTCACAAAAATAGATGCATTAATTTTAAAGGAAGATAGTACTGCTAAAGATTGTCAATTAATGCAAGATCCTTTTTATTCCGAAATTTTTATTTTAAGATGTCTTAATGAAGGCTATGTTAAATTAAAATTTATTATTTCAGATCCGTATAAAGTCCAAATAATTTATGGCCCAATTGAAATTAAAGCAGAACCTAATCAATTATTAAGGAAAAACTCAAGTAATTATAATAATTCACCTATAACTGAAAATTCTAAAAAAACTGGTTCTCAATTATACTCGGATAACTGTACTCTAAATTGTCATGGTTCAAAGACAATATTTTTAGAAACTTTTTCAGCACCTTCAAGCTCAAAAATTTCTGAAGCCCTAACTACTGTAACAAGAATGCAAGAGCAAACACAGTTACTTAACTTAACTCCAACAGATATACAAAAAATTTCTAATTATTTAAATGGTCTCGAGTAACATATAGGAATTTTATGAAAAGAAAATTAATAAAAATATTTTTAATAACTTCTCAAATATTATTATTTTCATTATATAATAATTGCGGTGGTAAAAAATACTACTATTCTGAAAATAGCGTTTTACTTCAAAATAATGATTTATCTTTTTTTAATTATAATTATTCTTCTAAGCCTAACTATTATTCTGATATGTCATTGGTGCGGAGTTCATCTTCAGAATTAAAACTTCTTGGATATATAATTCCTTCACATGATTCAACAAATGACTATAATTATAATTTAAGTATTACTGATACTCAACACAATAGTCTTTGCCAAAATAAAACTGGAACTCTAAATTCACAAAATATAATTATTGATTATTTATGTATCTTAAATAGACCTGAAGTTACTAATTTTATAATCACTGTTGATGTTTTTGATGACAGTATAAGTGAAAAATTTGAGTTTAACTATTAGTTGAATTTTATAGGCATATTTTTTATAGCCCTATTATAATTAAACACCCTACTGAAAAAAAAGTTCAGTAGGGTGTTTTATACTAATGTTTAGAAGATTTTTTAGATTTATTTTTTGCTGAAACGATTTCACCATCTTCGGTAATAACTTCGTCCTCTGCTAGAGCAGCATTCTCTGGATCATTCGTCATTAGTAATTTTCCAATACCTTTTGATGCTAGAATTTTCTCACGAAGATCTTTCATCACTTCAGGACGATCTCTCAAAAATTGTTTTGCTTGATCTCGACCTTGTCCCATACGTTCGCCATTATAACTAAACCATGCACCAGACTTATCTATAAACTCTGCAGCAACAGCAAGATCTAAAAGATCTCCCTCTGCTGAGATTCCTTCTCCGTACATTAAATCAAATTCAACCTTTGTAAAAGGAGGAGCCATTTTGTTTTTTACAACTTTAACCGCGGTTCTATTACCAGTTACATCCTCACCACTTTTAATAGCACCAACACGTCTTACATCTAAGCGAACAGAAGCATAGAACTTTAAAGCATTACCACCAGTAGTTGTTTCAGGATTACCGAACATAACTCCTATTTTCTCACGTAATTGGTTGATGAAAATACAGCAACATCCAGTTTTATTAATCGTACCAGTTAATTTACGTAATGCCTGACTCATTAAACGCGCTTGTAAGCCCATTCTACTATCACCCATTTCTCCTTCAATTTCTGCTTTTGGTGTTAAAGCTGCTACTGAATCGATTACCACTAAATCAAC
>SXSU01000027.1 GCA_005793345.1 Bdellovibrionales bacterium
TTAACTGAAAATGAAGTATTGAAAGTTTCAGAACATTTAAAAGATGAGACGCTAAAACATTTATGCCTACTTTCTTTTTATTCTGGATTAAGAATAGGTGAATGTTTAGCTGTAAAAGAATCATCATTGAAGTCTGAAGGTATAATTTTAATTGAACATCAAATTGATAAAGCCGGTAAAAAAAGATTACCTAAAAATAGAAAACAAAGAAAAGCCTTTTTAATTGAAAATGGGTTAGAATCTTTTAATTACTGGATTAAACATAAAGAAGAATTTGAAGCCTCAAGAAATATAATTAATAAACGATTTAGAGTTGCATGCAGAAGAGTTTTTAAATCAAAAGACAAACATTGCAAATGGCATGATTTACGTCACTCATATGCGGTTCATTTAATTGGTAAAGGGATACCCATACAGTTAGTGGCTCAAAGTATGGGTAATTCAATAAAGGTTTGTGAAGAATATTATAGTGGTTTCATACTTACTGATATTGGGATTAATACCATTAAGAGTTTGTTGAAGTAATAAATTTTAAAATTGAGTGGTATGGTATTTTTATATACTCATCTTTTTCACTAAAAACAACGAAGTAGTCTTTTTGAACATTAATAATACTTTTTACAAAGATTTTAGAATCATTAATTAAAAAAAGTTCAAAATCTTCAAACTTAGTTTTATTATCATAAAATAAATCTTGTAGTGTCATATTTTCATCTTTTGTATAGTTAGACATGATAAAACCTCCAGCCATACACTTATCCTAATAAATAATCCTATCACCTCAAGTAAAGATTTAGTTAACTGGACTAAGCTTTATGTAATTTTAAAATAAATCTTTGATATCAACTTCTAAAGCTACAGCTATACGTTCAAGCATCAATAATGAAGGCAACTTCTTACCGGATTCAATCTCAGATAAATAACCTTTTGAAATATCATTTTCATAAGCTAATTTTTCAAGTGTTAAATTTCTTTTCATTCTAATTTTTGTGATCTTATTACCAATTCTTTTAGCTAGTTTCATTTGGTTCTCCGTGAGCAAACTAACTAAAGTTTAGTGGTTAATTTTTCTTAACTAGTTCTCTATTAGAGAACATTTAATAAAACTATACTTGTTTAAAATTAATTTCTTATTATGATTAAATTATTGAGGTGAGTTATGTTTAAAAAAATAATGTTTCTTAATTTAATGAGTCTTTCTTTCTTTGGATGTTCACAAAGTAATAAAATGAATTGTCCGAATGTTGTAATAGTTAAAGAAGCACTAAGAACTTTAACAATTTGTAGTGATAAGTCTGAAAGTAGTTCTCGAGGTAACACATCAAATCCTTCTCCTATCACATCAGCCATAGGATATTTTTTAATTGATAAAGTTTATGCAAGCACAAATGAGATACCTGAATGTAATAAAACAAATGATGGTAAATTAATTTACATCCAAGGTGATAATCAGTTTAAAACATGTTCATCAAATACTTGGTCATTAATTGATTTAACTGGACCACAGGGACCCCAAGGAATTCAAGGTGTTCAAGGTACGACTGGACCTCAAGGTTCTACAGGTGCAACTGGAGCTACAGGCTCACAAGGACCAACAGGTTCAACTGGAGCTAATGGTACAAACGGTACGAATGGAACTAATGGTAGTAACGGGGTTGATGGAAAATCGGTTAGAAATGGTTCTGGTGCTCCTTCAAATGGAGCTGGAGTTGATGGTGATTTTTACATTGATACATCTAACAATAGACTTTATGGACCTAAAGCAAGTGGTAGTTGGGGAAGTTATACAAACTTAGTTGGTCCTACAGGCGCTACTGGAGCGACTGGTTCGGTTGGTGCAACAGGAGCAACTGGTGCTCAAGGTATTGCTGGTACTACAACTGTAAAATTTACGCGAACTGAAGTAGATATAGCTGCAAGTGATTCAACTAAGGATACTCAATGTCAATCAGAGTATGGGAGTAATTATGAAGCTGCCCATCGACTTGAAATGCCTTTATATGCACCTTACACAGATAAAGAAGTAACTTTCGCTTCATATACTTCCAATGCAATGTATATGTATGATAATGGAACTATTCGCACAATTACTTTTGGTGCTTCAAGTGGCAATCGAACAGTTATGTGTATCAGAAAAGATTCACCGTTTAGAATTACTCGAACAACAATTGCTTCAACAAGTTCAGATTCAACAAAAGATGCACTCTGTGTTTCAAGTTTTTCAAGTTCTTATATAGCAGCTCATAAATATGAAATAGGTAATTTCCATAGTGGTTCAGTTATAGGTAATGTAAATGTTGGAGGAGATACAAATATGTATAGGTTGACTCAATCTTCAGGAGTCATGACTATTAACTCCGCTGGAACAGGAACAGAGTCACTGCTATGTTCTCGACTTTAATATAATGAATAAGTTAGGTGTTTAAACTAATAAAAAAGTTGTTTTTCTATTATAGAAGAGTCAATCATAGATTGTTCATCCCAATATTTAGAGTCCTCTTCAACCTGCTTATCCAATAAAAGTTTTAATCCAGCATTTATAACTTCGGCTTCAGTCCTAAAATGCTTTCTTTCTAAGAACGTATTAATTGTAAAATTAGAGTCTTCTATTAGTTTAGAATCATCCATTTTAATTATGATTTGTTTTGTAATAGACTCTACTTTGTTTTTATCAACAATTCCAGTAAGTAGTTCTTCAATTTCTTTATTTAGATTGTTGTTCATAATTACTCTTTGTTCTTATCATAATCCGTTATCTTTTTAAAAATATAATCATAATCTTTTGTTGTTTGTTTAGAGATTTTTTTGATTTTGTCTAGTTCTACGAATTTAGGTTGTAATGCTTCGTTATTTCCTTCAATTACGTTACCCTCAAAAGAATTGATAATCTCATTAAAGTTTTTAGTTTTACAATATTTCACTTCTATTTTTTCATTTTTAGAAGGATTTATGTCTAGTATACTCAAAAAACCATTCCAAAAGGATATACTTTTTTTACTCATAAATTTCCAATCCAGCGACCATTTTTATTTAAAATCATTGGAACTATTTGAGGAACTCCATTTATTATTATTCCTACTGAAACAATAGGTCTTCTAACATTTATTTTATTATAACCAAGAGCAAGTGATTTATCATCTGCAAGGCAGCCTGTATGCATATCGAATATCAATTTTTCAGGAGTAGATTGATAAGATATTTCATTGACCATTCCTCCGTGCTTATCATTTGTGCTCCTTACAATCGTAACAAAAGTTACTACTCACAAAGTCTAGCACAATAAAATCTGGGGAATTTTCAACTGTAATTTTTGGGGATTATTCAACTGAAATTAACAAAGCAAGATGGGTTTGATCGCTTTCTCTTAGTTGGAAAGCCAGGATGTCTTTTTGAAAGCAGCAAATAAATTTCTGCGACTGCGTGGGCCAGGGATGCATTCAGGTCGATTTGTTGGAAAATTCACTCCTTCATCAAAAAATGGAAAATCCTTCGATGCAGTTTTAATCTTAAGTCCCGAAGCCATTATATTTGACGGTATTATAGATGGGAAATATATCACGAATATAATGAACTGGAGTTTTTCGTCAATTGGAGTGTTTTAAATCTACACGTGACAAAATAGTGACCACCGCATTACTATTTGATTATGCGGCAGCGTTTATTGAATACAACAATTACTTATTGTCTTACAATTTTTCTTCAAATCGGAAGTAAAGTGAATCATACAAAATATCGTAAAATTCTAAATTACATTTCTTGGTTATTTAATTTTATGATAATTTTTTGTTTTGCTAGGATATGTTGGTACTCTTCAAACGAAGCGAATTTCTTTTTTGAAGATGGATATAGTAATTTTCTCTTTGGGATTCCAGTATTTTTATTTTTTGCAACAGGTTCATTTATAGTAAGCAAATACTCAGAGAAAAAAATGATATCAAGTCACTATTCTCGATACCTGTTAAAAATACTAATTATCAGCCTCACTATATTTTATCTTTCACCATTTATTCCAGGATTACATAAAATAACTGAGATTCCAGTTAAGCTTACGATCAAGGCATCAAAGATCATATCTGGAAAAACCCCATTTGAATGGTCTCAATAGAAAATTTAAGACAAACTCAATGCTCGAAGAACTTTGAATTCAATCGGAATGCACCAAAACAAGTTGTAAATTTATTTCAGAAGAAAGTAAATGGGCATTCTGTCTACCTCACGGCATTTCTTTTGCCTAGTTTACAAAACAGACAGCGGTTTTAAAGTCATTATATAAAGAAGTCTATTTCTTTGAAATTAAAAAATTTGAGCAAAAACAAGGTGTCACTTGGGATGATATCGGAATTAGAATAAGGTGTTTCCCTTCATCAGGGATAAACTCAATCTATTTTTTCGATCAAATTCTAAATAAAGCTAATTTTTTTTATTTTTAAACTCATAAAATTTTAATCATTCCAGGGGCTTCATTAGAACAAACTTCAAATCCATTGTCCTGATAGAGATGTCGTCCCTCTTTTGAGGCCAGAAGTTGGATAATTTTGATTCCATTGTTTTTAGAGTCCAGTAAAATATGCTCAATCAGCAATCTTCCATAGCCTTTTCGACGATAATTTGGGCTAATCATCAAATCCACAAGATGACCATAAGTTTTACCATCGCTTATAATCCTGGAAAAACCAATTAAGGTTTGAAAATTATAAACCATATAAATTCGATATGAATTTTGAAACGCAATCAACATTTCTGAATCTGGTTCAATCCAATCCCATTTGCATTCTTTAAATAAGATTTTAATGGGAGATATGTCCCCATCAAATTTTACTTTTGTTTCTATAGTTGGAACCATAATTATACATCTCGCTAATTTCTTTTTGTATTAGCAATCAAATATGACTTATGCAAGCGCTGACGAGTAAATAGTTTTTTAAAATTTACATTTTTCTTTCTAAACTTTCCGTTCAAAATAATGAACGGTGTTGTGTGCAACGAAATTCCTTCCTCTTTGATAATCAAGTATAAGTGAAAAGTTTGGATCATTTAGTGGTATGTTTCGTTTTGCAAAGATTTATTCCTTGAAAGGAACTTCGGGTATTGTTGAACTTATTAAGTGTTTGCAAAAAGGAGAGGTTGAAAGTATAGGTTTTAAAAAATAGAAACTATTAAAAATAGCATTAAAGTGAGAGGTATTAATGTTGATGATTTTTTATATTAATTGGATTATCATAATGATTGAATGGTTTCATATTTGACCTCAAGAAAAGCATAAATAAGAAAGAGAATTAATGAATATTAAACGCGATAAACTTTATTTATTGAAGCCAAACTTTGAAGATCCTGTCCATATCCAGGTCGACGATTTTACTGCTGGCATTGTGCTCTAATAGAAGGGATTCTTTTTTCATTTCCTACACTAGCTCGCCAATTAGATATAGAAAGAATTGATTGGTCACGCCCTCGAGAAACTCTAATTCCCTTGGTGGGAGAAGAAAATCAATCTCTTCCACTATTAATTTTATCTGAAGGTTCTAGTTCAAAGTATCAAACAGGAACTTACAAAGGTCTCAATTTTATATCTGATAAAGATGCTATTCTTAAAGCATTAACTGAACGTCATGGTTTTCCGGAATCACATCCTTAACTGATCAGAATCACTAATATTAATTTAGGTAGCACAGTGCGAGGTTTTGATTGATAGACTTTCATTTTGATTTCAACTAATTTCCAAAATAAATCTGGTATCCAAAACATAATTACTTGGAATAGAGGCTTTCATGGAAAATTTAAAACCAAATCCTTCACTTGTTGATTTTCAGAATTATGTCCGTGAGTTGGAAATTGAGCGAGGATTTTCTCACCAAGATGTTATTTCTAAATGTCTGTTGTTGGGAGAAGAAGTTGGTGAATTATTTAAATCTATTCGCAAATCAACTAAAATGAGTATTGATCCTCAGTCAAATACCTCTACTCCAGCTCAAGAACTGGCTGATATCATTATTATGATTTGTTCGATTGCAAATAGACTTGATATAGATTTGGAATCAGCTTTTAGAAAAAAAGAAGAAATTAACAAAAATAGAAAATGGACTATTGATATATGAAATATTGGGTGTTTGATCTAGATGGAACATTAATTGATTCGTTTGGTCACTATTTTAGTCTTATTGAAGAATTTATTGGCCAAAAAATTTCTCGAGAAGAAAAAAAACATTATATTGGAGTTCATCCCTCACAAATTTTTGCAGATAAATTAGAATCAGAAAAAGTGGAAATAGCACTTAAGGAATTAAATCATCGCAGCCAATTAGATGCAGGAAGTATTTCAACATTCAACTCAATTTCTTTAATATTTAATATATTATCGAAAAATGGTTGCCGAATTGCAGTCTGGACAAGTCGTGATTTGGAATCTGCAAAAGCCGTTCTTGAATATACTGGATTAAAAAAACAAGTTGAATATTTAATTTCTGGTGATTGTGTTTCTTTAAGGAAGCCAAATCCAGAAGGACTTTTAAAAATTAAATCTCTATTCAATTGTGATACCCATGAAATGGTTATGGTTGGAGATCACGAGCACGACATGCAAGCTGGTCATAAAACTGGAGTTTTTTCCATTCGAGCAAGTTGGCATAATCATTGGGATGATGGAGAATGTATAATAGCAAATAAACAGTTTTTTTGCGATTATCATTTTTCTGAATGGGTTTGTTCAACATTTCAAAAAATTAATTCACAATCTGAGAATCTAAAAAATGGAAAATAACTATCAAATACATGATCTATTATACCAAGACCTTAGAGCCTCAGGTGCCGAAGGCTGGGGTGGCACAAGTTATTCATCGAGGATGAATGCATGGTCAAATACTATTAAAGAATTAATTGAAGGTAATATTTTTCCACCACCTCCTTCATATCTACTTGAGGTTGGTGCTGGTGCTGGCGACATTTCAATTATGCTAGCTCAACAAGGTTATTCAGTTACTGGAATTGAAATTTCACAAACCGCTGTAAACTGGGCTCAGCAAAAGGCAAATGACCTCGGTCTTAATATTCAATTTTTAAATGGCAATGCGTGCGACTTGAAGCAATTAGAAGATTATTCTTTTGATGCTGTTGTTGATGGTAACTGTCTTCATTGTATAATCGGTAATGATCGGCAATTACTTCTTAGTGAGGTTTATAGAGTTCTCAATAAAGATGGTATTTTCTATGTTAGCACAATGATTGGAGATCCAAAAAATATCCAGTCTGGATCAGAATTTGATTTTGAAAGTCGATGTTTGATCCAGAATGGAGTTCCGTACCGATATATGGGTAATAAAAATGAAATTCTTGATGAATTGAAAAAAGCGGGTTTTGAGGTTTTGTTAGCAAATGTTTCAATAAATTCTTGGTGGGACCACTTGAGTTGTTTAGCCAGAAAGAAAATATAGGTGTCGAAAAACTTGAAAGTTACAAGAATTTTTTAGTTCAGAAATAGGTTTTCAAAAGATTGAAGATGTTACTCCTGTCTCCTTAATCCGGTAATACCTGATGCAAGTAAACGGTTGCATTTATTACTGGAGCAAAAACTACTGATTACTGAACAACTTTTTCCAAGGAAATAAATTCATTTCAAACATGATATTCTGAATTATGAAAATTTATTTCTAGTGAGTTTTAAAATTTATTTTTTTAATTAAAGTTGCTTATTGAAATCCAAAGATAACAATTGTTGAAAATCAGATTTTGATAAAAAGCTTTGTCCACTGCTATTGCGAATTGCGGCTTCATTAAAATCTTCAGATTCAAAGAGAGCAGAAAATTTTTGTCCTTTTAAATCTTTTAATACTTGAATTCGTTCTTCAACTGTATCTCGCATAATAAATCGAACTACATTAACATCTCGCTCTTGCCCTAAGCGATAGGCTCGATCTGTGGCTTGGTTTTCAACTGCAGGGTTCCACCATGGTTCAACATGAAATACACGACTGGCTTTTGTTAAGTTTAAACCTACACCACCTGTTTTAAGTGTCATAATCAAGGCCATAGGTTTATCTGAAGATTGAAAATCTCGCAAAATAGATTCACGTGTAAGCCGAGGCGTTTCTCCAACAATAATTCGATATTCTACCTTTCGCTCTTTCAACTCACCTTCAATTCGATGAAGAGTAGATAAAAATTGGGTAAACACTAATACACTTTCACCTTCTGTGACGACTTCTTCGACTTCTTCAACTAAGGATTGAATTTTTGGTGATAGATTTTTATAGATAACACCAGGTACGGCAGCAGGATCAGAACATACTTGTCTTAGACGAAGAAGTGCCGTTAACATTTCTAATTGAGCAAAGTTCTCACCTTTATTTTCAATGAGTTCTTTGACTTTTTCATTTAAAGCAACGGCTATATTACGATACAATGTACGTTGTTTATCTTCCATATCAAGTTTACGAACACTCTCAACTTTTGGAGGTAAATTTAAGCCCACATCTTTTTTTGTTCTTCGCAATAAAACTGGCTTCATAATTTGACGAACATGTCCTAAGAATTCAAAATCAATTTTTGCATCGGCTTTAATACCAGACTTTTTAATAAATTGAGAATAGTCTCCCAGGGCACCAGGTATAACCAAATCAAGAAGAGAGTAAAATTCTCCAAAATGATTTTCAAGTGGTGTTCCAGTAATTGCAATTTTGTAATTGGCATTTATTTTTCGAGCCACTATTGTTCTTTGAGAATTTAAATTTTTTAAATTTTGAGCTTCATCAAATATTAAAATATTATAAAAATGTGAAAAAATCTTTTCATCATGCTCCACCATAAGCCCATAAGTAGTAACCAAAATCATAGGTCTTGAAAAATCGTTTGCAGAAGAACGAGAAGCTGTTTCTTCTGTTAAAAGTGTATTTTTGGTTTGAGCAGTTAATACTTGAATTGGTAAATCAGGTGTAAATTTTTCGGCTTCAGACATCCAATTATAAACTAAACTTGTTGGAACAACTATTAAGCATAAACCAAGTTTATTTTCTAAACGCAATTTTTCAAGAAACGTTAAGGTCTGAATTGTTTTACCTAAACCCATATCATCAGCAAGTAGTGCACCTAAACGTAAATGATAAAGTTCATATAACCACTGATACCCGACACGTTGATAAGATTTTAAAATTGGATCTAATTGTTTAGGTACCACTAATGGAATTTTCTTTTCAGGATTTGCTAAACTTTCATAAAAACTTAAAATCTGATCCCACTCTTTGCCACCTTTTATTTTTATCCCTTGCTGATGTAAATGCAGAAGTTCCAAAATAGCATGTTTTGGTAATGTTAATTGAGATTTTTTTTCACCTTTTTTACCTTTTAAAGAACTGGATTCAATCTTTTCCCAAAATTGCATGAGAGCTTCAACACGAGGTAGGGTTTTTTTATCAATCATATATAATTGACCACGGTATTCGATAAATCGTTTACCTGGTTTTATATCAACTTCACCCCATTCAACTTTTTGACCTTTAAAAAAGATTTCAGGATTAAGCTCAAACCATTGATTGGGAGCACGTTCACCCATTAAGGAATTGTGAGTTGATTTTAGTTGAAATGAAGTATCAAAATCTGATCCACCAAGTGTTTCAATTTCAGAATGATTTAAAGTGACATGATAACCACTTTCTGTAATACGAGTAACCCACGTCCAGGGATCAAATCCTGAGATTTGTGAAAATGTAAATTGCTGGCCCCGATGTGAGGGTTTTGTTAAATCCACAAAACAAGGATTAGTTAATTGTTTATTTATACCCCCATTATAAAAATGGTGAATAAAAGTATTTTGCCAAATATCACTTTTTTCTTTCATAAGTAAGCTAGGACCTTGGGATTCCATTAGATACAATACATCCATCAATCCAAAATCTAAAAAGATTTCAGGATCAAGTTCAATCTGTATCAGTGGGCCGCTACCATCAAAACCGACTATTTGATTTACTGGTTCATTTAAAAAATCAGTTAACACATCTAAAATACCAGTTTTAAAAAATTTTTTGCGTAGGTTTGGTGATATATGAAATTCATCGTAATCATCTTTTGGATATACGCATTTTAACATACGGAACTCTAAAAATTTAAAAAAATCAGCTTGAGATTGAAATGACTTTCCGTCACTAGATCTATCCGTTAAAATGTAACTGATGTTTTCTGTAAGATATGTAATTGCACTACCTAAATGTCTTAGGAATTTTAAATCATGAGAGCGAAACAAAGAGTTTTTGGATGCTAATTCCTTGTGGTCCTGATAACTAAATGCAGAAAGTCCCTCCATAAATATTTTGGGAAATAGCATATAATCAAGGTGAAAGGTTACTGATTTTTTATCTTCTCCATGTTGCAAATCAATTAAAAAATCATAGCCTGTTAATTGTCCCTCTATATTTTTATGAAGATTAATTTTTATATTTTTAACATCACAATGTAATTTTTGAATTTCTGGCAAACTACTGTCTACATTGATATTCATTTCCTGCAGATGTTCAAATGTTTTCAAACCTTCAAACATTGATTTAAAACAAACTTCTCGGGTTACTTCGGGAGTTAATGTTTGCACTGAGCGTACAGTTGGCAATGCAGACTTCATTTCATCATAAATACGAGAGTAAGAAGGGCCAATGTCATAATAAGTAAATTCTTGAATATCAGGATCCCAACATCCATCATAAAAATAAAACAGGGATTCTTTTAATGCGGGTGAATTGCATTGGAAAATAAAATCATTTGTTTGAGTATCTTCATTTTTTTCTTTAGATTGAAATAATTTATATGATGGAACTTCTGTTTTTAAAGATTGAAATTTAATATTTTTTAAAGGGAAAATAGCTCGTGTCTTAGAAAAATCACACTGAGGAGAAAATGCTAATTGAATTTTGTGCTTCTCTGCAAATTCTTTTAAACCAAATAAAATACGACTACTCTTTTTAATATCGTTGATATGGGATTCTGGAAAATAGCTTATTTGCTGAATAAAAAACTCAGTTATTTTTAAAATAATATCGTAATCTTGGGATACATAATTTTTAGTCAGAGCTTGAATTTCACTCAACAACTCTATGGACATCCCCTTTTTACCTTGCAGAATTTCTCTTAAGTTTAATACCCGATAATCCTTCCAAACAAATTGAATATTCTCACCCCAAAAAACTGGTTTAACCATCGGTGCACTTTTATAATTATCTTTAAGAGGAGAAAGTAAAATTGATGTTGTAGAAAATTCACTTTCTTTACTTGAAATAACCTCTGATTGCAATGCTAAGAAATCTGAGGTTTGAATTTCTGCTCCATTTAAATATTTTGCACAATATGGAGTAATCAAAATATAAGATGGATTTTCATATTGATCAAACTGAGTAAGATTTTCTTTTATATGAGTAATCCATTTCATATTTGATTCTGAAATATAGTAATTTCGACCCATTAATTTTTTAGTATCAAAATATCCGGCAGCACATAAAACTAAAATAGATGAAAAAACAGAATGTTCACACTTTAAATTTTTTTGAAATGGTTCACAATCACAGTTACAAAAAACATCATACTTCTGATCTAGAGTCTTTTGAAAAGAAAATTCAAAATGCAATTTACGAACTGAGTTCTCAAAATCCATAAATACATCAATTTTTATTTGCCCCTGTTCTTCTTGGACATGAATGTCATGAATCACTTGACTCATCATTAAAATTTTTTGAACTGAATTTTGTATTGGAAATGAAGTTTTAAAAACTTCATTGTTAATTTGTGAGGTTAGTTTTGTAAATGTTTCTGCCTGACCATTTAATTGAATTGTTTTAAAATTCAATTGAGTATTTCCATCTTGACTATTCATATTTAAATTAACCCCAAACATATAAAAAACAGTGAATCAGTGAGTGTAGCACAATTTCTAAAAATATCAAGTAGTTTGGTGGTATCAATTTAAAATTAATCAAACGTCCATTCTCTGAATCCTAAAGCAAGTGCTTTTTCTAGATCTGCTTTAGAAATTTCATAAACATTGGCATAACCTGTCGGTGAGCCACAGAGTTGAATACGCATCAAACCATCATTGAGATGGGCTTGAGTTATAACTTTAATATCTTTAAGATCCTTTTTCATTTCCTCAATCGAAATTTGTTTTCCCATACTGCATTGCTGTGACCCATCGTATTTAAAAACCTTGACAGTAATATTGGCAGGTGGATTTGGAGTTGCTGTTGGAGAAGCTTCTAAATTTTTATCTGATTTTTTATTCATACGACAATATCCTGAAGTGCAACCATATAGCGATGCTAAAAAGCAACAACTAAGTAATATCTTTATTTTTGAATTCATATATTTTTTAAATGTAAAATTCATATCTGACCCTCCCCTAAGAAACAGTAACAAAAACTTGGACATTTTAAATCTTAAGGTCTCAAACTCTGATTAGCAAAGTTAAAATTCAAAAATTGAACAATCGAATAAATTTAAGAAAAAAAATTTGATTGTGCTTAGTGCCATTAGATAATTAAAATATTAAGCTAATTTTTAAAGAATTTTAAATTTCTAAAAAATTTGTCATTTTTAGATTTATTTGCCGGTGTTATTTTCTCATTCAGAAATTGATAAAAATGTTTTTTAAAAGTCTCTAAATCAGAACTTTTAAATTCTGATTGTAATTGTTTTACTCCATAGGTTAACTCATCTTCTATAGGCAGACCATATCTAGAATTTATTTTACTAATAATCGTTGGAACTTTAAACAATTCAGATAAAGTTTGAAAATTTCGAATTTCTGGATTCTGCGTAGATAGATTCTTTGGGTCCAGTCCAATTACTATTTCTTCAATTACAGATTTTGAAAATTTTGAATAAGCAAGATTTGAAAGAAGATAAAATCCAAGTTTTAGTTTTTCAAAAGATTCTAATGCTTGAAGAGTATTGATTTTTTCTGCCAATAATAATTGTTCATCAGGAGTACTATCAATAAAGTCATTCAAACTGTAGTCGTCATCAACTATTTTATTTTCGTTAAAGATTTGTAGTATTTTATCATATTTTAATTGCTGAGAAATAAAATAAAATCCATTTTTAGTAGCTATTGCTTTATCTAAAAATAAATTTTGATCGATGATTTTTAATTCTTCTAATTTGTCCAATAAGCCAGATGGACTACGAATATAGGAATCAAAAACGAACGGAATATTTATAAATGTCTTTTTAATGATTGAAAATGCTTCAATTGCACAGTTATTTGAAGTAAATTTATACTTTCCGACATAACTCCAATGGGCTTCAAGAAGTGCATAAACAAAACTTTCTTTTTGAGCTAATGACAAATTAAGTGGCGCACTGTAAAGTTCTCTCAATTCATCTTCCGTATAATTTTTTAAAACATCAGAAAAGTTATAGAAAAAAAGGGATGAGTTATAATTTCCAACAAGTGCATCAAAATAATTCATGTCATTAGCTCCAATGATTGCACCAAATGAAGCCACAATATGAAAGTCGCGATCTTTTAAACAATCGGGCCCAATTTCTGCTCTAGAAGGTGCACATATTATTAAGCGAAACATGCTATGTCCCCACTTACTTGATAACTCATCATTTTTACCAGCATATAAATAATGAATTTGATAAATTCTTTTAGGATCAATAACAGCCGTTGAAAATATTTGATCTAAGTTTTCAATTTTATTATTTTTAAGAAAAGAATCTTTAGAAATAATAATTTTATTAATCAATTTACAATTAGAATTAGAATTTAAACCAAAAGGATGATGATTAAAATACTTTTTTAGAAAATTAAAAAGTTGGGGCCTACGGCATTTAAATTCATGATCAAGTAAAAAATACTCCATATTAACAGCGATAGATTCAATTGTCGAAGAATATTCATAAGGATAGGGACTAGTTTCAAATTTTGTATTGATTGGTTCTGAATCAACAAATAAAAATCCACGATCAGGCCACTCCGCTAATTCCAAATATTCTGGAAGTGTTGAAAGTGAAGTTTTTTTTGATAAAATATTTTTGCAAGTTGGATCAATAGAAGAGGTTCCGCTAAAACCTGTTGCCGCAATGGACATAATACAATTTTTGCGTGTTGAATAATATTCGGAGTAAAACACATTCATAAAATCATAAATATGTGTCAGCTCATGTATTAAAACGGAAAGTATTAATTTTTTTACACTGTCATGCTTTGCTCTAATTATGTGAGTATTATTTTCTGAGAGTGTCTCAACTTTATAGTACTGGGACCTAAGCATTCTCCACTTATCTAGATCTAGATTTTGTAAATTTGAATCAAAAAGTGTTTGAAAAATAAACTGATCTAATATAATTTTATCAACCTTATTAGTACTGCCAAATTCTTCATAATTTACTTTTTTAAATTCCAATTTAAGAGTTTTTTTCTTTAAAATATTTACCATTTTAACTGGCAAAATCTGCTCCACTGTATTTAGATATTTACTTAATTGAGTGGATTGAAAGGTGACTGGAATATCCCAATTTAGATTTTGAGAATAGCTGATTGAAGAAAAAACTAAGGGAGTAACGTTTAAAAAGATAACTTTTAAAATCCAATAATTTAATTTTTTTGGATATAGAAATTTAAAATTATTTTTCATAATGATACGCCCTCAGTTTTAATTGACCTGTATATAATAACCTTGATTACTTATAATATTATTAGTGAAGCAAGCTCATTTAAAATTTCATCATCAGATTTAACTTTTGCTTCTTGAATATTATTTTTCACCTCATAAATTACCTCTAAAAGTCTTTGATTTGATGATTCTGAAATTGGAATATTAAATACAACGTTTTCTGCGTTCATTTTTATTTCAGCGGCATCTCTTACACCACAAAGCAAAGTTGCAAAAATTAAGACAGCTAAGTCGCAAGTTTTAAAATCTTTTGTGACTTGTGGATCACTTGCTAATATTCCAGATATTGTCATCGAAGGTAATACAGTTGTACCTGATGCAAAGATATTCATTGAGAAAATACTAATTGCTAAAAATGCTAAAATTAAATTTTTATTCGTCATTGTAACTCCTTTTTTCTTTATAATTTAAATAATATAATTGCAAAGAATAAACGAGATACTTTTGGTTAGTTTTATTTAGATTTTGAGTGCTTTATTGATAATGTAAAATAATTGTTCATGTTTGAAAATAAATACAATTTGAAAAAATAATTGAGTAGTAATGGTTCATAATTATGTCTGAAATTATCGCGAAGTGAGCAGGTTTAATCATTCGCAGGTATTTTGAATTTATTAAACTCGTCATCATTGTCCACTTTTACACATTGGTTAATACTTGATTCTTGTTCGTCTTTCCATTGATGAATCAAATATGGAATAGCATGAAAAATAGTGATTGTTGAACAATTTAGAACTGGACAATCTAGATCATTGGCATTGATAAAGAAAAGTCCTTTAGTATCTAAGCTTAAATTTGAATATTTTATTAACTGTGGACGCAATGGGATTTTATATCGATAAAAGGAATTATAAATGTTATCTTCAGTGAAATGAGCCGGGTTGATAATTGCAATTTCAATATTTGGTAGTTCTTCAATTGAATTAAAATCTTCAAAATTTGGAATACTTGAGCTTTTAATGTAACAACCAGGAATCGAATGATTCTTTAATAAGTTTAAAGTTCTTAAATCAGCACTAGATGTATTTTTTTCTGCTCTTTCGATATTTTCTTTTAATATTTTATTTACTTCATCTTGAGTTTTCAAATTTGCAAATCTTGTTTTGAGCAATTTGAAGAGGTCACTTTTATACAGGTATTCTAATTTTATGTCTTCCGAAAGATTTAAAATTGTACTAGCAAAACTAAAACTATCTAAACTAGCAGATATATTAAACTGAGCCGGCAGTTGTGATAATGACTGATTTGCATTCGCAATTGAAAAGCCATATATTTCTTTATCCTTTATTTTGAGGGGTTGCAAATCAATCGAAATTGGATTTACTTTACCATTAGGTTCACCAGCATCCGCAGTGTCATGATTACCACCACCAGCGTCAGCGGTATCATGATTGCCTCCTGCTGAATTCATTAACTCAATGGTACCTGAATTAAACTTTTCAGTTGGGTTTTCTGATATTTTATAAATATCACTTTTTAAATAAGTTCCAAGATCTGGTAAAAAACTCCACATAAATTTATTATTTGGAAGGTCTCCACCAAAATAAAACTTCTCTGCAAAATCTAAAAATGCAGAACTCAGTTCTGAAACTGGAGTAAAATAAGATTTTTGAAAATAACGATGATATCGTTTTGATAGACCTTTTACCTTCAGTCTTCCTTCTTTACGAACTAAAAGTGGTGAACCACTCATACCACCGATTATATGACTATGACTTTGAATTTCTTTGCCAAAATTTGTCATTGATATACCGAGAATATACTTTTCTTCATTTTCCCGTCGAAGTTGATTTAATAAATTAGTAGGGTGATTTAAAAATTTACTATTGTATTGTTCCAAGTTAATTGAAATGGTGGATAAAGTATCCAAATCAGGTGGTATCACGACAAATGAATTTGTACCAACAAGAAGTTCATTCTTATAATGTGTATTATCGTTAAACGAAAAATACGAGTCATCAATATCATTTCCCAACTCATCTTTTCCTACTCGGTATTCAAAAATAAATAAATCATCTGGTATAAGCTCTGCTATTTTTTCTACTTCAATGATTTCAATATCAAACAAATTTTTAGAATATCGTAATTGCCCTGACGAATTGGATTTAATATTTAAATTAATCCATTTATTCTCACGAAAAATTGATAAATTTGTACCCGCATTTCCTTGTGAAAGATGCGCATCAGTGATTACTATAAAATGCTCATCCATTTTTGGTTCCACTTTGGCAGGAACATGGACTATAAAACCTACACCTCTAATACGGGCTACTTTGTTATTTCTAGAATTATCAAGATAAGAATAAGTTGACTCAACTCTTACCATCCACTTAGGGAATATTTCAGACGAATTCTTAATATCTTCTTTAGCAAATGATTGAAAAGAAATTAGAATTAAAAAAATAAAATACAATCTTACAAAATTAGTCATATGAAGAGTATACTCATTGAAAAAGGTCTCATTAAATTGCGAAATCTAAAAATATTAATCATGATTTAGTAGCTGCAAATAATAGACCAATGTATCTATAAATCCATTCACATAAAATGACGATGGCCTTTTTTGTCATCATGACTACTTATCTACAGGTGAAAAACAACTACCTTTCAATTATATTAATACCTCTATGAACGATTTAAATTTGCAAAATAGTAATTTGTATTCTTTTTTTGAAATGAGTTTAAGTGATTTATTAACTTTTAAATTTGCTTCAAACCGTAGTACTGCTGATATATTTTATCTCGAGGTTCTAAAATATTATAATTCAGCAGAAACAGAAAAATTAAAATTACTCATTGATAATTTTGAAGCTAAGTTGAATTCTTCTTATGGCTGTTTTACATCAGAAAATTTATTTAATGAATCAGTTCTTTGGGTTGCAAAACTAAGGTTGCTTTGTTTAGAAAAACAGAGACTGGTTGAAACTCCTACTCAAGAAATATTAAAATGGTTAAATGAAAATAAAATTGAAAATCTAGTTATAGATCCTTATCTTGGTGAATATTTCTTTATAGTTGCTAGAATTTTGGATTTAAAATATGAGAATGATTTTGCATATCTTTATTATAAAAAAGCAGAAATTTCATATGCTAAAAATAAGTTATTAAAAAAATCGGCAAAGTCTTTTTTCAATTCTCTTATTTGCAAAAACAGAAATGAAAATTCAGACACTCTTCAATATGAATATATTAAATTTATTAATGTAGGTCGTAAAATTAAAGAATTCTCTGCCGTGGGTATGGCATTTTTGGCTCTCTCTCAAAAGCTTTATGATATAGGTTCTGTTAGAAATTCACTTGCATATGTAAATAGAGCATTGGCTTACTTGAGTAACGAAAAAGGGTCGAATAATTACTTTAAAGCCTTACTACATAGAAGCCTAGTCGCTTCTAAACTCGGTGATAATGATAAATATTTATTAGATCGTGAAGAATCTAGTTTAAGTCAACACATTGAAACTAAACCTATGTTAGAAGTTTCAAATTCCTCAATTAAAAATAATAAAATAATTGATTCAAGTATCTTACCAATAAGTTGGCAAAAGCGATCAATCCATAATGGGAAATTAACTTTTGAATGGAATCAACAAGAAGAATACTTATTAGCAATTCTTTTAAAAAAACCAACAAACAAGTTCACTTTAATTAGCAAATTATGGCCTCAATTAGGTATTAATGAATCAACTGAATTAAGATTTAAAAAAATAATTTGGAAAGTCAGAAACAAGAATTCAAAATTAATAATTTATTCAAATAATTTATATTCAATTGGTGAACTATCACTCAAACCAATTAAAAATGAAGAAAGTAATTTATCAAATCCCGAGTCAGTTTATGATTAATCCAGACTTTTCAACTTTTAAAAAACAAGTATGTAGTAATGCTAATTTATCGAATAATAGTTATGTAGATATTCAAACTGCAATTACATCTGAAAAAAATGAAATAATTAAAAAAAAGCAGTTCAATTTTTATCCAATTGAACATTATCAAAATTTATTCAAGCTCAATTTAATGCTTTCCATTTTATATTTTGAAAAAGAAAACTATTTAGCTAGTAAAAAATATCTTGAAATAACTATAAATTTAAATTCAAAACATGAGTTAAATGAAATTAAAAATTATAGCCCCATAATTAATTATCTTTTAAAAGCGTATAATAAAAATGACTATAATAATTTACAAAACTTTTTTTCAAAAATGGAACTGGTTGTAATTCACTCACTTCTCCAATCGAAAGTCCAAAAAACAGATTTAATTACCCAATTATTTGGAAATGATATATCTTATTTAACAGCAGAAAATAGATTTAAAAATTTGATGATCCGTTTAAATAAAAAATATCCAAAGTTAATAAAATACTTTGATGGCCATTATTCAATTGATAAAATAAATTTAAAATTAATTGCTCAAGATTAAGATGATTATGTCTGATATAATCGCGAAGCGATCAGACTTAATCATATGTAGAAAATGGCAGATCGAAGATCGGCCGATTTTAACAAGAAAATAACTGCATATGATTATGTCTGATATAATCGCGAAGCGATCAGACTTAATCATATGCAGTTATTGTAAAAAATATATTTCTTGATTTAAATCGCGCTCTTTAGTTTTTAATTTATATAAAAGAGCTTCTTTAGAAATAAAATAAAGTTCATTTTTTGCTTGATCAATAGCAAGTGGTGAAAAACTACCTCGGCCAGAATCAAATTGCGTTATCAATTTTCCATTTGTTGGATTTAAAAATAAAACAGGCCCTTGTGATTGAGTTACAACAACTTTATCTTGGTAAATTACAGGAGAGTTCCCTACTCCATCTGTTAAATTATAGGTCCATAGTTTACTACCATTAGTTTTATTAAGTGCAATGATTTGGCTTTGTGAAGTGCTATATATTAAAAAATCTTTATATAACAAGACATCACCGTATCCACCCGTATCTGACTTCCAAATTAACTGTCCGGTCATACGATTCACACTATAAATAGCCGAATCATATCCTGTAATAAAAATTTGGTCATCATCAATAATTGGACTACTATCGAGATCTTTAAATTTTTTATTTTTATTTAAAACTTGCTCCCATTTTACTGCTCCAGATTTTGCATCTAAACCCACAATATACCCATCAGTAAATCCCATGTACAAGATGCCATTAATCACAACAGGAGTTGATGCTCCACGAATAGAAAAGTTTTGAGAATCGACTCGAGAATATATCCAAAGATCTCTTCCTTCAGCAGCATCTAAAGCATAAAATACATTATTTCCAGCTAGAAAATATACAATTCCATCCCAAATAGCAGGCTCTGAAATAACCTCAGTTTTTGCATCAAAAGACCAAATTAATTTTCCTGTATTAATATTGATCGAATAAAATTTTCCGTCATTGCCTCCAAAAAAAAGTCGATCATTCACATGGACAACTCCACTTTCAACACCACCAACTACGGCAAAATTCCATAGCTTTCTCCCTGTATTACGATCATAAGAGACAATACCATCAATGGCATTTCCTTGAATGACAGAATTTTCAATGAGTAAAGGTTTCATACGGTGAGTCTTACGAAACGAATTATCATCCTCTATTCGAGTATCAACAATCCATTCTTTGTAAACTTCAAATTGTGGCGTACCCTTAGTTTGTAATGGCACACCTGTGACCCAACTATATATGAGAACCGACGCAATTACGGCCAAAAACATATTATGTACCTTGTTTTTTCAAATTAATTAAACGCAAATATTTTTCAGCAGCACGTCCCTGTAATGAGCCTTGTTTTGATTTTAAGTTTGTTAAAATCTCTTCAGCTTTTTGAGTTTGACCTAATTGCACCTGACATACAGCTGATTTTAATTGGAGTTCATCACCTAAGTATTCTAAATTTTTATTTTTGATCATTGGTTCCCAAATTTTTAAAGCCTCATCACACTTACCTAAATTTGCATTTAAAGTTCCAAGAGTATGGCCTATTAGCGCTCGCACAACATTATTTCCAGTTGATTTTGAATAAACGAGATCTAGAACTGACTTTGCCTCTTCATATTTTTTATTTTCTGAATAAATTTCAGTGACTAACAATGCACTCATTGAAGCCGCCATTGTTTTGGGATTTGCTTGAATCAATTGAGTAAACTGTTCTACTTCTGATTTGTATTTTTCTATAGTACTTTCAGAATTTTCATTGGTTTCAACGATATTTATTTCGTTTTCTTTTTCACTTTTTTTAGTATCTAATTTTGCTTGTTTTGCTTTCTCAATTTCTTCTTTTTTCTTTAAATAGGATTTTTCAATTTTATAATATTGTGCTTGCAACTCAAGTTCTTTTTTTTCAGAATTATGATTAAAAAATAATATTCCAGCAATGATGACTGCAATTGTACCTATTGCTACACCAACTTGGCCCTGGTGTCTTGCAAAAGCGAAAAATGCTTTCCTTCCCTCTTGTAAAAAAGTATCAGTTTGTTTCAACTCTTGTTTAGAAATGTGTTTAGTCATTTTGTCCTCATATCTTCTATAGCCAACTTGGTGTCAATTTATCTTGTTTCTTAAGGGCAAATTATTGAATTACCCATATTATGAAAATAATTAAATACTTATGATGAAAATACAAATAAAAGTTTAATTATCTATTTTCTACTTCTTTTAAAGTTGTAAATAAACGCGAAGACTTTCCTTGATGTTTCTGTTTTAAAGCTCCAATTGTATGGATACGTTCTTCTGCAATACGATCTGCTGCCACATGTGTTGAAACATTTAACTCTTTAGCTAATTTAAATACTTTCATCATATTATCATAAACTCGTCTTGTTTTTTCAAAAGCGCGATCAGAAGAATACCCTTCTAGCTCTACAAAAACATTCATCAATCCACCTGCATTTATAACATAATCAGGAGCATATAAAATTCCTAACTCACGAAGAACTTCACCATGCTTAGCCTCAGCCAATTGATTATTTGCACCCCCAGCAACAATTTTACATTTCAATTGCCCAACTGTAAGATCATTAATTACAGCACCTAATGCACAGGGTGCAAAAACATCACATTGAGTAGTAACTATGGACTCAGAACTCACAGCTTCAGCACCAAATAATTCAACTTGCTTTTTAACTCTTTGTTGATCGATATCTGCTACTTTTATTTT
Organism: Bdellovibrionales bacterium; assembly: GCA_005793345.1. Lineage (GTDB taxonomy): Bacteria > Bdellovibrionota > Bdellovibrionia > Bdellovibrionales > Bdellovibrionaceae > SXSU01. Next base: position 21,800 of record SXSU01000027.1, read on the forward strand.
GGCTCCCTCATCATGTAAATACTTTACTAAATTAGACCCCACATTACCTAAACCTTGAACCGCAATTGTTAATCCTTTTAAGGAATCAGTGTTTAATTTTTCTTGAACAGAAGCCTTTATTCCCATTAATACACCATGTGCTGTATAAGGGCTAGGATCTCCAGATCCACCTAATCCTTTTGGGATTCCAGTAACCCAAGGTGTTTCCATAAAAACATACTCCATATCAGTAACACCAGTGTTTACATCTTCGGCTGTAATATATTTTCCATTTAGTGCATTAATATACTGACCAAAAGCTCTGAATAAAGCTTCAGATTTTAAAACTTTTGGGTCTCCAATGATGACCGCTTTTCCCCCTCCTAAATTAAGTCCTGAGGCCGCAGCTTTATAAGTCATTCCTTTTGACAATCGAAGAACATCTGTCAATGCTTCTTCTTCACTTTTATAGTTCCACATTCTAGTTCCACCAAGTGCAGGCCCTAGTGTTGTATTATGAATGGCAATAATTGCTTTTAATCCTACAGCTTTATCATGACAAAAAATAACTTCTTCATGATCACCATGTTTGCTAATTAGTTCAAAAGTAGACACTATAAATTCTCCTTGTACAAAACTTTTGTTTGTATTTTTAAAACAACTTTTGTTGAGCATAAGTAAAATTATTTCATAATCCAAGAAAAACCATTGCGACGCTTGGCAATAGTCATATCCCTTTAATTAAAACGATTATTGGCAACTTTAAAAAAAATTTCACTCTATTAAAAATTAATGATACCAAAAACAACGTTTTTTTGATTTACTGCACAAGTTCATATAAAAAATTAAATTATTTCAAATTTATAATTATCTTTATAAATTGTAAGGAGAACTTAATGGAAGCACTGACTAATGAGTCATTCAAAACAAAAGTTTTTGATTATGAAAACAATAAAACATGGTCGTTTAAAGGTGAAAAACCAGCTATAATTGATTTTTATGCTGACTGGTGTGGACCTTGTAAAAGACTATCCCCTGTTCTTGAAGAACTGTCACAAACATATTCTGAAAAAATTGATGTCTATAAAATTAATGTTGATACTGAAGCTGAGTTAGCAAGTGCATTTGGCGTCATGAGTGTTCCCACAATTTTATTTATTCCAAAAGACTCTGAACCCCAAATGGCACAAGGTGCACTTCCGAAAGAAGTCCTAGAGCAAGCAATCAGCGAAGTTTTACTGGGTGAAGCTCCTCAAATGATGGCCGGTGGCGGTTGTTGTGGTGGCGGTTGCCATAGTGCAAGTGAATCAATGGGCGCTGGAAATGAGAGTGAAATGACAGCTGGCGGAGGCTGTGGCTCAAGTTCTTCGGCTTCAATGATGTCGTCAGATGATGATGAAGGTGGTTGTTGTGGTGGTGGTTGCCACTCATAATAACTGCTCATGATTAAGTCTGATTGCTTCGCAATTTTATCAGACATAATCATAAGCAGTTATTTTCCTGTTTTTTGGGGTGATTTTTCAATCACCCCGTATTATGAAAATCCAAACTAAAGTTTGTATTCTCATAATAACTGCTCATGATTAAGTCTGATTGCTTCGCAATAATATAAGACAAAATCCTTCGCCGTTATTTTCCTGTTTGTTTACTCATGATAAAATACGATTCACTTAGGAGAGTTTTACTTAAAACTCTCCTTTTTTTTCTTCATCTTAAAAATAAATTAACGGTAGTCATGAATGTAATCAATATGCTCTTGCACCCATGACTCATGAGTTCCTTGGATATCAAATCCTCGTCTTAAACTACTTTCTTCTTGCGATTGAACTGCTGCCACAGAAGGTATAAAATCTACTGACATAATTTTTTGTTCTTTAAGAATAGTCATGATCTGTGACACAAAAGGATCTGCTAAAACTTTTCTTCGAACTAACTCATCAAAACTTTTTGTTAACTCATCTTCAGTATAATTGTAATTTAACAACATATCTTCAGCAACAGTTATGACCTTTGTAAAATCCAATCGTTTATCTTGACATAAATCTAAGGCAATTTGAAAAGTATTATAAGTTGGAACGGTTCTACGACCAAATTTTAAATAATAATCAGGATCAGTATCCACTGCTAAATTGATATATATTTTTTCGACTGGATCATTTTCTGGAATTTGAGCTTGAAGAGTAAGTATTGTATCAACTTGTTCACCTGTGACATAAAATTGACTTAAAATTTGACGTAATTCGTGGGGCCCCAACCTCCTAGAGCATATATCAGAATAAAGATTATATATCACAGCATCGGATTCACTATCATCTCCCCATAATACTTGTCTCACATCTTCTTTTAACATTGTTCGGAGTTGTAATAAGGCTTGAACTTTGTAACCCACTTGCTTTGTTAAACGCCAAAGTCTTTTCGGAGATATATTTTGTAAATTATCTTTATAAAAACATCCAAAGGGAACAATTCCATCAAAAGATAGTTTTTCACCTATACGACTTTCCATTTGAGGAGGAGAAGCTGTTATAAAATAAAGGGGGAAATGACGATGCCCTCTACGCTCTTGCCAACAATCAACCAATGAACGAATTAAAGTACTAGTACCAGGAACATTCTTTTTTGAAAGTGGACGTTCCATCAAAACACCCAAAAGATCAAGTAATCCATGCCAAGCTGTATCTAGATAAGTTTTATCTAAATCCCAGACATAGACCTCATCACTATTTTTTTCTGCGCCACTAGCAATATATCTAAAAAACACAACATCTGATTGTATCGTTGAACGCTCTTTCCAATGGCTCATCTTAAAATTACCTTTTTATTAGGAATTAATTGCAATATTTAAATTGAACATCAAAATTTAAATTAAAGAAAGAGATTTATCAATAAATTTCATAATACAGAGTGATTGAAAATCGCCCCAAATAAACAGGAGAATAACTGCTTATGATTATGTCTGATAAAATTGCGAAGCAATCAGACTTAATCATAAGCAGTTATTTTGAAGCGACTTTAAAGTATCGTCCTTGCTCATAACGCTCGACTAAAGCAAAGTTTTTCATGCAAATCTCTACATTTTCAGAGTATTCAATTTTTAAGTAAGAACCATTATAATGCTTTGCTAATTCTTTATATTCTTTAATACCATACCTGTATTGCAAAGTTTTAATTAATACACTTGCTGCAACTATTGAATCATCCCTTTTAAAAGGATCAATTTTAAATGCGAAATGATCATCTTTTAAATTTATATTTGTTAAATTATGAGTATTTAGTCGATTATAATATTCAAAAAACGATTTTCGTATTTCAGTTGAATAAGAAAATTTTAAGTTATTTATTTGATCATCAAATTCATTAATAGCTGGCATTGTGAGCTGAGCTAAGCCCTTACCGTTACCTTTAGAGAGGTCTAAACGATAAGTGCCACCAGTTTCTTGTCTAAAAATACATAGTAATAATTTAGGATTTATATCAAAAGCTACAGCAGCATGAATAGCACGATTGCGTATACATGCATAAGAAAAATCTTCTCGGTTAGGACTATCATCACATTTAAGATTGTAAACAAATGATCCATCTGTAGTCTTTTGATCAGACGCTTGAGAAACTCTCGAAAAATTTTGGGGTACCGAAAATGCACAGATAACAAAATAAGTTATGTATCTTTTCATATGTCCTCCAACAACGTTCAAATGTTGTCTGTCTCACTATCGGATTCACTCCAAAAGGATTGAACAGACTTATGGATATAATAATAACATTTCTTTTCAAAAAAATTGAAAAAAATGTCAAACTTCTTACATTAGTACGAAATTCGTAAATTTGTAATACAATAAATCTTCATATGAATACCAAACTGATATGACGTTTCAATTTAGATCATGGTCTAGTATAAACTTAAACAACTTTTTCCGATAGAGATAATGATATTATGAAAATACAAACTTTAGTTTGGATTTTCATAATACGGGGTGATTGAAAATCGCCCCAAACAAACAAGAGAATAACGGCGCATGATTATGTCTGATACAATCGCGAAGCAATCAGACTTAATTATGAGCAGTTATTTTGAAAAATATTTTAAAAGTACAAAAGTTTAAGGATTCCTTATGAAGTTAAAATCAATTCCAATTTCTATCAAAATAATTCTCAGTAATTTAATTTATATAGCACCAATTTCAATTATGATTTTAATAATATTATCTGTCTATCAAACAAATATTGATTTTGCCGAAAAAGAAAAATTAGGAAATTTATATGAAAATAAAATACTTAATTTGATTGAAAATCTAAATAAATTATACGAAGTTCATAAGGAAAATTTATTAACTCAGAAAAATGACCAAAATAATTTTAAAAATGAAATTACAAATGTCTCAATTTCGCAAGAAGAGTTTTCAAATGTTTCCGAAAAATATTCTTCTAATTTAAATCTTTCTCTCATAGAGCTAAAAAAAAGAAACAAAGAAAATCTTTATTACAGAACAATAAACAATAAAATTATTGAACTAACTCAATCAAAAATAAAAAACACATTCTCTAAGAGTGAACTCTTTACCGAATATAACAATATAATAAATGATTTGCGAACGCTAATTACATACACTGGTGATTCATCAAATTTGATACTTGATCCAGATTTAGATTCATTTTATCTTATGGATTTGACACTATTAACTTTACCCCAAACACAACAATATATTTTTGAAATTTGGAATTTTTTAAATCAAATTGAAAACTCAAATTCACTAACTCCTCAAGATCGAAAGTGGTTTGCTATTAAAACCGAAAATTTAAAAACTTTAATTCTAGAACGTTTAAAATCTGATTTTGATTCAGTTCTAAAAGAGGATATTAATTTTAATGGTTCATTAAAAAGCTTAACTGATCTATTTAAACCTAAAATTGAAAATTTCTTTTCTGAATTAGAAACAATAATAGCAAATATGGACCAAATTGAACAAAATAATTTCTCACTTGAGTTAGTTAAAAATTCTATTCCAAATTTTAAAAACGTTTTTTATCAAGCTTTTAAGCTTAATCACTTAGGTTTAAATGAACTAGATCTTCTTTTGGATAAAAGAATCGAAGCACAAATAAATTCAAAAAATGAAAACTTAATTTATAGTTCAATTGCAGTTATAGTTGCTGCACTTTTATCAACATTAATAGGACTAAGTATAAAATCTGAAATCGTAAAAAGTGTTAGTTCTGTAGTTACTAAACTTTCACAAATTATAGAACAAATAAATTTATCTAATTTAAAGCTCGTTAAAACTTCTGTAGCATTAGCAAGTGATACAACTGAACAGGCTTCTGCAATTGAAGAAACAGTAGCAAGTACAGAAGAAATGACAGCCATGTTAAAACAAACTACCACCTTTTCAAAACAAGGTTTAGAAATAACACAAAGAACTATCGAAGAGTCGGAAAAAACTAAACAAATGACAAATCAATTAGAAAAAGCGATGGAAGAAATTAATTCTTCAGCAATGCAACTCGAAAGAATTGAAAGTATAATCAATCAAATTCAATCTAAAACTAAAATCATAAATGATATTGTTTTTGAAACTAGATTACTTTCTTTTAATGCAAGCATTGAGGCCGCAAGAGCAGGTGTTCATGGCAAAGGGTTTGCCGTAGTTTCAGAGGAAATTGGAAAACTTGCAAACTTAAGTGGTAATTCAGCTACAGAAATTAATAGTCTATTAGAAAAATCAATCTCAGAAGTTAAAAATGTCGTAAATAATATTAACTCTAGCGTATCAAAAGGAGTTAACTCATTTAAAGTTACAGATCAAAATTTTAATCAAATTTTTATTACTCTAAACAGTATTACACAAAGTGTGCAAGCTATAAGTCAAGCTACTAATGAGCAAGAAGCAGGCATTAAACAAACAAATATAGCTATGCATAATATGGATAAAGTCACAAAATCAAATTCTGTGAATTCTGAATTATTATCAAAAGAAGCAAACCTAATAAATGCACAAATCAATTTTCTTAATGAAGCAATGGACGATTTAAGAAAAGTTATTTCGGCTTCAAACAATGATAATTTAAAAAGTGCTTAGGTACATCATGTTTATTTCCCTTATTTGTTAAGAAACTTTGATTAATTTCTATTTGCTTTAGATTTTAAATTACCAAATAATCCTTTCTGAATTGTGTTTTAATAGTTGCAAACATAGAATCTTAAAAGGGGAGGGATTATGTGCCCTGTAATAGAAAAATTTGTAAGCGATGTTACATTTATCCAATCAAATGATTATGGAGATTTCATGCGGCAAACTAATTTATATCTTAATGAATTAGATCAAGAATTAAAACGACTTCCATATAAAGATATACATGAAAAAATTGCAGAAATGAAAAATTATACACAGTACCACCCCACATGGAATTTAGAACCAACACTTAAAAAAATATTATCAGACGCACATTATATCGATAGTTTACTGCATGGCCATAAACAAGATTGGGAATCATAAAAAATATTTGCTCATTATTTCTTTTTAAAGTTAACTTGTAGAATATGAAAAAATTATTATTTGATTCTATTATTTATTTAAGTTTATTAACATTTATTTTTGTAAAACCATGTGAAGCAAATCCCACTCCCTTTGGATTAGGCGCAGCAATTGGGGATCCCTCTGGATTAGCTTTAAAGCTATGGCTCGATCAAAATCCATCACGAGCGCTAGATGCTATGCTTGCATGGAATACCAGCACCACAACATCATTTTATTTTCATGGCGATTACTTAGTTCATGATGCAAATATTATAAAAGTTAAATTACCTCATCCTATAAATATTTATTATGGTGGAGGGTTTTTATTTAAAAACCAAGTTAAAAATAATAAAACAAAAACCAATGAATCAGTTATTGGAATTCGCGCCCCTATTGGGCTATCCTACTTACTTTCTGATCCAAGATTTGAGTTTTTTGGTGAACTGGGAGGAAATTTAGAAATTATTCCTAATACTAATGTTTCAATAAATTTTAACTTGGGCGTTAGATACTTTTTTTAATTTATATCTCCAAAAAGATATTCAAATTTAATCTGAAAACTTTTTACTTCTTTATATGATTTTGTAAAGGGATAACTTAGCATAGGGATAAAATCTATGTAAATTCTTTTTGAAGGAGTACCATGACGCCAATCAATTGCTAATGGTGAATCTAACCTCTGATAATTTCCATTAACGACTCCAAACACTCCCCTAAAACTATAGGAAACAGAATTATACTTGTTTACAGTTTGAAAAATTGTTGGCCCATGATATGTTTGAAAGCTATTATTTGATATGTACCAATTAATTTCATTTGAAAATCTAAAAAGTACATTTTCAGTAATGGCATGATCTGAATTTAAACTTGTTAACTGTGACCATGCATCATCCGTATCCCAACCTGCACTCAGAGCAAAATGGTGTAAAAAGAAAGTTTGATTTAAAAAATCACGTCGTACACGAAATTTTCCAGAGTAATATATTGCAGGTTTGACCAGTATTTTACTCTCAAAATTATAATTCCATTCTTCCTGTTCCACTTTATCCATAGCATTTTCTACATTTTTAATTTCACTTTTTTTCTCTTCATTTTGATCTTTTGTAACTAGATCAATTTCATCCTGAATTTTCTTTTCAATTTTCTTAGCTTTAGTTTCTAAATTTTTAAATTTTAAATTAAGATTAAACCCAAACTCATATATTGGTTTTCGATCATTAAAATAAATAACACTTGGGGTGATTCTAAGTGTACTTCCATTTTTTTCATCATCACCCCTCGCTTCTCCAAAAAATGAATCCAACCGATTTGCCAACAATACTACAGCTTCAGAAATATCTTTTCCAATTTCATGGGGATATATCATATCTGCAACATCAGTTGAGTGATGCGAACTAATTTCTTCATGTAGGGGTGTTAATTCATTGATCAAATTTTCATTTAAAGGACTAGATGGTATTAAATCTAAACTCTTCTGTGTATCTTTTTTCGAATTAGAATTAGAATTAGATTTAGGTTTAGGTTTTGATATTTTTTTTTTGTTTTTTATATTTACAACTGATGGTGATGTTTCCACATTTGCGATGCTAATACTAGATTTACAAACTAACGAAATGAATATAATATTAAAAAATAAATTTACAGAATCAAAAAAAGTTTTCCTTAAATATTTATTCAATAACATATATAAAGGCTAATCATTTTTTAAAAATCTGACAAGCTACTTTTTAATGTCCACTCTAAGTTCTGAACCAACTTTACGCCAATGAGGTTCAATATCAATAATATCACCTCGTTGATATTCTAATTCAATATTACTACGCTTGAGTACTGTCAAAAACTCTCTCTCGTCAGAACGACATATAAGCTGTCTTGATTTTCCTTTTTCATCAAGATAATCCCCAATTACTCTGGCTTTCTGAGTATAATTATTTTTTAAGTTTAATGATAAATCATTTGCAACCATTACTAAATAACTTAGGGTTAAAGTGCTATTTTTAAAATTTAAATATTGTTCAATTTTTTTTAAATAATCTGGAGACTCAATATGTAGCCTATCATGACACCAATCTTTAGATTTTTCATAATCTAGTGAACACATATTCTGATGAAGACAGGGTGCCACTACATAAAAGTTTTTCTTTAAGAATTCTGAACGCCATTTGATAAGGCGCTGACCGTCCTCACGTGTTGATGGCTCAATAATTATCACACACCCACATTCAAACAACCATTGAGGAATTTTATTAAACTCAGTTAATGAATATGAACATATTGCAATAGTCTTCTTTAGATTTATATTTTCGATTGAGGCTTGTTTTTCACTCCAACTCACTTGTTGTTTAGGACTTGATCCCTGAAATACTTTTTGATGCATTTGTGATGGCCAATTTGAACTTTCAATAAATAAGATTTTACGAAAATGTGCAGTTTCAAATTTATCTTGCAAAGATAAAAACGACGGCCCTAATCCAGAGCCTAGTTCTAAATAATTATCAAATGATTGTAAAAAATGTTCTGGAACTAATTTTGAAAATTGATCCATCACTCGTAAGTTACGAAGATAGTTAAGTGGAAAATAATAACTTACTTGCGCGACTTGAGTTGATTTTAAATTCCATTGCGTTTCTAATTCAGGATTTTGAATATAAAAATCAGATTGCTCTTGTATGGCGTTTGCCATTCTTGAATATTCATTGAAACCAAGATCTATACCTTTAAATAAAGCTCCCAAATAACTTAATACATTTTCAGAAAGTGTGTACTTGTAAACATTTTTTAACATAAATTAATCTGACACACTTTCTTTATTACTTTTCTACACTAATTGCTTCGGCCACCAAGGTCCCAATACGAATATCAGCTTCAATTTTAACTATAAATTTTCTATCATCATCAGTTAACCAAAAAAAGATATCTCCCATTGGTTTAAAGACTCCACCAATTTCAAATTTAGGCTGTACCACTAAGGTATTAAATACTCCTGCCGAAGTTTCTAACTTTTCTTTTCGTAAACATTTTCCTTTAAACAAAATATTTTTATCATCATGAGCAACATTAAATGAATATTCCTTACCCACTTCATAGTCAAATATTCGCATATAAAATGCGGCGCTATATACATTTTGAGAGTAGGCAAGCATGGTCCATTTTTGATTTTTTTCTTCATTACCATTTTTTTCAGTATAGCGTTTTTCGTGATAACGGGCTTCAAGTGTGACTGGATCAAAAAAACCTTTACCCTGTTTAATTTGAGATTTTTCATTTACATTTAAATTATATACACTGGGTACTAAAGTATCATAATCAACTAAAGTATCTGCCCAATCATTAATAGTGTATAAATTTTCAAAAAACCCAGTTGTTCGAAGCGTCGTTAAAAAACGATAGGACTTTCGTCCATTCACTTGCATAAAGGGCTTTACTTCCATTCCCAATTCTCCTGCAACCGCTTTAAAATAACTAACTTCAAGTACCACTTTTTCATTAACTTGAAAAGGATCTAAAAAGGGTCTTCGACTTCCCGTTGGAAACCCGACATTACTTTCAAACTCTGGTAATCTCACTAACGGTATTAGAGTTGGCGTTGCTGTTGGTGAAACAATCGGAGCCGTCGACCTTTTAGATTTTTTATTTCTCTTATCTACTAAGTTTTGCGTGATGGGGAGAATTGGTGTAGGAGTTGGTTGAGCCGTAGGTAAAACAATTACTGTTCGCTCACCTTCTTTATATTCAGTAATAACAACATCTTTACTTAATACATCATCAACTTTTAAAGTGTCTGCATTTTTATTTTTAATATAGGTACTGGTGCAACTCACCAATAAACAAATCACAATAAAATAATAAAACTTGTTAATTTTAAGTTGCATACAATCTACTATAGAGTCTTATGGGAGGTCAGACCAGTATTTTTTCCAACGACGATGAATCCACAACCATTGGTCTGGGTACTGGGTTATTATTTTTTCTAAAATTGAATTATAAAATTGAGTTCTATCAATTAATATTTGTTCTCGAGTTTGTCCAACTTCTTTTTCATGATCTAAACTTACCCTCTCAAGTGATACAATGTGTGTTCTCCTTTTATCATCACGATAACAATAGACCGGTATTACAGGTCTTGCTGTTTTAAGTGAAAAAAGTGCTAACCCACATGCTGTACCAGTATCTATGCCAAAAAATTTTGTTTCAACGCCATATGGAGGTCCCATATATTGATCCTGAACAAAGATTACGGCGTTTTTGTTTTTTAATGCTTTTAAAATATCAAATGAAGTATTACGTCCATGGGGATCAATAAATTGAGCTCCAAATTTTTTTCTTGTCCCAAACCAAAAATCGTTTAGCCATTTATATTTAAAATGTTTTGAAATAACAAACATCGGTAAACCACGATGCGAAAGCATCGAAATCGCCATATCACCATGCCCGAGATGGAGAGCTAGAAGTAATGCTCCACCCTCCTTTAATGCTATTTCTAAACTAGAAATATCATCAAAAATAATATTTTTTTTTATCCATTTTTCGTTGATATGTGGAAAAATGCAAAATTCTAAAAAGTTATAGAAAATATAAAAAACATGTTTTCTAACTATTTTTATCTGTTGCTCTAAAGTTAATTGAGGCATCGCTCTTTTAATATTTTCAAGCATAACTGTACGACGGAGTCTAAATAAATCAAAAAAAGTAAATGTCAAAATCCAAGATAATAAATATCTAAACGATTCAGGAAGATAAAATAAAATTCCACTTATGAAAAATCCAATTTTACTCATTAGTAGAACTCCAATAATTTTAATTTATCTATTAATAGTTTTTCAAATTTAGAATCAATTTTTAATTGCATTGGAATTACAAATAAAGGAGGTCCATCAAAGGGCCACTCACGCAATTTAACGGCGTCTTTTTCGGTTGTTAAACAAATACTTCCTTTAGATTCTTCTATAAGTTTTGAAATCAAACTTTGATCAAATAAACTATGATCAGGTAAAGACTTAAAATCTTTTATTGTTAAATTTTTATTTTTTAGGGTTTGTGCAAACTGCTCTGGATGTGCGAGCCCTGCAAAAACAAAATAAGATTTTAATCCAGACCAGTTTTCAAGTAACGTTCCACCAAAATGGATTGGTTCTCCTAAAACTTGTTCAGATTCTATTATTAATTTTTGAGTGCCTTGGAGCGAAATTTTCTGAACAATATTTTTTAAATTTAAATAAGTCTCTTCATTTTTAATTTCACATTTTGTGAAAATAATAATATGAGAGCGATTTAAACTCTGAATGGGCTCACGTAAAAACCCAGTTGGAGGAAACAAATAATAACTCCAGGGTACTGAAACATCACAAAGTACGATATCCAAATCTCGTTCAAGCTTAAAATGTTGAAATCCATCGTCAATAATAAGTATGTTCGTTTCGGGTTCTTGACTTAATAATTCTAATGCTGAAATTGATTTTTGAGGTCCTGAAAAAACAATAACATCTGGATTTTTACTTTGAATCAAAACCGCCTCATCACCAAAATAAAGTGGAGACGAAATATGAATTTGCACTCGTTCAGATTTATTATTGAGTGCTTTATAATTGCGAGCAACTACCCCAATTTTTTTTTCTGGATTTACTTTTTTTAAAACATTAAGCAACCAAAGTGTAAACGGAGTTTTTCCTGTGCCCCCCATACTAATATTACCAATGCTTAAAACAGGTATTTTTACTTTAATTGATTTTAAAATTTTTTTCTTATATAAAAATAATCTTACTTTGGTGAGTAATACAAATAAGGGAGTTAAAATTTTAGTAAAGATTAAACTTATTTTTTTTTTCAAGATTTTTTATCCTTAGTACTTTCAAAAATAAATTGCTCAATATTTTTAGCAACACGAGCTGTTACTGTTTCATTTAAAAAAAGATGTTCAACATCACTTTGCTCTTGAAACATAAGTTTACTTTTTAACAATTGTAAATTTTGAATGACTTCACTTCTATAGGGCTCATCAAATAAAGCTTTTTCTAGCAAGGGAATAATTTTTTCGGGAACAGCATTTTCTTGAAAAAGTTCAGGAACAATTTCTTTTTGAAAAATCAAATTTACTAATCCAAAAAAACCTTTAACAATTCGTCGCCCCACAAATGCTGTTAAAAAATTTACTTTATAAATAATTACCATTGGTTTTTCTAGCAAACCAACCATTAGGGTGGCTGTACCCGATGCCGCTAATACAGCATCAGCCAAACGAATCATTTTAAATGGTTCGTCTTTAAATAATAAATATGGGATTTTTAATTCCTCTAGTCGATCCTTAATTTGTTCTTTCGAATAGGTTGGTGCCACCATAATTATGACAAAAACATTTGGATGATTTTTCTTGAGCTGATTTACAACTTCAATCTGTGTTGGTAAAATTTTATCAAGTTCGCTATCTCTTGAACCTGGCATTAGTCCTAATACTTTTGCAGAAACAGGAATACCCATTCGAGCTCTTTGTTTTGCAATTTCTAGGGGATTATTTAAATCTTTATTAGATACTAAACTAAGTTCGTCCATCAAGGGATGCCCAACAAACTCTACTGGAACATCAAATTTTTTGTAAAATTCTTCTTCAAATGGAAAAACAACAAGCATTTTAGAAACATATTTTTTAATGGTATAAACACGGTCTTGTTTCCAAGCCCAAACTTGGGGTGAAATATAATATACAACTGGAACTTTGTATTGATGTAATATTTTAGCTAATCGTAAATTAAAGCCTGGATAATCAATTAATACGGCCACACTCGGTGGATTTTTTTTAATCTCTTCACATATATTATTAAAGACACTTTTAATATGAGAGTAATGTTTTAAAACTTCAACAAAACCAACCACAGCCATTTCTTCTGCTCTACCAAAACAATTAAAACCTAAAGTTTCCATTTTCCGACTGCCAACCCCAAAATAAAAATAATTTTTTTTATTTGATTGCCAATACTCCATTAATCTCTCGGCGTAAAGTACACCAGAGGCTTCTGCTGCAATGATGAGGATTCGTTTAGAATCTAGATTTGACATAATTATTTACACAAAGCTTGATATACTTTTTCAACATTAATTAATGCAAGCAAACCAGCTTCACCGCTTACTGGAGCTGTAGTATTGTTACGAACCGAATCAATAAATAAATCAGTTTCCACCTGAAGGGCATCAACTTTATCAATAGATATTTTTTCTGAGGTTGTTAGTTTTTCTAACTCAATTTGACCAAGATTCAAGAACCACTCATCGGCCCAAATTTCACGGCGAACCACAGGGGATACCCTTGAGGCTTTGATCATACAATTAAAACCAGAACTGTATTCTAAAAATGCGACTGCCCAATCATGGGTTTTGGATTTTACAATTTGCCCTTCCACTTGTACTTTCTTTAATTCGCCAACATTTAGTGATGAGACTAAATCCATATCATGAATCATTAAATCATGAAGAACACTAACATCAGTTCCACGCTCTTTGAAAGGACCCATACGATAAAGCTCCATAAATTTTGGAGTTTTAGACTTTAGTTCATTCCATTTTTTAAATACCGGATTAAATCTCTCAATATGACCAACACTTAATTTTAAATTATTTTTTTTTGCAAGGGCTATTAATTTTTCTGCTTGATGAACTTCGGCAGTAATTGGTTTTTCAACATTGACATGAATTCCTGAATTTAACAAAAACTCACATATTTCAAAATGGGACTGAGTCGTTGAAGCAACTGTTACAAGATCAACTTCTCCAACTAGACTTTGCAATTGTGTATAAGCTTTTACGCCAAGGGATTCAGCGACTTTTTGGGCTTGAGGCGCGTAAACATCAAAAACACCTTTGAAATCAACAAGAGAATTATTTTTATGTTTTTGAGCATGAAAGGTACCTAAATAACCAACACCGACTACAGCACTTCTTAATTTCTTACCCATATTATTACCCCTACCCTTCTTTGGCTATTCCACGCTTGGACTCTCTGATAAACTTAATCATATATTCAATATTTTCTGAAGGATTACATTCGGTGTCTATTCTTGCTAACGCTTCTTCTACAGTTTCAGAACCCATGATTAATATTCGAACGGCTCTATGGATATTATCAACTTCTTCCCGTGGTACACCTTTTCTAGCCAATCCAATTTTATTTGTAGCACGAATAATTGCGTGATTTCCTTGGGCACGTGTAAATGGTAAAATATCTTTATTAACTATACTACCTCCGGCAATAAACGCACCTTTACCTACTCGAGTAAATTGATTAAAAGCACACATACCACCAACGACAACACCATCTGCCACTTCACAATGACCACCAATATGCGAATCATTGGCAACAATGACATGATTTGCAATTTTACAATCATGACCGACATGTGTGTAAGACATAAAATAACAATTGGAACCAATTTCAGTTTTTTTATCACCCTTACTTGTCGCTAAATTCATAGAACTAAACTCACGAAAAACATTATTATCACCAATAATAAGTGAAGTTTCCTCACCCTTGTATGTCACATCTTGTGGAGGACCACCAATGACTGCTCCTGGATGCAAATGATTATTGGCACCAATCTCAACATATCCACCCTTGCTACCAATTGAAACATGCCCTTCAACCAAGGTGCCTTTTCCGACTTTTACTTTTCCTTGAATCAAACAATAGGGACCAATCACAACATCTTCGTCCATTTGAAGATCACCGTAAATAACTGTAGTTGGATGCACAGAGGGAGCTGCCATTACACACTTTACCTTTCTTTAATTTTCAATGAGTGGAAAAACTTTTGCTAAAATTTCGGCTTCAGCGACAATATCATCTCCTACAAAAATTTGACCGCCAAAAACTAAGATTTGACCTCGATCTTTTCGACAATCCATTTTAATAACTAATTGATCGCCAGGTAAAACAGGTTTTCGAAACCGAGCTTCATTAACACCAACAAATGCCACATCAAATCGTTCACCTGTTGGGCGATAACATAACAATGCTCCAACTTGAGCCATTACTTCTAACATAATGACTGCTGGCATGACCGGGCGATGGGGAAAATGTCCTTGAAAATAGGGTTCATTAATCGTTACATTTTTTACTGCAACAATTTTTGTACCCGTTCGATTGGTTGCAAAATCAGGTCCTGGAATTTTTTCAAGAACTTTATCCACTAGAATAAAAGGATGTCTGTGAGGAAGTATTTTAACAATTTCATTAAAACCCATTATAGGTGTTTTAGTTGTCATTTTAAAATCCTTATTTTGCTTTTTCAAATTCTTTCACTACTTTTTCAGTAATATCTAAATCGCCTTTTACCCAAAGAACGCTTTGTTCATTTTTTTCTAAAATAACAGAGTAAGATTCATCTTTTGCCATTTTATCAATAATGTTTTTCATTTTTTCTAAAATAGGAGCTGTTAAATCTCTTTCTTTTTTCTGAATTTCCATTTGGTTTTTACCAACTAAATCTCTATAGCTCATCATCTCTTCTTGCACTTCTACTTGTTTTTTTTGAAAAGCCTCTTCTGAGAGTACAGCTTTTTTCTTCTCTAGATCTTCAGTCTTCTTTTTAATATCAGATTCTTTTGTTTCGATTTCTTTTTTACGTTTATTAAATTCGGTTTCTAATTCCGTTTTTGCTTTTTTACCAGCACTTGTTGATTGAATTGCTTTTTGTAAATCCACATAGCCAATTTTAATATCTGCAAGAGCAAAACTGCTGTACATGATGATTGTTACAAGTGATGTGATTAAAGTTTTCATATTTTAGGCTCCTCTATAAGTCTTTCTTTTTTTTAATTAAATTAATTTTAAGTATTTTATATTAACACTTCTAATTTGCGTTATTGGTTAAAATGGTGTTCCAATCGAAAATTCAAAATTCATTGGGTCGTATTCATATGCAGAGTTATTTTTTACAGGAAATCCCCACTCAAAGCGTAAAGGCCCGATTGGCGAAAACCAGCGAATACCAAAACCCACATCACTATAAAAATTATTATTTGTGATATGATCTTCAGCCTGCCCCACATCATAAAATGTAACACCCTTTATGCCAGCTTCCGCAATTAATGGGAATTCAAACTCCATTGAGTAATAAAATTGTTGCTGACCACCAAATGGTCTATAGGACTCTTTGGTGGCTTTTTCTTCTGAATAATTTCTTGGAGAATCCATTAAATATTTTTTTCGCATAAGAGATAATTTTCTTTTCCCTACAGTATACATTTGATAGCCACGAAGTGAATAAGCGCCTCCCAACAAATACAATTCATTAAATGGTGGAGCCTTTCCATCTTGTGAACGAATCTCGCCAAATGTTATATTATTTCTCCATACAACATCCCAAAATACTTTTTGAAAATACTTAAATGAGGTTTGGGTTTTAATATAATGAAGATCGCCCCCCAAACCTGCATACTCAACAGACCCACTTGCATAAACCCCCTTTGAAGGGCTAAAACGATCGTTACGCTTATCATATTCGATAGTAGCTGTTACAGAACTTGTCTTTCCCGAAGCTGTATCCAATGGAAATAAATCCAAATCTGTATACTTAACATTGTTTTCTACGATTTCATCAAGTTTAGTATTATCATATCTGTATTTTAAAAACGCTGCGACATTCTCTGATAAAGGATGTCCAACACGTACAGCCCCTCCCGTTACCATTTGGTGATAGTCAGAACGATTTGATATACTTTGATATAAGTCGTAACCTAAAGACCAATCCGTGTCGTTGTAATTTGGTTCTGTAAAATTGAGATTATAATAAGAACCAGCTTCACTTATATTTAATGATGCTCCTAATTTTTGACCTTTACCTAAAAAGTTAGATTGATTAACTTGTCCCGTAAAGGTTCCCTTAGTTGCACTACTATAGCCTGCACCCAATTGAATCGAGCCTGTATTTCGCTCTTTTATAACAACATCAATATTTAATAAATCTGGGTTTTCGGGAGGAGTGGAAGTTTTAAAATTAACTTCGTCAAAAAAACCCAAGCGTTGAACATTTTCTAATGATTCACGTTTTTTTGTTTCGTTATACAATTCACCCTCTAAAATTTTTAACTCCCGTCGAATGACTTTGTCCCGTGTTTTACTATTTCCTATGACATTAATATTTCCAAAATAAACTTTATTTCCCTTATCGAATTCAAAAATAATATCTACTCGTTTATCTTTTTCATCAATTTGAGGTCGAGGTATCACATTGGCAAAAGCATAACCTAAATCACCGTATTTAGCAGAAAGTTCACTTAAATCTTTTTGTAAAACTTCTTGTGAGAAAAATTTATTGTCTTTTATTTTAATTGTAGAATTTAGTTCTTCTGTACTAAATAACAAATCACCAGTAAATTCGACACTGCCCACTCTAAATTGACTGCCTTCATCTACTTTTATTGTAATATATATTCCCTTTTTATCAGGAGTTACATAAACCTGAGGTCGGTCTATTTTGACTTGAATATAACCTTCATTAAAATATAAAAATTTAAGTAATTGCAAGTCATGATCAAAACCTTCTTGCTTATAGGCGCCTGATCCAGACATAAAACTAAAATACCCACCCTCTTGAGTAACCATTTTATTTTTAAGAGCTTGATCTTTTAATTTTTCGTTTCCAATAAATCTAATTTTTTTAACTTTGACTTTATCATTTTCTCGAATATCAAAGATGAGCTTTTGTGTTTCACCTTTTACAACTTCTTCCCAACGAATATCAACTTTTGCTAAAAAGAAGCCTTTATCTTCATACATTTTAATTATCTTATCTTGTGCCTCTTTAACTTTATTTGAATTAATAATTTCAAATGCTTTAAGCCCTGTAGCCTCAGTAAGATCTTCATCTTTGATTTCATTGTTACCTTGATAAACAATTTCAGATATCGAAGGTTTCTCTACAACCTTATAAGTCAACTCGACATTATTTCCTGTTGTTGTTTTATGAACCTCAATATCATTAAAATAGCCAAGTTTAAAAAGTTGTTGAACATCTTCAGAAACTTGATCTTTAGAAAAAGGAGAACCTTCTTTACTCTTAATTCGAGCCAATATGGCATCTTTTTCTAATTTTCTTTGACCTTCAATACTTACTTTAGAAATTGTTGCCTCTGAAGATTGGGCGAATGCAAACGTTGAATTCAAACACACTATCCAGATACTACAAAACAAAATGTATTTATTTACAAAATTTAATTTCAACGTGAATTACCTACTTTTTAAAAATTCTTTCATTTAACAGTGAGACTAGCTTGATCAAAAAATACTTGTCAAAAAAAGGATCGAAAACTAACTTGTTGCATTATTTATGTTTTTCTTAATTTTTACTACTTTATACAATTTAAATTCCATAAATAAATGACTTCTCTCTTCTAACATTGACTTGTGCTTAATATTCTAACAGCATTAAAAGTTAAATATGTTTTTTCAATTTATAATTAAAAATTTTAAAAATTTGACTATTGGATCAACTAACTTCGCATCACATCATGAAAATCCTAATTTTAAAATTTCACTGATTGAATGCAATCCGGAATATTTAGTTTTTTCATTGTCTGAGCAAAATATTAGTAAAGACAATATAGTACAATTTCGTTTTATTATTAACATCGGTAAACACATCTTTGATTTTGTTATGAACGGTAAAGTTATTAGCGTAGAAAAGTCCAATGACCAAACTGAACCTCTTAAAGTAGAAGTAAGATTCACTCAATTTAATAAAAAAGATTGGCTTGAATTTTTAAATTTAATCGAAAATAAGCAAATACATCTCAATGATTTATTATTGCAACTGAGGGGATTTAAGTAAATGCCACGTCAATTGAAGGATAAAATAAAATCATTTTTAGAGACGAGAAAAACCCTAATATTAGATAAAAGTGGTGTTATACGTACGTCAATTTCTCAGTTACTATTTGAGTTAGGACAACCTAAAAGCGCAATTTTTGAGTGTTCAAAATATATTGATGCCTTGAATGTTATTCGCGATCAGCAACCTAAAATAATATTTACTGATTATATGGTCGATTATAAACTTGGCTTTTCTTTGTTTCAAAAAACCAGTGAACATTGTCAAAATGAAAGGGAGCGCGTTTATTTTTTAATTACCGCAAACACTGAGGACTACGCTGTCGCCGAGGCTGCAGAAGAAGACGTTGATGCCTTTGTTATAAAACCATTCTCTAAAGAAATGATCGAGCGATATATTATTAATACCATAAGAGATAAAATAACTGTAAGTCCACATAATGAAGAACTAATAAAAGCAAAAAACGAAATAACGAATAAAAATTATGACGTCGCACTTAACCACTTATTTAATGCTCTTCAGATTGCAGATTCTCCTGCTCTTATTTATTACTACCGAGGTGTATGCTATCAACAACAAGGTCTTCTCACCGAAGCTTATGAAGAATTTGAAAATGGCCTAGCAGCTCATCCTAAGCACTTTAAATGTTTAATTGGCAAATTCGAATGTTTGTATGCCGAAAAAAAATTTAATGAAGCTTACAATGTAATTCATTACCTTGCTGAAAAATACCCTCTTAGTCCTGAACGATTAGGTTCGGTGACTATGTTGGCAGTTTACACTAAAAATTTTTCAGATATGGATAAATATTATGATTATTATGTAAGTCTTGATACAAAACCAGAACGAATCAGCAAAATTGTTTCTGCTGGAATGTTTGCTTATGCTCAAGTTTTATTTAATGACAAAAAAAACGCAGAAGGAATTATTGTTTTAAAAAAAACGATTACAGCATCAGTGCGCTCAAAAGAGTATTTAGAAAAATCTGTAGAACTTGCTCTTAAAATGAATGAACCCAAAGCGGCTCTTGAATTTCTACAACTTTATTCATTTGATGATCAAGTTCTACCTGAATGGAAGAGTTTGCACTTCAAAACAATTTCTTTACTAGAAACCCCTGACCGAATCATCGCAAAAGGAAAAGAATTAATTTCTGAAGGTCAGTTAGAAATTGAAATTGTAAAAAAAGTAGTTGAGTTATTAATTGATTCTAACCGCAAACCCCAAGCTGAAAATTATATTTATGCATTAATTCCAAAAATGCCAAGCCATCGTTCTGAATTGGTCGCCTTGATTGATAAACCAAAAACTACTCTAGATTAATTCTGAGAGTCTGTACGATTTTAATCGTCAAAATCAAAATATGTAAACTTAAAACTCTTAACTAAAGGTTCAGATATTTAAATACTAAATCAGTAGGACGAATCTTTGATACGTTTGGGGATCGTAAATATTTTATAGGATTTTCTAAAAATAAATTTATTACTTCATCCTTGAATTCACTTAACACACAACATTCACCGAGCCCCTCAAATCGCTCGGTGTTTGCACGCAATAACAAACATGGCTTCCCCAAATGAAAGCACTCTTCTTGATTACTTCCTCCATCTGTAATTACAAATTGCGCACGATTCATAAGATGAGCAAACTCACTAAATGGCAGGCGACTTATTATTTGAATATTATTTTGTTTTAATTTGGAAAATGTTTGCCCATCAATTTTTAATTTATTTTCTGTATTCGGCATTATTACAAAGACAACATTAATTTTTTGACTGGCCTTTATCACTGTATCAATGCATTTGTTCCATCTCAATTCAGAACTCAAATTTTCAAAACGATGGATATTAGCCAGTGCAAAAGGCTTATCTGGAATATTATTTGAGGGTGAAATAGTTTTTAAGGTTGCTGCAAGCGTATCCATGACCGTGTTTCCTTGGGTCACAAAAACATTTTGGCTTATTCCTTCATTATTTAAATTTTTAAGTGCAAACTCATCTGGAGCCATATGAAATTGAGAAAGGCGTGAAACAATTCGTCTAGCAATTTCTTCTGGAAATGGATTAAATATGTTATGTGACCGCATCCCTGCTTCAATATGAACTACTTGAGCATTAAGCCGGCGACCATAAATAGAACCCAGTAGAGTTGAGAGAGTATCGCCATGTATAAACCAATAATCTTCTGAAGCAACTTTTTGGGATGATTGATTATATATTTTTTCTTGAATGCTTTTCTTTGATTTAAATAAAGATTTTACAAACCAAGTAAGTGCCATTTTTGAATTTGAAAGATCTTGATTAGAATCATTTAATTTTACTATTCGGTGATTTGGTAGTTGAAAATCTTGATATTGCTTCCATAAATTAATACCACTTTGCCCTGTTGATATTAAATACCAATCAATATTTTTTTTTTGAGCTTCATCAATAATCGGAAATATTTTTATCAACTCCGCTGCCGTACCTAAACAAAACCATAATTTCATTATTAAATTGTCACTTTTAAAGTTAGTCCTAGTCAACCCAAATCAACATATATCTAAAGGCTATTATGGGTACTTAAACAAAAATTCAACGCTGGATAAAACAAGTAGATTTTTCATCAATAATTGTGCTACATTTCTGCAAAATTAACTAGTCTACTTTAGTTCAAACTCTAGTGTTATAAAACGTAATAAACAGTAATTGCCCTTGAATGCAAATTTAGGAGAACCTAATGTCAAAATTTGAAGTCATTGATCCTGCAGCCGCAGCTCAATTTTATATTGAAAACTTTGGATGGACTCGCATTGAAGGCGATCATCAACAAACACTTAAGTTCGGTCCACTCACAATATTTTTAACAAAAACTCAAAATAGAATAAATACTTCAAACGTTCATTTTGAAATGACTACAGGTGAAGATATTGAATCTCTCAAATTACGTTTATAAAAACTTGGTTGTGCCTATATGTTTACTGATCCCTTTGGTAACAACTTTCATATTTATCAAAAAAAATAAATTTGCATTTTTGCATTGAAATAAAGAAATTCTTATTATGAATAAGTTTAAAATTTTTTTGAAATTTATATTATCCAATTTTGGACCTATAATTGGATTTTATTTAGTTAATCAATTATGGGGAATGAAGGTCGGTGTTTTTGCTTCAATTATATTGGTGATTGCCGAATATTTATGGTTAAAACATAAAGATGAATCAATCAGCACCTTTTTTTATTTTTCAAGTGGAATGATTATACTATTTGGAGTAATTGATCTTATAATTCAAAAGCCATTATTTATAAAATTTGAAGCCTCAATTACAAACTTGTTTTTTGCTTTGTTTTTTGGCCATTCAATATTTAAAGAAAAATCACTCATTCAAGAAATTGCAGAGACCCAGAAAAAAACTTCTGAAACTCAATCAGAAGATAAAAAGTTTTATTTCAAAATTATGACTTGCTTTTGGTCAATCTATTTTTTAGGTAAATCTATTTTTTATCTTTGGATCAATTTAAACGCCTCTTTAAATGAGGGACTTCTTATTCGTATGATTGTTGGTAAAGTTAGTCTATGGATTATGCTATTTATTTCTGTCGGACTTTCACGGCAAATTTGGAAATTATTTGAAAAGCTAAAATTATTTCCTTCTCAAAAAATTTCATGTTTTCAAATGGAGACCAAATGACCTCAGTATTAAATCATGTCGCTATTCTAGTTCCAAACGCTAATAAAGCTGCTGATTACCTAAAACCTTTTAATTTTAAAATTGGTCCAAAGAGAAAGACTTTTTATGGTGCTCTCGAGATTTGGGCTAAAGATCCTAGTGGTAAAATAATAGGTTTTGCACAGCATAATTGAAATAACTGCACATGATTAAGTCTGATTGATTGCGCGATTATATCAGACATAATCATGAGCAGTTATTTTCTTGTTTGTTGGGGTGATTTTTGAATCACCCCGTATTATTAAGAACTAAAATAGTTTTAAATTTATGAACCTATGTATAACCAATGCCATGGTTCGTAAATAATGCCGAAGGGATTAGATCTTGGATAACTCAATTTGAATCCAAAATTAAAAGCATTTTTCATGAGCCAATTAAACTCTTGAGAATTTTCAAATTCTTCTTCAAGAAGAGCTTTTTCTTTTGTATGAACATCAACTGCTTTTCCAGAATGATGCTCACTATAACCTGGAATTGCTATTTGAGTAAAAATATCTTCTAGGGATCTTCCATTTTTTAAATGTCTTTCGATAAGATTTTTTTGATGGAGATAAGATCTAAAACCAGAAAAGGGCATTAACATAATATTAGATTCGATGGCTTTAGACTTCATTTCTAACCAAGCTTTTGCGGCCCCTGAAACTAAAACAAAAGGTTTACCTTCATAATCTATCTCAACAACTTGTAGATCTTCTAGCTTAGGTTGTTTTTGAAGCGTTAGACGATTCATCTTAAGATGATCATCATTTATACCAAGACATTTATGAATATCAACTAATAGACTTTCCATTGATAAATAATTATTACAGAATCAACGACTGTCATTAAATAATTTTGAGTTGTTAAATTGCGTTAAAGTAAATATGAAAAATCTATTAGTCCATTTTTTATCAAATCAATTTTAATTATTTAATTTTTAGATGAATTATTATTTTTTCCATCCCATTTTTGCAATGCTGCTTTTGCAATCTCCTCATCTTCGATTGAAGTTGCACCACCTATTCCAATTGCGCCCATAA
>SXSU01000028.1 GCA_005793345.1 Bdellovibrionales bacterium
AAAAATATTAAAAATATAAAAAATATAATAAATATAAAAAAAAATTGTAATCATATCGTAATGACAATTTTAATTTTGGCAAATCTTCAATTTAGTTTTGCTGAAAATATTAAACAAGAGTTTAGAGTTAAAGAATATATTCAGGCCAGTGAATGGGATAAAGCCTTACTAGTTTTAAATGAACTTGAGAGCGAACAGAAAAAAAGTATTTCACAATCTAAGGGTTCATTATTAAAAACAATTCAATGGGTTAAATCACATCTTTTTATCTTAAAAAAACAAAGTGAGCCTGCAAGGGTGGAGTTGAGTCAGTTGATAAATGATGAAACCTGGGGTGGAGATGCGGCCATCGGTATGGCAAAAATTGCAATAGATGATAAAAATTATGATGAAGCATTGCAATTATTAAATTTAGCAGAATCAAAAAAACTTTCTCCACCCTTGGTCAGAGAAATTATATATGAAAAAGCAATTGTACTTATAAAGCTAAAAAAATGGAATGAGGCTAGAAAGTTTTTAACACAAAAAAATAAACTTTTTAAAACTGATACAAGATATAGTGAATGGCTGTTATTAATTGCAAAAGTAGAATTTGAATTAAAAAATTATAAAAAATCTTGCGATGCTATCAAAAAAAATTATGTGAAATATCCTGTTCATAAAATTTGGGAGTCATCAGCTCCATTTATTAAAAACATAAAAATACTCGATGTTAATATTTCTTGTGATATCAATGATGAACTATTTTCCGATCGAAGAAAGCAACTCATCAGCCTTGGATATCCTTCAGTTGCACAAAAGGAAATTGGACTTTGGATTGAAAAATATAATTTAATTGATTTTGATAAGGATAAATTAATTGCAAGTCAATTTATTCAAGATGGTAATTTTTTAGCTGCATTAGATTTATATTTAAAATATTACAAAACTAGAAATCTAGATTATAATTATTTAACATCACTGTCGTCGATTGCAAGTCGTTCCGGAGAAATTCCTCTTGCTATTGGAAGTATTTTGCGGGCTTCAAAAATTGCGACAGAAACTAGAAAACCTAAGTTGGCACGACAATCATTATTTCAGGCTGCAATTTTAAGTTATCAAAGCCAAGATTACGATGGTGCTCAAAATTTATTTGGAGTCATTCTTAAAAAACACAAGCGTAGTCGTTTTGCAGTTGAAGCACAATGGTATATTGCATGGATACAATATTTAAAAGGACATTATACTGAAGCGACAAGTTTAATGGCTGATATAAGAGGAGCAACCCATCAAGAAAAAATAAAATATTGGCTTGCAATGGGATTTTTGAAAAATAAAAATATGCAACAAGCCTATAATTTATTTTCAAATATTCTTGAGTCTAGTGCAGGTTTAACATTTTACTCCTTAGCTGCTTCTCAGAGAGTTGAAGAATTAAAATCTAAATATAATTTTGTATTTAAGCCAGGGGATAAAAATAGCCGTAATCCTGCGAATACTTTAATGGGAATTTTTCATGAAGATGTTAATGCAAAAGGGATTAAAGATGATGAAGGTACCGATGAGGCCACCGCTTCAGATATTGCAGCCGTCGAAGAAGGGAAAGCTGAGGATGATTCTGCTGGTGAAGTGAGTGAAGGAAATATTCCAGAATCCATGCTTGAATTTCAAGATAGACTTGAGAAAGCACATAATTTACGGTTATTTGGATTTGAAGATTATGCGCAAAGTGAGTTTAAAGAATTAGAATTACTTTTTATTAAAAAGAATAAAGGAAAAAAACTAATAGAGGAATATCAAGAATTTCAAGATTACAATCGATTATCCAGTTTAAGTCATAGCTTATGGCAAAGACAAGGAGCTCCAAGTATTACATCAAATACAAGATCACTTTGGGAAAATATGTATCCTCAGGCATTCAAAGAAGATGTTATAAAATGGAGTAAAGAATTTGCAATTGCACCTGGATTTATTTGGGGAATCATGCGTGCAGAAAGTCAATATCGACCATGGGTTATTTCTCCAGTAGGAGCGCTAGGATTAATGCAGGTGATGCCTTTTACGGGTAAAAAAGTTGCTGATCAACTTGGAGAAAAAAACTTTGATCCAAACACTTTAAAAACACCATCTGTAGCAATTAGGTTTGGTGCAAAGTATATGGAAAAATTATCACGAAACTTTCAAAACTCAGTTCCCTTAATGGCGGCCGCATATAATGCGGGACCTCACCGTGTACAAAACTGGATTTATCATTTTGGATATTTAGATATAGATGAATGGGTAGAGCATATTCCATTTACGGAAACTAGGAATTACGTCAAAAGGGTTGTTAGTAATTACAGTTCTTATCAAGCCCTTTATGGTGAAAAAATTGCATCTCAAATTGTGGTTCTTAATCAATCAATTCCGCTCCAGATCTCAGAACCTTTACCAATGATTGAAACTTGGTAACAAACAAGAGAATAAGAGATGCTGGATGTTAACTCTTGATTTTGATGCGTTTACAAAAGACTTATAACCCTCGAAATTTTTGATTATATTAAGGAATTATTCAAATGATAAATAATGATATTTTACGAAGTATTCGATATATGTTAAATGTGAGTGAATATAAACTCATTGATATCATTAAACTCAGTGGTGGAATGCTGACTCATCCTGAAATGATTTCTTATCTTAAAAAAGAAGATGAGCCCGGTTTTCAAGAATGTCCTCAAGAAATCATGTCTCATTTTTTAAATGGATTAATTTATTTTAAACGGGGACGAGATGAGAGCCGGCCTGTTTTGGCATTTGAATTACCAACAAATAATCTTGTTCTCAAAAAATTAAGAGTGGCATTTGAACTTAGAGATGAAGATATTTTAGATCTTCTACAAAAAAGTGGTTTAACTTTTTCAAAGACAGAAATAAATGCATTATTTAGAAAAGAAGGTCATCCCAATTATAGAGTTTGTGGTGATCAACTTTTAAGAAATTTTCTTAAGGGTCTCACTGCAAAAGTTAGATTAGATACTTAAGATTCTTAATTTGAAATTCGAACAGCGTTTATAACAACTATTCGATGTTATATTGACCTGGAATTAAAAATCTGAAATCCTTAAGATAAAGGAAGTTATTGAAAAATTAAACATAAGTAGGCAGGTTTGAGAAAAAGAGATTTTTGGGAAGTTTTGGTCCTATCCATAGTTTTAGCGCTTATAGTAAAATTTACTTTAGTATCTGTTTACAAAATTCCAACAAGTTCAATGGCTCCTACATTATGGCCCGGTGATTTTATATTAGTATCAAAAGTTAAATACGGTTTAAAGCTTCCTTTTATTGCAAATAAAATTGAGCTTAATCTGCCACAGCGTGGGGATGTTGTTTCATTTGAATATCCTGGTAAGTTGGGTACAACCTTTATTAAAAGAATTATTGGATTGCCGGGTGATCACATTGATATTCGTGGGCAAGATATTTTTATTAATGATATCAAAATAAAATTAACAGAAGTAAATTCAGACTCCATCAAAGGGTCTTGGGCAAAATATCCCGGCAATGAGTACCTCAAAATTTATAATGAGTTACTAGATAATAAAACACACTTTATAGTCCATACAAATGAGAACAAAAAAGCAGATTCCACATTAGGACCATTTGTTGTTCCACCTAACGAATATTTTGTTTTAGGTGATAATCGAGAGTCAAGTGATGATTCACGTTATTGGGGAACTATTCCATTTTCTTTAATTGAAGGTAAGGTCATTTATATTTGGCTATCTCTTGATCATAATAATAGGTGGGCTGGAAATAAACTTCCTTCAATTCGTAAAGCGAGAACTTTTATTCAATTAGATTAGTTTATTAGTTTAGTAGAAGCGTTAAGAATAACTATTTGACAACTACTTTTCTGATTCACTAGATTGTGTACTTGATGTTAAAAAATCAAGAAAATCCAAAACAAAAATGCAATTCACAAAAATCACTAATCCATCTCTCTTTATTGAACTTTGAAGAAATACAAAATATTTTTTCTACAGCCTTAAAATTCAAAATGAATTTTGAAAGTATTCAAGCTCAGAAAAAGAGCTCAGGTATTATTTCGTTATTGTTTTTTGAAAACAGTTCTAGAACTCGAATAAGTTTTGAAATGGCAGCAAAAAATTTAGGGCTAAATACAATTCTGTTAGATGCACAATCAGGTTCAAGTCTTCATAAAGGAGAATCTCTTGAAGATACAATTTTAAATGTAGCAGCCATGGAGCCTCGTGCATTAGTTGTTCGTAGTGGTGATGATTTAAATATGGACGAGATTTCAAAAAAGATTTCAGTTCCAATAATTAATGCAGGCTGGGGAAAGCGTGGACACCCATCACAAGCACTTCTGGATCTATTTACTATTCAACAAGAGAAACCTCTTCAAGGATTTAAATTACTCATTGTTGGCGACATACTTCACAGTAGAGTTGCTTTTTCACATTTTGAAATTTGTCAGAAATTGGGAGTAGAAATTGCTGGTTGTGGACCAGAGTCATTTAAGCCAACAGAAAGAGACTTAGCTCAGGTTTCCCAAAAAAATATTAAATGGTTTGATAACATAGAGGATGCATTGACTTGGTGTGATGGTGTGATGGCGTTAAGGGTTCAAACAGAGCGACATCAAGACAAAGCTAAGTTTGACATTTTAAATTACAAAAAAAAGTTTGGCATAAACAAAGAAAATCTCCGTCATCTTCGTTCGGATGGTTTATTATTACACCCTGGGCCGGTGAATTGGGGAGTCGAATTGGATTTTAACATTGTGTCAGACTCGAGAGTGCGAATTTTAAAACAAGTTAATAATGGACTCTTTATTAGAATGGCATTATTGGATTTGTACACACTCATATAAAATTACAGGCTTTGATCATTACTGGGATCAAAAAAATATTAAAATAAAAATGCGGAGTTTAAAAAATGAAACAAGGTTACTGTGTGCTTGAAACAGGAGAAATTTACTCTGGTTGCTGGTTGGGTGGAGAAAATAAAGCTGGAGAGGTTGTTTTTAATACTTCACACTCTGGTTATGAAGAAATTGCAACTGATCCAAGTTACTTTTCACAAATCGTTGTGATGACCGCACCTATGATGGGAAATTATGGAGTTGATCGCCAGAGTTGGGAGTCCCGTCGTCTTTGGATTCAAGGTTTTGTCTGTTTACAAATGCAAACTGGGACTCGGGACCAAGCATGGTTAGAACGACTTAGAGAATTTAAAGTTCCTGTAATTTCGGAATTGGATACTCGATCTTTAGTAGTTCGACTTCGACAGGGAGGAACCCCATGGGGCGCCTTGGTTCAAGCAGAGAGTGAAGTTGAAGCAAAAAAATTAGCTGCTGAACTTATTCAAAAAGAAAAACAAAAAGAAATGGATTGGGTCTATTTAACTTCTTCAAAAGAATTTTCTAAACGTGAAGGTAAAAATCCAAAAGGACCAAGAGTAGCCTTGCTTGATTTTGGCTGTAAAGAAAATATCATAAGAGAATTGCTCCAGTACTCATCTGAAGTTGGAGTTTTTCCTTCTCGAACGTCCTTTGAGAATATTCAAAAATGGAATCCAGATCGAGTCATGTTATCAAACGGTCCTGGTGATCCTTCGGATGTTAAAGTAGCTGTAGATACGGTTCAAAAATTAATTGGATGGAAACCATTAATGGGGATCTGTATGGGTCATCAAATATTAGGACTTGCACTTGGTGCAAAAACTTACAAACTAAAATTTGGTCATCGAGGAAGTAATCACCCCGTTCGTGATGAAGTATTAAATAAAATATATGTCACCAGTCAAAATCATGGTTATGCTGTAGATGAAAAAACATTACCAACTCATGTTAAAGTCACTCACCGAAATTTAAATGATCAAACAGTTTCTGGTTTTTTAAGTACTGAAAAAAGGTGCTTAGGGATACAATATCATCCAGAAAGTCATCCCGGTCCTCATGAAGCGTCGGAGCTTTTTCAATTTTTTATGGAGAAATTATAAATGACCAATGAATATCATAAGCTCATAGATAAAATTTTACAGTTTTTTGCTGGTGATCAGTTTCAAGATGAAATTCGATTGGCAAAAAGAGAATTTTTTGAAAACTCAAGCGTGTTTGATGAAACATCCTCTCATTTTGAACTTCGCATGTCGCAATTTTTTGATTGGTATTTTTTCACTAGAAAACTAAGAGGATATGATTGTACTCCTGTTGAGGCGGCTTTATTGCCAAGGGAGCTAAAGTATACTCCCGACGAAGTAAATATGATTGGGATTTTAAAACTTCATCGAAATAGTATTTTTGAATATGTAAAAACTAAAGGAACTGATCTTTGTATTAAAGATTTAATTACAGATAAAAAAATCTGGGTTAAGGAATCTCCTTTTTTAAATGGTTTTTCTTCTGTTGAATTGTTTCAAGTACGAATTGTTCCAATTGGGGATAATTATATTTTTATGCGCGGGTTTTGTTTTCATCCACCTGAGTCTCGTAAATTTATTTTAAAAGAAGTTAAACGGCATCAAAAAAATGCAGATTTAAGTGTTGAAAAATTATTATTGAAATTGGTTAAAATGCGTTACAAGTATGAACAATATAAACATGTCAATATTGATATGATTTATTGTGAGCAACCATAGTTAGTGTTCGGACGAAGTGCGATTAAGCATAACTATTTTGATTAAAAAATATTAAGTTTAATTTTTAAATTATTGAAGGAGCTCCCTTTGCCTCGTATTAAAGATATAAAAAAAGTATTGATTCTTGGAAGCGGTCCAATCGTTATAGGTCAGGCCTGTGAGTTTGATTATTCTGGAACTCAAGCTTGTAAAGCCCTTATGCGTGAAGGATTAGAGGTGATCTTAGTTAATTCTAATCCTGCAACAATTATGACAGATCCAGAAATTGCAACACGCATTTATATTGAACCACTGCAAGCTGCATATATTGAAAAAATTATTGAAATAGAAAAACCAGATTCAATAATTCCGACCCTTGGGGGGCAAACCGCCCTTAATCTTGCACTTGATTTGCATCGTCTTGGAATATTAGAAAAGCATAATGTTCGATTACTGGGTGCTGATCCAAAAGTGATTAGAGCTGCTGAAGATCGTGAACTTTTTCGAAATATTTTAGATAAAGTTGGAGCTAAATATCCTCAAAGTGAAATGGTTAAAACTTTTGAGCAAGGTTTAAAAGTAGGAGATAAGCTTGGTTATCCACTCATATTAAGACCTAATTATACATTAGGAGGTGGAGGTGGAGGTATTGCTTATTCACCTGAAGAGTATCAAAATATGCTTGTCACTGCTCTAAGTGAAAGTCCAACCAGCGAAGTTTTAGTTGAAGAAAGTATACTTGGTTGGAAAGAATTTGAACTTGAAGTTATGCGTGATGCTGCTGGCACATTTGTGATCATTTGCAGTATTGAAAATATGGATCCTTGTGGTGTTCACACTGGTGATAGTATTACTGTAGCACCTCAACAAACTTTATCTGACCGTGAATACCAAGCGATGAGGGATGAAACTGCAAAAATTATTAATGAAGTAGGAATTCAAACGGGTGGGGCTAATGTTCAATTTGCAGTTCACCCAACGAATGGTGAGCGAGTAGTTATAGAAATGAACCCTCGAGTGAGTCGCTCATCGGCTCTTGCTTCAAAAGCCACTGGATTTCCAATTGCTAAAATTGCTGCATTACTTGCAATTGGATATCATCTTGATGAAATTAAAAATGATATTACTGGTGTAACTCCATCTTGCTACGAACCAGCTCTAGATTATGTAGTCACTAAAATTCCACGTTTCGCTTTTGAAAAGTTTCAAGGGTCAAAAGACTTATTAACAACACAAATGAAAAGTGTTGGTGAAGTAATGGGTATTGGTCGTACTTTTCAAGAATCATTTATGAAGGCTGTATTGTCCTTAGAGCAAAGTAAAGAAGGTTTTCCTGAAATTATTTATGATATCAGTCGAATTTCTTATCCCAATTCACAACGCTTATATCATGTTTATCAAGCTTTTCGTGAGGGTATGTCCGTTGAAGAGATCTATGAATTGAGTCAAATTCAACCCTGGTTTTTAGAGCAAGTTTATGCAATGGTTGAGTTTGAAAAAAAATTAACAACTCATTCTCATACTGGTTTAAAACAAGATTTAATTTTAGCTGCCAAACGCAAAGGTTTTTCTGATGCTTTAATTGCAAGACTCACCTCAAAAACTGAAAT
Organism: Bdellovibrionales bacterium; assembly: GCA_005793345.1. Classification (GTDB taxonomy): domain Bacteria; phylum Bdellovibrionota; class Bdellovibrionia; order Bdellovibrionales; family Bdellovibrionaceae; genus SXSU01. Next base: position 8,211 of record SXSU01000028.1, read on the forward strand.
TGAAATTCGTCAGTTTAGAGAAAGAAATGAAATGTTGCCATGCTATCAACAAGTAGACACTTGCGCTGGTGAGTTTGCTTCTGAAACTCCTTATTTTTATTCTACCTATTGGGCTAAACACAAAGAATTTAAAAAAATAGAAAACACTTCTGTGATCATTGGCAGTGGTCCCAATCGTATTGGTCAAGGGATTGAATTTGATTACGGTTGCGTGCGTGGTGTAAAAGCATTTCAAAAAGAAGGATGGAGAGTTGCTATGATCAACTCGAATCCAGAAACAGTATCTACAGATTATGATACTGCTAATATGTTATTTTTTGAACCCCTAACAGAAGAGTCTATTTCGGAAGTTTTAAAAGCTATTCAGCCAGAAGGAATTGTCGTGCAATTGGGCGGGCAAACTCCAATTAATAAAGCCCATGCGCTGTCAAAACGTGGATTTAAAATTCTAGGTTCGTCATTAGAATCCATTGACTTGGCAGAAGATCGCAAACGTTTTAATGATATTTGTAAAGAATTAAAATTTAAAATTCCAGAATCAGGTATGGCTGCAAATTTAAATGATGCCAATTACATTGCAGAAAAAATTGGATATCCAATTATTTGTCGCCCCAGTTATGTGCTAGGGGGACGTCGAATGGAAGTTGTCGAGTCGACAGAAGAGTTAAATAGTTATTTTGAACGTCACCATGATGCTATTAGTAAAGATCGTCCTTGTTTGATAGATCAATTTTTAGAGGGCGCTCTTGAGGTAGATGTGGATTTAGTGCGTGGAAAAGATTGGGTTATTATTGGCGGTGTTGTTGAACATATTGAAGCCGCTGGTGTTCATTCGGGAGATTCTCAAGGAGTCTTACCTCCGCAACGATTAATGGATGAAGTGTGTGATCAAATTGAAAAAATGGCCAAAGATCTTGCTCATAGAATTCAAGTAATCGGTCATCTTAATTTGCAACTTGCAGTTAAAAATAACGAAATTTATATGCTTGAAGCAAATCCACGAAGTTCTCGTTCTGTGCCATTTGTTGTTAAAGCAACAGGAATACCATTAATTGATTTAGGAGTAGCAGCAGCATTGGGTCGAACAGCATCTCAAATAAAGCCTGAACGCTTTCAATGGCGTGAGCGTAAACAGGTTTCTGTTAAGGGAGTTGTGTTTCCATTTAAAAAATTTCCTGAGGCTGATACTATTCTAGGTCCTGAAATGAAATCTACCGGTGAAAGCATGGGTCGTGGGGCTGATTATGGTGAAGCTTTGCTTAAAGCAATGTTGTCATCACATATGAAGTTTCCTGAAAAGGGCGAGGTGTTTTTATCTCTTAGGGATAAAGATAAAAAAATATTATTGCCGATGATAAAAGACTTAGTAAATTTAGGTTATACTTTTTCTGCGACTAAAGGAACATCTCAATTTTTAAAGGAACAAGGATTAGATTGTTTAGAATTAAAGAAAGTTCATGAGGGTCGTCCTCACTGTGTTGATAGAATTCGTTCTGGCCAAGTGGGTATTGTGATCAATACAACAAGGGGAAAACAATCTATTGAAGCGAGCTTTAATATAAGAAGAGCATGTATCGATTATAGTATTCCTTGTATTACAGAGAGTGATGCCGCAGAAGCGTTTGCAATTGCTTTAAAACAATCTCACACTAAAAATTTAAAAGTAAGTCCGCTGGACGCTAATCTTCAAATTTAATTTTAAACAGTTATTTTCTTGTTTGTTCGGGGTGATTTTCAATCACCCCGTAAACTTAAACTTGCTCTATTGTAATTTTGGTTTGTCTAAATTTTTAAGCTTAGAAGCTGCTTGTTCAAGTTCAGGTTGAGTAATTCCAAGTTCCTTGACTTTTGTAGTTGTAATATACTGTACAGGAATATCTTTACGTAATGAAATTTGACTTGGTTTTAATGATTTTGTAACACCAGTTCTAAATAACCAAAGAGGCATTGAGCTTTGTGACTCATCAAATGTTTGACGAAGTACATCTAAGTTTGAATCAAACAGTTGTTGTTCTTCTTGTGTTGCAAGCTTAGCTTTGTTTTCAGATTCTTGTTGCATTAAAACAGAATGAAGACTCATAGCAGATAAGGGTTGAACTCCATATCCAATTTGATTCAGTTTAGTCCAAATACGCATTGCAAGAGCGCCAACTTCGATAAAGCTCATTGGTGATTGATCGGGGCACCAAAATGATACTAATGAAGAACTACTATTTATTAACTTTTTTGTTTCACTAACTCTTATTTTTTTAACTACTTTTGGATATAAAAAATTTAATAAGTTAGGAAATTTTTTAAGTAACATAATGCTTGGAATATCAATGATTTTAATACCTAATTGAGACCAATGCAATCCATCTTTACTAGTCTCAGCATCAGAACGTTTAAATCTAATCCATTTCGAAATATCAGAAAAAATATCACCTTTAGAAAATAAATAAGCTTCATTTTCTGCTATTCTATTAAAAAGTAGATTGTTTTTAGAATCAGAATTATCCATAAAGTTAATAATTTTTGTTTTTGCCTTTTCAGTAAATACAACTTGTTCTTCTATCCAAGATTTTAATTGCAGAGGGATAAATCCACCTTCATAACTTTCTCTATTGACATGTCTTTGTTGAATTGCGGGAACAAGTTCTTTATCGCTTTCAAATAATTTTTCTTGAAATGAATTTTCATTTAATGAAAGTTGTAACCATGCTGACTCTGAATTTCTTTTCCCAAATCCATTTTTAACTATAATTTCAGTACCAAATTCATTTGCATTTGCAACGATTCTAAAAGTTTCTGCTAACATTCCTAATGCAATTTTAGAAGCACCTTCATTTACATTTAAAATATGTCGAGCTCTAGAATCATCATGAAAAATAGTTAAAGCTTTATCGTCCCAAACTAAACTAAATGGTTGGCAATTATCTGCTGATGGTGATTTTTGAATAGCTAAGTTTATTTGCTCTTGAATTTCTTTAAGTGTTTTCATAATTACTCCTTTAAATGTATTTGCTTCTGTTAATAGAATAAAAGAGTTCACTGATTAAACCCATGGAGAGTTTTTTGCCGTTGAATTAGAATTGCTGATGAAAAATAAGAACTTGAATCATTTGGTTCAAATTGAGAATTAAACAACTGGACTTTGCTATTCTCAAGTAACGAAATATAATTAATAAATGACATTTGAAAATAATAATGAATTAAAACTTCAAAAAATGAAGTCCCTCTATAATGAATTTGATCAAATGATTAAACGGGGAGAGAGTTCTCAAGTTTTTAATTTATGCAAAAGTATAAATTCGAGTGAAATTCCACGAAACTTATTGGTTGAATTTGCTGAAATCGCTCGACGTATTGGGCAACCGCAATTAATGATAAGATGGCTAAGGCCAATAGTACGATCTGAAAAACCTGCACATCCACCAGTAAGTATAATGGAGCTTACGACATATACACAAGGTTTGATCCGATTAGGTGGTTTTAATGAAGCTCAACGGATGATTGAAACTATTTTAAAACATGAAGGTGAAAAAACTTTTGAGCAGTTCCGTGGAGGAATTTATTTTATGCAAGCCTCATTATTTGTGATGCAATGGAAATATAAAAAAGCAATTCCTTTTTTTAAAAAACATAGAACTTTAAAATCAGTTGAGGGTTATCAAAAAGTTGTGAGTACTTTAAATTTGATAGCAGCATATTCTGCTATTGGAGATTTTAAAAAATCAATTTTTGAAATTAATAGATTAGAGCCAAAACTTATAAAAAACAATGCCACTGGCCAATTTACTTTGATTCTTGGAAATTTAAATGAAGTAAAATCACAAGTTATGTTTCTTTTAAAAAATTATAGTGAAGCATTACTTTGTTTAGACAAAGCAAATCAGTTATTAAAACGTGCAGATAAAAGAAGTTTGCTCTATGTTGCTAAATGGAAAACTTTAATTGAATTAGCAGTTTCAGATTCTGATAATAAAATAATTTATTTAAATCAATTACGTGAAATTCAATTGCAATCAAAACTAATATCTGATTATGAAACAGTTAGAGAAATTGATTTTCAATATGCACTTTTTACTAAAAATATTGATATGTTTTTAAAAGTATATTGGGGATCAAGACAAGAAACTTATCGAAAAAGAATACTAAAAATATTTACAGATGAATTAAATCTCAATCCTAAAGAGTTTATTCAGAAATCATTTAATTATCCACTCTTCAAACAAGAAGAGATTAGTAGAATAGTTACCAAAAATTTTCCAACGGTTGATCTACTGAGCAATGTAAGATCTAAGTTAGTAAGAAAACTTTTTGCGCTCCTAACACGTGAATTTTATCGACCATTGCGTTTAATTGAGCTTTTTGATGAATTATATCCAGACGAATATTTTAACCCAAAATCTACTCCAGAAAAAATTCATAAACTTATAAATTATGCTCGAATATTTATTACTAAAAATAAGTATCCAATAGAAATAAAAAATTTAAAAGTTGGATTTCAAATTGTAGCTACACAGCCGTGCTATCTTGTGATTCAAAATTCTAATGTTGATTCTAATAATAAAAAATTAGAATTTAAATTGTCTCCTGAATTACAAACAAAAAGGGAATTTACTATTGACGAATTTATAAATTATCATTCAATGCCTGAGCGTACCGCTCGAAACACGTTAAAAAAACTTATAGAGTCAAAAAAAATTAAAAAATTAAATTTTAGAAAAAAATCAACTTTTAAATTTTTATAATTTTCAATCACCCCCGTATTATGAATTATTAGTATGAATTAAGTCTAAAATTAATCTTTTATGTATAATTTGAACCGTTTCAATTTAATAAAGTAATTTAATATAAATTCCAATATGAGAAAAATCCTATTTTAAAACGTACAAATCGTAAATTTAAATCAAATGGCATCTAAAATAATTTTAAGTAAAACTAATTAAGTAATGTAATAATTATATTTAAGTAGACATGAAGCAATTTCGTATCATCATTGTTTTCGGGGGAAAATTGCAACAAATTGTAAGTAGAAAATTTAAAGTTGTTTCGACAATTTATTTTTTCTTAGTCACATTTTTCTTATCGTTTCAAAACTGCTCTTATCAGGGTAATTTAGTTGTTTTTGATAATAATTCTAATTCAGGAAATGGTGGAATATATGAAGGAAAACTTAAATTTGTACTTCATTATAAAGAGCAAACTATTTTTGATAATTCAATTTCTCTTTACTCTGGGGAGTCATTTCAATATGAGATAAGTGGAGGAACACCACCGTATAATAGTACTCTTGTTGGTGATGGATTTTTAAACTCCACAACGCAAACATTTACTGCTCCATATTTATTAGTACCTACAAAATTAAGTAAAATTGCTATACAAGATTCTGTAGGAGAATCTGCCGAAATAAATATTTCTGTCTTATCATTTACAACAAGTAGTAAATTAATGTATCCTTTGCCAAATACAAAAACAAATGTAGATATTTCTACTATTCAAAAAAATAATTTGGGTTTGTTATTTAACTTAGTTTCATATACGGATCATCAGTTTAAAACTTATAGCATATTAAGACAAAGTGCAGATCAAGGAAAAACTTGGAATGATATTCATGAGTTTGATTCTAAGGGTAATTTATATATTTCATCTAATAATAATTTATTTTTTATAAGTAATAATAATTATTTTCCGAAAATTAATGACTTTTGGAGTTCAGATAATGGGGCTACATGGAACCCTATGACACCACCATCTCTGGCTTTGAGTAGAAGTTTTACTGTTCTTCCAACGGGAGACTTATTAATTACTGGTGTAGATTACGATTCTACAAAAATGAAGCAAACTTGGGTTGCTATTAAAATTAGTGATATGGGTAAGACTTGGATTGAAGTGGATCGCTTTAACTATAATGACACTTATAACTCGAACCCAAATGGAGTATATTTAGATGATTCTGGTTCAATTTGGGTTTTTGGTAGTGCAGCAGCTTCAGGAACTATAGGAGTTTCAATATTACGTAAAGGAACTAATAATGGTACAACTTGGACAACTGATTTTACTTATACTGATGCAAATTTTGGATTTAGTTTAAATTCTATTGTTAAAACCACAAGTAATTTTTTACTTTTAGCAGGTACAGGTAATGATTCAAATAATAAACAATTTACTTATATATATAAAAAGGACTTAAACATAAATTCAAGTTGGTCTTTAATTCGTAAGAATTGGGGAATTGGTAATTCCTCTTCCCCTCGTTTGTTTATTGATGAATTAAATAATATTTATTGTATTTCAAATGAATACTCTAACAGTAACTCTCGCTATGTAATTGAAAAAAGTACTGATCAAGGATTAGTTTGGACTAAAATTTTTGACGAATTATACAGTGATAATACTAAAATTAGACCACAAAATATTTTCTCATATAATGGAAAACTTTTAGCTACTGCTGGTCATCTTTTTAGAGAAAGCACTTCAATTTCGTATATTCAATCTCTAGATGGGGGAGCTACTTGGTTTGAGCTGAGTCAATTTGCTCCTTTAAGTAAAGTCGGTGGAATTTTTTATGTACGAGATATGATAGAACTAAAAGATGAAAGTTTTTTATCTGTAGGCTGGAGTAGTCAGGCTCTACCATCGCTTGGAAGTGATAGTAACTGGAATGTTCAAATTACAAAAGATAATGGTACATCTTGGACGGATTCTGATGTATCACCTTTTACATGGGTGCAGCCAACAAGGGCCGAAAGTGCTTTTAAATCATCTAAAGGAGATTTATTTGTAGTTGGGCAATCCGAGAGTGTAACATTTAAAGGAGTATATTCACATAAACAACAGTGGGCCGTTCGAAAATCTTCAGATGAAGGTAAAACCTGGGAAAATGTTGATATTTATGCTCCAGAAGATAGTTTTGATTTTGGTAATACTGCATTTTCAATTACAGAAGATGAGCAAGGTGCAATTTATGTTTATGGATATATTTATTATTTTCCAAAAGGAAAAAAAATAGTTCGAAAATCAACTGACGAAGGATTAACTTGGACCATAATCGATAATTTAGAAAATATTAATGATAGTCGACATAAACCTAAAATTAAATATTGTGGGAAAAATAATTTATTTTTAATTGATACAGGACTGCTACAAGATAAATCAAATATAACTTCTGGTTCAACTGAATATTATTATAAAAATACTGCTTTAAGAATGAGTAAAAATAACGGACTGACATGGAGTGAGCTACCAATTAATAATATTCATCTTAATTCTTTAGAACCTGTAGATCAAGTTACTTTTACAGAAATAAGTTGTGATAATTCAGGTGAGGTTATACTTTTTGGAATAAAAAACGGTAGTAGTTATATAAATTATAAAAATGCAAAATTATTTGTATTAAAGAGTAAAGACTTTGGTTTAAACTGGAGTCAAGTTGAACTTCCATATGAGGATACAATAGTTAATTCAGTAGTTAAAACAGCTGAAAATTATTGGCTGGGAGGAGTTCGATCTGGAGATCAATGGTCAATAGTAAAAACCTCATTAGATTTTTCTGAAATGGCAGAAGTAGATCGAAACAATAGTCAAGAATCATCCTCATCCTCAGCCGCATCCTCATCCTCAGTTATTAAATTATTACCTTGTAAAGAAAATCTTTGTGCCATTGGCATTGAAAATCGATTCTCTAGATTTAAAGTCTTACAACTTAAATATTAAATTAATAATTTGACACCTTAATAATTAATTTCATAATTAATCAATGGATAAGAGTATACCTGTAATTAGTCTTTCAAATGTAAATGATTGTGATGGAATAATTCGAGATATGAGTTTTGATGTTTTAGAAAAAACTGTAACAGGTTTTGTTGGATTAAATGGTTCAGGTAAGACAACAACGATTAAAACAATATTACAATTTAAAAAATTATCATCTGGTACAATTAAATATTTTGGAGATCAAAAGTTTTCAAATGAAACTCGGTCATTGGTAGGTTTTTTACCAGAGAGACCTTATTTTTATCCTTTTTTAACTGGAAATGAGTTTTTAAAATTGCACTGGGATCTCCATTTTTCAAAAAGTACAAAGTTTGAACTTAAAAAAAATTATTGGTTAAATCGATTAGATTTAAAATCAGCACAATCAACTAAATTAAAAAATTATTCTAAAGGAATGCTTCAAAGGATCGGTATTGCTCAATCTCTAATTCATGATCCAAAACTAATAATTTGGGATGAGCCCATGAGTGGTCTTGATCCCTTAGGGAGACAATTGATAAGAGAAATTTTATTAGAGAAAAAAGATGAGGGTGTCACAATTTTTTTTAGTTCTCATTTATTACAAGACATTAAAGAATTATGTGATCGTATTGTGATTATTAATAAGGGAAGAAACTTTTTTGAGGGTCCATTGAGTGAGTTTGAGGTGGAAGGTGAAAATCTTGAGCAAACATTTTTAACAAAAATAAAGAGTTGAGCATATGATATTAGTTATTGCATTAAATACATTTCGAGAAGTTTATCGAAATAAATTTTTTGTGAGTTTATTTTTTATTTCATTAATGTTTATTATGTTTAGCCTAATATTAGGAGAACTAACATTTGAAGAACAATTTAAAATAATGTTTGATGTTGGTTTTGCATCAATTCATATTTTTTTAATCATATCGTCAATATTTTTGGGTTCTTTTTTAGTTATTAGAGAATTAGAATCTCAAACTTATCAGACTCTTTTGACTACGCCTTTAACTAGAAATCAGTTTTTGATAGGAAAATTTATAGGACTAAATTTAATCAATTTACTCATGTTAATTATTTTAACTTTTTGTTTATATTTACTTTTAAGTTTAATAGGAAAGTTTTCAGCAATAAATTTTAGTGTAATATGTTTACTTTTATTTTTTGAAAGTAGTTTGCTAATTTGTGGGGCTTTTTTATTTTCCCTTTTGTTTTCACCATTTGTAAGTATTTTTATTAGTATGAGTTTATATTTTATAGGTCATTGGATTGAGGAACTTAATTATTTTTCTACTCAATCAAATTCAATTTTTTATAAACAATTAAGTTCAGTAGTAAACTTTATTGTTCCTCATCTTTATGAAACGAATTATAGATTTTTAGATTATATGTTTACAACTAATATTAATTTTGTAGATCTTAATTTTATTTTAATTCATATAGTAATGTGGATTATCACCTTTTTAATTTTATCATCAATAGTTTTTAGCAAAAAATCACTTTAATTAAATGTATCAAATTAATACATTTGGTATAAAAATTTTTAGAGAATTTTTGTATTTACAATTTACACTTAATTTTATTTTCAAAATTTAAAATCAAAATTGAAACACTTTGTTTCGTATTGAAACAAATATCTATATTTAAAATTATGAAAGTGGCTCTGGTAGCGGAAAAGTAGTCGTTCGTCCATTTAAGTTTTTCATGAAACACCGATAGTAAAGCACGTTGGAGGTGTAACGTGAAAAAAATATTTGTTAGAATATCAACCATTTTATTATTAAGCCCTTTAGCTCTTGAGGCATCAGCAATATACCCAGAAGGCTATTTGCAAAGTGAAAACTTCGAAGGACAATTACAGCAAATAAATTTTAGTCCAACTTGGGAAAAGAAACCCGAGGCACGAGCGTGGTCAGAATTTTTATACGATCTTATTGATCGGGAACTTTTTGTTGATTTAGATAAAGTCACCGATATGACAAGATTTTGTCCAACTTATAAAAAATTAGATCGTGAACATAAAATTTATGCATGGCTAGAGCTAGTTTCTCAAATGACATATTATGAATCAGGGTGGTCACCAGTTTCTCGAATGCAAGAAGATATGGGGACAGATCCTGTTACTAAGAAGCCTGTTTTTTCTGAAGGTCTTATGCAGTTATCTTATCAAGATACAGTAAATTATCCTAAACTTTTAAAATATCCTGATTGTAAAATTGATTGGTCAAAGGATAAAGATTTAGCCGTCAAAGATCCTAACAAAACTATATTAAATCCCTATATAAATTTAGAATGCGGTAGTCGAATATTAGCAGATCAAATAAAAAGAAAAAGAAAAATTGCAATGAGTAGTGGTGTCTATTGGGCAGTATTGCGTGATAATCCATATCAATTTTGGAAAGCAAAAGTAGTGGATCAAATTGCTGCTGGAGTAAAAAAAGTATCCTTTTGTAGATAATTTTTTAATCATCCCTAATAAATAAAAAAACAAATAAAAAAAATAAGTTGACAGAATGTAATGAATCCATCAAGCATCAAAGTACTATGTCTAAAAATAAAAAAAATGCCAAAGATTCAAGTAAGATAAAAAAACATGTAGTTTCTGCTAAAGATTCAAAAAAATTAAAAAATTTTAAAGAATCTAAAAAGAAAATACATGTTTCTGCACCAAAAGTTGCAGCTAAAGCTAAAAAAGTTGAACCAGTTAAGAAGCAAGTTGTGAAAACTCATGCTCATGAAGTTAAAAAAGCTGAGATCAAAAAAGGAAGCGACGCAACAAGGCATATTAAGCCAAATAAAGCTGTTAAGTCTGAAAAAGTTGATAAGGTAGTTAAAATAGAGAAAGCAGAAAAAACTTCTTCTCAGCAAGAAGTTAACTTAAAGGGTAAAGTTCCAAATACTAAATCTAGAGAAAAAGAGAAAGATAAAGATAAGTCAAAAGAGACTGACAAGGATAAACTTCAGGATGAACTTCTTGAAGAAACTGAGGATTACTCAAGTGATGAATTGAGTGAATACCAATCTGAGCTTGATACAGTCGTAAATGAATCTGAAGAAGATGATTCGACTTGGCCTGTAGCGGAAGTACCAGTTGTCACTTCAGTTGTTTCGTCAAAAAGTAAATCAGAAGAGGTTGTCCTTACTGATGCTGATGGAAGAAGATATTGTCGTGTACGAGATTGTGATCAAATTGCAATGGTAGATTCATATTGTCGTTACCACTATTTGCTATTATGGAAAAAGATTCAGATTCGTAAGAAAATTTTGGCTGATGGGAAACTTGAAAGATATGTTGAAGAACTCACTTCACGTTATCCAGATAAATTTTTAGAAGTTATTCGTCGTGATTTGCGATCAGAAAAAGATTTTATAGCTGCAATTCAAGAGCTTGAAATTGATGAATCAAATGTTGAAAATGACTTTGAAGATGAAAGTTCAAATTATATAGAAGAAGTTAGAAGTGCATCAAGTGATGCGGGACTTTCTGATGATGAAGAGTTTTAATTAATAAATATGTTCTTACAAAAAACTTTAAAAAAAGAAACCATAGTTTATGGAATTGGACTTCACACAGGAGTAGCATGCTCTGTTAAGTTAAAACCTGCGCCACCAGATTTTGGTATTCATTTGATTAAAAAAATAAATGATCAAAGTTATTCAGTAAAAGTATTTGCTGAAAATGTGAAGGCGACTCAAAATGCTACAACAATAGGTGGACCGTATTTTCAAATCTCTACTGTTGAGCATTGTTTATCTTCTTTAGCAGCATTAAGAGTTGATAATTTATTTATTGAGATTGAAGGTCCCGAGTTGCCGGTTTGTGATGGTAGTGCTCGTGATTTTTTAGCTGCAATTGATGCTGTTGGATTAGTTGAACAGGATCAACCAAGAAAGTATATATATATTCATGAACCACTGTCTGTAGAAGATGGTGATAAATCAGCCAAAGTTTTGCCCTATGATGGATTACGAATTACGGCTTCCATTGAGTTCACACATCCAGCAATTCAAAAACAAACATTTGATATTGATGTTAATGATGTTTCATTTGAGAGAGAAATCGCTGGAGCTCGCACATTTGGTTTTTTAAAAGATGTAGAAAAATTAAGATCTCAAGGACTTGCCCTGGGGGGTAGTTTTGATAATGCAGTTGTTCTCGATGATGTATCTGTATTAAATGCGGAAGGTTTAAGATATTCAGAAGAGTTTGTTCGACATAAAGTATTAGATGCTCTTGGGGATCTTGTAACATTAGGAGCCCCACTAATGGGTCATGTGATTTTAAATAAAGCGGGACATGATCTTTTAAATAAGTTAGTTCGTAAAATCTTATCATTACCTGAAAATAATATTAATGTCGAACTTGGTGAAAAAGTAGTTTTGGCCCCAACTCCATGGATTATGGGTTGAATAATTTTTTTTAATTATTTTGAAATAACTTATTACAAGATAAATTACTTTCATTATATTTTTTCTTAGTATTTAAGATTGCTGTACCGTTGTAGACAATATTATTCAAATTTTCCAATATAATATTTTCGACCCTTAAATTTGAGTCTACATATTTTAAATAAGTAATTTGACTTTCTATTTCTGTATTTACCCGTTCATGCTCTGATTCTATTTCTATTTCTGAGTTCATTCCAAACTCTGAAGGCATAAAAATTTTAGATTCTAATAATCTATATAAATTAACTTTAATGGTAAATTTAACTCCCTTTTCAGTTACTATTTGTTTGATATTTTCTGTAGGGATTCTAATGAACTCAAACACATGAATAGGTGTGTGGGTATTAAATTTAGTTGTTTCTCCTTCTGCAAAAAATGCTTTTGTTAAAATGCCTAGCTCAAAATACTCAAAAGGTTTTTTTGCATCAGTTTCGAATTCTAAATTTAAATCAAAAGTTAAAGGGTTAAAAATTTGTTTATTGCTGTGGAATTTAATTTTTGGAACTTCTGGTTTAAAAATTACATTTTGCCAACGAATCTCTTTGGGAAGTAAAACCCTTCGAGAGTCATGGCTTTTAGTTGCAATTGAAATTTGGTTCATTTGTAAATCATTTGATGCTGCAAAATCATTGAGCTGAACTCTAAACTCAACCTTTGCTTCGTTTGGAGTCAGATATTCAATTGAATAGGCATCAATATGTATCCGATTGGCTTTCGTAGAATTTATTATTAAACTGATTCGATCTGCAATGTTTTTTAAATTTTCGACTTTTAATATTCCTCGTAAAACAAAATTTTTTGATTTTTGATTCATATATTCAACTTTAAAATTATCTCGTAAATTTAACTTAGTTCCATTTTCAACATGCATTGACATTAGATCATTTGATAAATCAATAATTAAATCGTGAAAAAGTGCAAAATTGCTCATATTTGTAAATGGAATAACGGGATCAATTTCAAATTGTTGAGATGAGCTTTTTTTTAAAAAATAAAATTGATTATAATATGGAAATGTAAATCTTAATTTATCATCTTTAAAATTAAGATATATTTCTTTTAAAAAAGTTGTTTTAAAAAATTGATTATCTGGGAGGTTTATATTTAATTTTAAATAACCTCGTAAAGAAGCATAGTAAATTGTAGTCGTTGTATCCGATGTAATTATTATTTCATTTTTGTCGATAAAGGGAAGTTCTTCAACAGGAATATTGTTCGAATCAATGGCTATTATTTTTATTTTTCTGTTGCTCTTAAAATCTGGCTCTTCAGTATGACTTGTTAAAAGTTCTTTCATAAGCGCACCAATTTTAAAAATATGTCCTTCATTTTCATTTTTTAATTTATGCCCAAGCTCATGTATTAAAAGTTGGATCGCTTTTGTATAATCTATAGCTTCGCGAGGATTATTTACTAAAATACCATTAATGAATATAGGATCATTTTTTGGATTACCCGTAACTGCCATTCTTGGTCCCTCGGGGCGCATGAAAAAAATAGGATCATACAATAATTCTAGTTTTAGTAAACCATCGTCTGGATTCTTAGTGTTATACTTATAACGAGAATCTTGTTTTAGTAACTGCTTTAAGGATAGCCAACTTTGAAGTTCATCAGAAGTTAGTTGAGCTGTTATTTCTTGTTCAAATTGAAGCATGTAAAAATATAAATTTTGTAATCCACGTCTAAAAAAAGTAAATTTACTATTACTGATTTCTTGATTATTATCATTAGAAATAGAGAACTTAGGTTGTTCAAATATATGAGCATTATTTTTTAATGAATAAAATAACACAATGACTAAGGTCATGGTGAGAAAAAAAATCTTTAAATTTTTTAAATAAATTATAATATCCAAAATAAAACTCAAATTAGTGTTAATATCTTTACTTATACGGGGAGAATTTTATTCACTCGTATTATACACAAGATCCAAGTTTAAATTTGCAAACAACATACTCAAAATATTAAATATTTAAGTTTTATTTAAATTTTTTCTTGAAATAATATTAAATTATTTTAGTAAGATAAGTTGCGAAGTTCAAATTTACTCTGTTCCAGTAAAAAATTACCCTGTTCAACTTTTAGATAGATGACCAAAATTGCTCTTTTCACATGATAATCTTTATGCCACTCAAGACTTAAACTTAAAAGTCCATCTTCCCAAGTTTGGGACCTAATTATCCAATTATTAGTTTGAGTTAATGATGAAATTTTTGAATTGAGTAACTCTGATTTTTTATTATCTTCAAGAATTATAAAATCTTTAGATGTGGTTGCATTATATTGAATTCGATAATGATGGTAAATTATTTTTAATTCAGTCAAATTAAGTTTTTTATAAAAATCAATAAAATTGGGCTCCCAATTTAAAATAAAATCTACAATTATATGATTCTCTAAATTTGGTAATTCACGATTAATCAAAGCGCCAAATTCTAGAGCAGTGATTTTAGATATCGACAGAGAAGATTCTGACTCATTATCATAAAGATATTTCTGGTTCAATATAAGTTCACTATAATTCTTATCCCAGAAATAAAGTGTATCCCTATGAGTATCAAATTTTAAATTTATTGGGTGCGAATCTAATTTTTGTAAAATATTTGGAATTAAATTTGCGAACTTAGGATCTAATTGGCACTTATTGTTATCCATAGAACAACTTGTTAATATGATTTTCATTTGTGATAAAACATTATGAGCGTTGAGTTCTCCCAAGCCACCACCGCCTCTAACAATTGTTATGTCGGCATTGCTATTTTGAAATAAACTTAATGTGAATAATATTAAAGTAAAAATAAAAAAATTATTTCGCATTTTTTTTGACTCCAACAGAATTAAAAATTTGAAATGAAAAACAGTAAACAGAATCTGGATTTTTTAGTTCAGAGTATTTTGTCAATAATTCATAGTTCGCATTTTCAAGCTTTCCAACTAATTCTTTAAACTTAGATTTTGGAAAAGAAAAAATCACACTACTTAAAAAACGCTCATCTGGATTATTTTTATCGACCGAGCTTATTGCTGATTTCAAAATATTTTTATGAAACTTCCGCATTTCAAAATTTTGTCGTTCATCACCAAAAAATCTAAATTTATCTGTTGGTTTTATTTGCCCCTTGTCATCGAGAATTAAAAATCCTAAATCAATGAGTTTTCGATTTATTTTTTTCAATTTGAGAGAACTAACTCCAAGAGCTTTTGCCGCAAAATCTATATTTTGAATTTTAGGATTAATAGTTAAAAGTTCTAGGTAAATCCAATAAATGGGTTCAGAAGCAAGTTTGAATCTCTCAATTTTATTTTCAGAAGATTTAGTGTTTTTTCTCAGTTCAATCCTTGATTTTGCTAGATTAACTTCAGTTGAAGTTTTTGAAAAGGCAATTAAATAGAGATCTAGTAAGTGTTCTAAATTGTGACTATCTAATTTAATTTTGATTCCCAGTTCTTTAACACGATCCTTCGAGATTGAAGGTCGTCCTTTAAAAAACTCAATGAGAGTTGACGGAGCTAAATTTAAGTCCCTTGCAAAAGCTCTTTTCGAATATGAAGAGCTGCGCAACTTGCGTTGACTAAATTCTCTTTCAAAATACTCTTTACATTCTGTAGGATAAATTAATAAACTCAAAATAAACCTCTATCTGGTATATATACAATAACTATAAAAAATAAAGATAAATTTTAATAATTTAATTTTGATAGGCATTTAAAAAATGAAATTTCTAACGGATACAATAAAGCCACAAAACAACATAAATAAAGCTATTTTTTTAGATAGGGATGGAGTTATTAATAAACTCATTTGTCGCCAGGGCAAATGGCAAGCCCCTTATAACCTTTCTGAGTTCGAATTGCTGCCTGGGGTAGCAGAGTCTCTAATTCAATTTAAAAATGCTGGTTTTATAAATATTGTGGTAACCAACCAACCTGATATGGCCAGGGGGTGGGTGAGCAGAGAAAATATCGATTTAATCAATAATCACATTTTAGAAGTTTTACCAATTGATGAAATTAAGGTTTGCTTTCATATTAACGAGGACAACTGCGATTGCCGAAAACCCAAACCGGGTATGTTAATAGCAGCTTCCAAGACTTGGAATATAGATCTTGAAAACTCATTTTTAATTGGCGACCGCGAGAGTGATATTCGTGCGGGAATTGCGGTTGGTTGTAAAACAATTTTAATCGATTCACCTCAACAAGAAAAGACTATAAATATTAAAAGTGACTACACAGCTAAGACAATGCTCGAAGCTCTTAAATTTATTCTACCGTAATTTTAGTTTTTAAAAAAATCATTACCTGTTATAATTTGTTCAAAAAAGCAAAGCTCACTTAAGTTTTTATCAACTCCGTTTGAGGCTATTAATACTTTTTCAATTGAGAAACCTTTTGGTGCTTTAAATTTTTTAAGCTTTTCAGAGAATTCTTTGACTACAATTGTTGAAACTGGTGAGCTATGATATTTAATTTCACACAAAGTAATTGTTTTATCATTTCTTATAAATACTAAATCGAATTGTACTCCTTCCGTTGGTGAGAAAACTGGGCCCGAATAAGTAGTTAAATTTTCTATTCCAAGTAAGATCGCAATTTTTCTTGAATTTAATATGCAAAAATTTTCAAATGCAAGTCCCATCCATGGGTTTATCTGAGGTTTAACTAGGCGAAAATAAATATCAGATCCAATGTTATTTGAGATAATATTTTCATGAGGCAATATTTGAGAATAATAGAATTTTAAAAAAGGATCTACTAATTTATATTTTTGACCCTTTTTAGATTGAGTTATGGTATTTCTATAACTTTTTACAAAACCAGATAACTCCAAATTTTCAAGATAACTTTTAAGGCTTCCCCCCGAAGAAATTTTGAGTTTTTTTGCGAGTTCTTCAAGAGTGTAATTTTTTTGGGCCAGAAGTTGTGCAATTTTTTTGTAAGTGGAATGTTCTTTGAATTGACTATAAAAAATTTTTTTAATTTCAGTAAAGAAAAACGAATTTTTGGAAAAGCAGTGTTTGTTTAAATTTTTTTCGAATGATAAGTTTTTATCTAAAACTTCATAATATTTTGGAACACCATTAAATATTAAAGAATATCTTAATATTTCTTGAGGGTCTTTATTTGGTATAAGTTTTGTCACTTCGTTAGGAGTTAGTCCCTCTAATAAAATTTCTAAATCAATTCTGCCATATAATGCTTTTGAGTGAATAACTTTTTTAACCATAAAATGTGCGATGGAACCACAAAGAATGAGTTGAACGCCGGATTTTTTCCAGTAAGTATCCCAAAAAGATTTGATTTGGTTTATTAATTTAGATTGACCGGCTGCCATCCATTGAAATTCATCCAAAGCTAGAACAAATTTTTTATTTTCATTAAAAATATGTTCCGTTAGATATTGAAAAACCTCAAACCAAGTTTTAAACTTGGTGTTTTTGAGAAATTGATTTTTTAGTTGATGTGATATTTGATTTATAAAGTTTTCTATTTGCTTGGGAGTATGTTCTCCTTCTAAGCCGTCAATGTATAAGTGAGTTTTATTTTGAAGATAATGATGCATTAATTCAGATTTTCCAATTCGTCGTCGACCATAAATAACTATTAATTTTCCATCTTTTTTATTGAAGAGTTCTTCAAGTAATGATGTTTCATGTTGACGACCTATAAACATGGATTTTCCTTAGGGTTGTGTTATCTTGATTCCGCCAAGATAGTTTATCAAACTATTTTGGCGGAATCAATGGATTTAAGTCTAATATTCCGCCAAGATAGTTTATCAAACTATTTTGGCGGAATCATTATAGACAGTTACACTCCATTTGCTTTTTAAAAAGGATAGTATTATTATAATTGTCTATGCCACCTAATGAGAAAAAAATAAAAAATTTGTTCCAACTCAAAAGTGAATTCAAACCTTCTGGTGATCAACCAAGGGCCATTGAAGAGCTTTGTACAAATATAAAAAATAGTCATAAACACCAAGTCTTACTTGGAGTCACGGGTTCAGGTAAAACTTTTTCAATGGCCCATACCATAGCCAACTCTAATAAGCCAGCACTTATTCTTGCGCCCAACAAAACTCTAGCAGCACAACTTTATGGTGAGTTTAAAGAATTATTTCCAAATAATGCTGTGGAATATTTTGTTAGTTACTATGATTACTACCAACCTGAAGCTTATGTGCCAGCGACAGATACTTATATAGAAAAGGATTCAGCTATTAATGATCATATTGATCGAATGAGGCATTCAGCAACTCGCTCACTTCTTGAACGCAAGGATGTCATTATAGTATCCAGTGTTTCTTGCATTTATGGATTAGGAAGTCCTGAGGCCTATGAAGGAATGATGGTTTTAATTGAATCCAATGTCAAAATGAAGCGGGATCATTTACTTAAAGAATTAATTCGCATTCAATATCAAAGAAATAATATTGATTTTCATCGTGGAACAATTCGAGTCCGTGGAGATATTGTAGAAATATTTCCAAGTTACGAAGAGCAAAGAATTATTCGCGTTGAGTTTTTTGGAGATTTTGTTGAAAAAATTTCTTGGGTCGATGTTTTAACTGGAGAGGTATTAACAGAAGTAGAAAGAACGCCAGTGTTTCCTGCAAGTCATTATGTTACTTCTGAGGAACATCTTAAAAATGCAGTAGTGAGTATACAAGCTGAATTACAAATTCGAATTCAAGATTTAAATTCACAAATGAAATTTGAAGAAGCAAAGAGACTTGAGCAGCGTACCTATTACGATATTGAGATGATCGAAGAAATGGGATTTTGCCAGGGCATCGAAAATTATTCTCGACATCTAACGGGCCGTGGACCAGGAGAAGCTCCTCCGACATTGATTGAGTATTTTCCTAAAGATTTTATTACTTTTATAGATGAAAGCCATGTCACGGTTCCTCAAATAGGTGGAATGTATAGAGGTGATCGAGCTCGAAAAATGACTTTGGTTGATTTTGGATTTCGTTTGCCATCAGCTCTTGATAATAGACCACTTAATTTTCAAGAATTTGAAAAATTAATGGATAATGTCGTTTATGTATCGGCGACCCCAGGCGAATATGAACTTAAAAAAAGTGATGGACTTATTGTTGAACAAATTATTCGTCCAACGGGACTTATTGATCCTGTAGTTGAAGTTCGATCCGTAAAAACACAGGTTGAAGATTTACTTCAGGAGATAAAAAAGGTTACAGCGAAAAAAGATCGAGTGCTTGTAACTACTTTGACAAAAAAAAGTTCAGAAGACTTAACTGAATATTTTGAAACAAAGGGAATAAAAGTAAAGTACCTTCATTCTGAGATTAAAACAGTAGAAAGAACAGAAATCATCCGGGATCTGCGGCTTGGTTTATTTGATGTATTAATTGGAATAAATTTATTACGAGAAGGTTTAGATATTCCTGAAGTGAGTTTAGTTGCAATTACAGATGCCGATAAAGAAGGGTTTTTACGCTCGGAACGCTCACTCATACAAACAATCGGGAGAGCTGCGAGAAACGTGAATGGGCGAGTGATTCTTTATGGTGATAAAATTACGGATTCCATGAAAAAAGCAATGTCAGAAACAGATCGTCGTAGAAAAATTCAAATGGAGCATAATAAAGAGAATAAAATTACTCCTGCTACAATTAAGAAAAAAATTAAAGAAGGGCTTGGCGATCTTTTTGATGGTTCATTGAATACTCCAATTTCTAAAGTTGCAAGTCCTTCATCTCCATTTCAAGTGGATTTAACTTTAGGAATTAAAGATGTAAAAAAATTGCGTCTGGAAATAGATAAGAAAAAAGCTAAAATGAAGGATCATGCAAAAAAACTTGAGTTTGAAGAGGCTGCTCAAATCAGAGACGAAGTAAAGCGATTGGAGTTGCAAGAACTAGCCTTGCGCTCAGGGGACCTTGATGGCTAAGGGAACAAAAAAAATTAAAATTGAGAAAATTGAAACAGTTGTTGAAGAAATTATAAATATTAAAGTTCAGCTTCGAGAAAAAATTCAAGAATTCCCTATGCAAAGTGGAGTTTATTTAATGAAAAACTCTACAAGTAAAATAATTTATGTTGGCAAAGCAAAAAATTTAAGAGCGCGAGTAAAATCTTATTTTTTAAATTCGCAAGATCTAACTCCAAAAACTAAATTATTAGTTCATAATATACGGTCTATTGAATATATTTTAACTAAAACTGAAGTAGAAGCTTTTTTATTAGAAGCTTCACTAATAAAAAAACATCGTCCAAAATACAATATTCGCTTAAAAGATGATAAAAATTATCCCTATATTAAAGTTTCTCTCAATGATAAATTTCCAAGATTGTATTTAAGTCGAAACGTTAAAAGAGATGGATCATTTTATTTTGGGCCCTTTACAAAAGGTGCGGCGGTCACGCATACAATCAGATATCTAAATCAAACATTTCAAATTCGAGATTGTTCAGATGCTGAACTGAGTTCAAGAAAACGCCCTTGTCTTAACTTTCAGATGGAAAGATGTAGTGCTCCTTGTGTTAAATTTATAGATTCACAAACTTATAAAAAAGATATTCAGTTGGTTTTAAAATTTTTAAAAGGAGAAAATAAAAAATTACTCAAAGATCTTCAAGATAAAATGTTTCAAGCCTCAGAAGATGAGAAATACGAATTAGCTGCTCGTACTCGAGATCATATAAAATCAATCTCAGCGATTCTTGAAAAGCAAACTGTGGTATCGGCTAACTCGAATTCAGATAAAGATTTTATTTTTTATACCGGTGATGAAAATGGCTGTTGGATTCAAATGCTTTTTATTCGTAATGGTCGAGTTATTGGAACAAAGGGGCAGTTGCTTAATTCTATAAATCCACAGGACCCTATGGAAGAACCTAAAGAGTGGTTTGTATCTTTCTTAAATCAATATTACGAAGATAACATTATACCTGACAATGTGAATGTTTGTGTTGATCTAGGTGGAGATATATTTAAATTGCTCGAAGCAGTATTGAACGAGAGAAAAAATCAAAATATAGATTTAAAAACTCAAGTGCGAGTGGAGTTTTGTAAAAATAAAGAAGACACAACTCTAATGGAAATGACAGAAAAAAATGCCTTAGAAGCTTTTGATAAATATAAGACTCAACAGGCTGGAGTAAAAGTTGCTCTTGAAGAAATACAGAAAAAATTTCATCTTCCAACTTATCCTCACCGAATTGAGTGTTATGATATTTCACATTTTCAAGGCTCAAATATTGTGGCTTCACAAGTTGTTTTTGAAGACGGTGAACCTGCAAAACAACATTATCGAAAATATCAAATCAAAACATTAACAGATTCGAATGATTTTGCAGCACTTGCAGAAGTTTTATCGCGTCGATTGAATCACAATGAATGGGATAAACCCGATCTCGTAATTTTAGATGGAGGTAAAGGGCAATTATCAGCAGTAGTAAAAATTTTTGAAGAAAAAAATATAACCAATTGGCCACTTGTTGCCATGGCAAAAGCACGTACAGAAAGTAATTTCGAAAACTCCGAAGTGGAATCTTCGCAGGAAAGATTTTTTTTACCCCATCGCCAAAATCCAGTATTATTTAGAAGCAATTCAAAAGCATTAAAAATCTTAATGCATATTAGAGATGAAGCTCATCGTTTTGCTATCACTTATCATCGAGAAAAAAGAGAAGCTTCTTCATTTTCAACCACATAGTTAGTAGACCCCGCAAATGCATGTTGTCCAATTCTAAAGAAGTGATATGCATTAAGAGTAAATCCAATCATAACGATAACCATATACGAATGCGAAAGAGTCCAAAGTGTTTCAAGTAAGGATTCTTGTAAAAAGAACTGCAAACTTCCAGGAGATGCGGTTAAAGAAATGACTGATATGATATAAATATAATTTCTAAATGGAAATTTATTTTCAAGACCCAAGTAGTATTGCCCAGCTTGAATAGAATGCTTTTGCCAGTAATTAATTGCAGGCCAAATGCTATATATAAGTAATATTAAAAATAAAATTGAAAAAGCAAAATATAAAGATTCACTTTCATCAGTGTAAGTTAGAAAAATTGCAAATATCAAACATAATTGTGAGATAATAATTGCAACTAATTGATTGAAGAGTTTGTATTTTGGAAAAATAAAATAGGTCACAGATAAAAAAGATGAAATTATTAATAATATAAATGGAATATTATATTGATGGGCAAGAACACCAGAAACTCCAATATAAACTGAAGCCCCTAAATAAATTGTTAAACTTAAATTTCTTATTATTAAAAAAATAGCATCTAAGTAAAATCCGTTCAGAGCGTGAAAGTATAACGAAGTAGGTAGATGAGCAAAAAATTTTCTTAATAAGTCTTTTCGACCATGATAGGATTCTGTAAAAAAATCTTCAAAAAAACTTGCTGAGCGAAGATAATTCCAAGTTCGAATAAAAGTATGACCTGCGATGTGCCACATTGCTAAACTATATAATCCAAAAGCCAACTCAAGATAAATAATACCCATTTGCGAAATAGATGCGAAAGCAAAGGATGTTTTTAAATCACTTCGACTCGAACCTACAAGTAATCCATAAATTGCACTTGTAATACCAATACAACCTAATAAAATTTTTAATTCAACATAATGATCCCAAAGTCCATGAAATTGAAGAAGTAGAAAAGGACCTAAATGTAGTGAAAGCCCACCATAAAATGCAGTACTTGATGGAGTTGGGCCTTCAAGCGCTTTATATAGCCAGGATGAAAAAGGAAACTGAGCACTTTTTGCAAGTGTTGCTATTATTAAACTTAATCCCGCCGAAAAATGATCTTCGGATTGTTCAAAGAATATAGCCAATACAAAAAATATATCACACATTTTATAATTGGCTAATGCAAGAAGTGAGTTTTCTAAACTTCTATTATTTGCCGGGTAAAATCCAATTAAGAAAAAAGATGATAATCCCACCATTTCCCAACCTAGAAAAAAAGTTTCTAGATTCATACTTATCGAACATAATACAATTCCAAGTGCAAAAAACGTAAATAAGACCCAAAATTTTTTTAAACCAATTTCGCCTTCGAGGTAGTTTTTTGCATAGTGTCCAATAGAAACTAAGATCAAAAATGAAACTATAAAAAAAGGTAGTCCAAAATTAAAAAAAGAAAAGTGATATTTATCGAACAAATGCAAATTCATTTTTTAGTTCCTGTGAATAGGATTCAAATTGATGTGTTAGTGGATCAATTCTGATAAGATGAATCCAATGATTATTAATTATATTTTGTAATCGAGCAGATTTTGAAATAACTTGATTTAATTTTGACTTTTCAGCATAGACAAAACTAATTAACCTTAATGGTAAATGATAATCAACCATTTGCAGAGCAAGACCAATTTTTAGATCACCCTTAGATCCTGCCATGAGCCCAATACCTGAAGCGATATTTAAAGGAAGTTTACTTCCTGCTCCAAATGCTTCAGGAAATGCTTTTGAGGTAAAATAATCCATATTTATGTTTGCGCATACAGGGAGTGCATTCATAATACTAAACTCAAGTGCAGCTCCATCATGATCAGTCGTTGGATCGTATGAAATTAAAAAAGATCTTCTTTCAAGATGAAGGTTTTTTGTCATTTGTCTTGGGCCAAACACTGCACATGATACTAATGAATGTCCAAACTCAGGTCGAGGTTGCGACCAATCTAAAGATCGAGATTTAAAATCTGTCGTTTTTGGTAACTGAAATTGTTGAATGCGTTCTTTTTTGTTTTCTTCTAAAGCAAGGTAAAGATCATTTTTAATTAAAGTTAATTTATTTTTTTGCAATTCAGTCAAATTATCATTTTCAAAAATGTCAATTTCGTCAGCTGCGGTGTCGTGACAAGCAGGTATAAACACAGTGTTTGAGTTGAAGGAGATTCCTTTAAGTATTACTAATTCACGTATTTTATGATCATTAGCAAAATCGCAAAACACTTTAGAATTTGCATAGCCAGATTGGCCGCTGCAAGCTCCACAACCATAGGATTTTTGAAACGGATTATTTGTAGTTGTTGATCCATGTCCTACAACAATCACCATATCAGTTGTTATATTAACTAAACCCATTCCATTTAAAATATTAAATAGAATATTTGCCTTTTCTTCGTCGCAATAGGCATTTGTAAATTCAATTTTAGTATTTGAATGGATGTATGGGTCAGGTTTTATTTTATTTCGTAATAGAGAATAAATTTTAGGTTTTAAAGTTCGTAATGTAAGTGCGGCCATGAAAAGAGGCCATGCAAATAATGACAGTATTGGCTCAATAAAATTAAATCGTGATTCATTAAAGTGTGGCAAAACAGAATAAAGTTTACGATTTTTAAATTGTGGAGGGGATTTTTCAACAGCAGTTTTATTTGCTAAAATAACAGGAGGACATTGAGGTTGATGAATAACATGGTGTGGTCTTTTTAATTTAAAATCCAACCCAAAGAATCCCACGGTCCCATGAGTATGATATTTTGAGTTTTGCTTTTCAAGATGCCGACGGAGAGATTCTTCTCTGTCATCAATGCAAAATAAAAAAACGGTATCTGTAATTAAATTTTGATTTTTTGATGGTGGATTTTTATCATGTAGGTTTGAATTTTTGAGTTGTAATTGATTTTTTATTTGAAAAATAACTTTTTGATAATATTCAATTTCATTTTTCTTTATTTTTTTAATTTCACTAGAAATTATTTTTTTACGAATAGAAATTTTAGTATCATTATTTAAAAGTTTTGTTTGATGACTTATGGAAATATTGTGTTCGGTTACGACTAAAATTGCTATCCATTCTAATAAGGATACGGGATAAGCAACAAGAGGGTATTGTTCGTTTTTATTCTCAAAAACATTTATCATTCCGCTCCAACCTTTGAACAAAAATAAAAGATACTGGATATAATTTTCAACTTGAGATTGTGTTAACCCTTTTCGATATAAAACCAGATTGATTATTTCAATATTACTTTTATCAGAAAATTGAATTAAATCTTTTTTTAGAGAGGGTATTATTTTTGATTTAAGGCTAAGTGTTGTAGTGACATATTTTTTAAACCAGTTCCATAAACCATGTTTATTTGAATCTACATTCCATCGATTGAGACCTTGATCAAAGTAAGAAACTACCATTGGGAGTAAAAAATCTTCAATTTCTCTATGAAAAAATCTGCTTTTAATAAATAAATCATTTTCATATAATATTATTGCTTTAGTGATTCCTTCTTCAAATTGATATTTTTCCCAATACATTAAAGGATTATTATGAACAAAAAAAGGAATAGGGTATTGTATAGGAAGTTGAGATCTTAGCTTCTCGATACAAATTAAAACCTCATCCGAAGATATGGTGGATGAGGATTTAGGGATTGAATTTATTTTATTTATATTATTATTATTTTTATTTTTATCACTCGATGGATCATAATTCATAATCATTTTTTTGAGTAACTTCCATTTTTGTAAAACTTAAATTGAATTGAGGTTCAAGTCTTTGATCTGATTTAAGATCAGACCAAATTTGTGTAAGGGATTCTTTAATCACTTTTCCACCTGTTTTTTCATAATTGTCTTTCCAATTTTTTATAGCTTCAATTGAAGCATGATCAATGTGGTCAAGTTCAAAGTGTAGCTGTACGGTCTTTTTAGGAGTAATTAAATTTAAGTTTTGAGTCAATTTTGGTATTCCAAGAAACGTTAGGGAGCCAGTAATAATAACTTGCACAGGTCCTTTTTTATCATCCTGGATATGCATTTTAAAGGCACTCATTTTGTAAATTAATAATCCAAGGGCTAAGCCAAAACCAATTCCAATACCCCAAAGTAAATTTATTAATACAACTCCTGCAAGAGTAACAAAATAAATAACAGATTCGTTAAACTTAATGAGCTCTTTTATTTCATGCAGTTTAACTAAATTAACTCCAGTATAAATCAACAATCCTGCTAATACTGAAAGTGGAATAGCTGACAAATAAGGTGCGAAAAAAGTTGCAAATATAAAAATCCACATACCATGAATAACTGCCGACCAATTAGATTTTGCTCCAGCATTTATGTTAGCTGAGCTTCGAACAATAACTCCTGTAATTGGTAACCCGCCAAGAAGTCCAGATAATGAATTACCAATACCCTGTGCGATGAGTTCCTTGTTAAGATGAGCTCGTGGTCCAGAGTGTAACTTGTCCGTCGCAACAGCACACAGTAAAGATTCGGTACTCGCAACTAAAGTTATTGCAATCGCTGCTAAAAAAAGAGAAGAAAATTGCTCAAACGGGACATGTGGAATTTCAAGTTGATTAAATAGTGATGCATCCACCGAAACATGGGGTACATTTAAAGCAAAAAAATAAGAAATAAAAGTTCCCAGCCCCACCGCAATTAATGAACCTGGGATTACTTTTATTTTTTTAGCAAGATATTTATTCCATGCCCATAAAGTGAAAAGGGTTAAGGCTCCAAGTAAAAAGGCATTTGTATTCATATTCATAATACTTTCAGGAATATGACCAATATTTTCAATTGCTGAACCTTTTGGGGAAGAACCTATCAAGACATGGGTTTGTCCAAGAGCTATTAAAATACCAATCCCTGCAAGCATTGCATGAATCACACTTGGAGAGATGGCCAAAGTTAATTGACCAATTCCAAGTAGTCCAAGAGCAATTTGTAATCCGCCAGCAATCATTGTGATAATACAAGTAGCTTGAAATCCAAATTTTTGGATAAAACCAAAAACCATTACAGTTAAACCTGCAGCAGGTCCACTGACTTGAAAGGGGGCGCCACCAAACAGTCCAACAATAACCCCTCCAATAATAGCAGCGATTAATCCAGACTTAATAGGAGCTCCAGATGCCAAAGCAATTCCTAATGAAAGAGGAAGAGCAATTAAAAAAACAACTAACGAAGAAGGAATATCTGATTTTAAATTTTTGAAAAAATTCATTTTTTATTTCACCAACGTACAGGGTTAGATTTTATTATTTATGTTTTTGGTCTTTTTTCATTTTTTTCTTAGCAATTTTTTTATTTGCTTTTGCAATTTTTTTACCAGGAACACTTGAATCTTGTGATAAGTTTTGTTGATCAGAAAAACTCCCCATGGCTGGATCATTTTGTGCAAAAGTTGCAGTACTTAGTAACATAGATGTTGCTATTAATATAATAAATTGTTTCATAAGAAACTCCTTTTGTTGTTGTAATGGAACTGATTACTTTATAAAAAATTCTATTTGCTATAGGGTAAGACTAATTCAAAAGATTAAAACAAAGATTAAAACGACATTAATTTAAATTAATGACATTTCACATTAAGTTGTTGTTAATTTTATATAGACAGCTAAGTGCTGAAATGTAGATATTGAATTTAAAATATTAGAGGATAATTCATATGAAAATTCTTTTATTAGAAGATCAAAAGAAGACAGTTGAGTTTATCGAAAAAGGTCTAGTTTCGGCGGGTTATTTAGTAAGCTCATTTGGGACAGCAAAAGAGGCCGAAGAAGCAATGGCAGGTAATGAATACGATCTTTTGATTGTTGATATCAATTTACCTGATATGCTTGGATGGGAATTTGTAAAAAGAGCACGTGAGTTTCGATACTCAGGAGTTGTAATCTTGTTAACTGCACTATCTAAAACCGATGATAAAGTACATGGTTTAAATGTCGGTGCTGATGATTACATGACAAAACCATTTTCAATGGAAGAATTATTAGCTCGTGTTCGAGCTCATTTGAGACGAACTTCTAAAACTGCAGTGGGTAGTAAATTACTCTTTGAAAACATTGAGTTGGATTTAGTAACTCGCAAAACCACTAGAAATGGAATATCAATAATACTTTCACAAAAAGAATTTGCCCTTCTTGAATATTTTATGAGAAATCCCGAACGCCCACTTTCTCGAGTGCAAATTGCAGAGAACGTTTGGAATATAGATTTTGAAACTGGGACAAATGTAATTGATGTTTACATAAATCATTTGCGAAAAAAATAGAGATAAATAACTATCCGCGATTAATTCATACAGTTACTGGTGTTGGTTATGAATTTCGCAAAAACTAAAATGAGTTTTAGATGGCAACTGATTTTAAGTTTGTGTTCTCTAATCGCTTTAGTATTAATTTTAGGGTATTGGCTCTTATTTGCCAGATTTCAAAATGAGCTAGAACGTGATTTTGATCAATCGCTTTATAATTACACTGCCGATTTATTACAAAATGTTGAGATTAATTCCACCGGCCAAGCAGATATTTCGTCAGAAGTTATTTTTAATAAAGACAAAGTTTTTCCTTTTCCACATGGTGATGCCTTGGTGAAAATTTATAACTACAATTTTGATGAAATTTTTAGTTATACAATGGATCAAAATGCACCAGTAAATTTATCACAAATCCAGAAAGATATTGAAGCACATCGTGATAATCAATTTCGAGATTTAGTTTCAGATTTTGGTGAAGAGTGGAGGGGGTTATTAGTACAGTTAGATGATTCACCAGACCCACAACTTTACTTTTTTGTGGCTGTACCAAAATATAATCTTAATCAGCAAGTTCGAACTTTTAAATCAATTTTTATTTTTGGTGAAGTTGTTATTATTTTATTATGTGCCTTTGCAATTTCTATAACATCAAAAAGAATTTTAACTCCCCTTGAAAAACTAAATGCTGATATTTTATCAACTCCTTTTTTACATCAAATGGGATTCTTATTTGAAGATTCAAAAAATAGTCCGCCAGAAGTTTCAAATCTTATTAATGCCCTAAATGAATTATTAAAAAGGATCAATCAAACATTAGGGGCCCATGAGGAATTTGTGGATCAGGCAGCTCATCAATTAAAGACTCCATTAACAATTGCCCGTGGACAGTTAGAAATGTTCTTGCAACAAAATATGTTAAAATTAAAAGAAACTAAAATTTCTCTAGCAGATATCAATACTGCAATTAGCGAAATTGATTATATGTCTCGAACAATAACAAATTTATTAAGTTTAGTGCAAATTGAGTCAGGTTTTCAAAGTGTCAAATTTGAAAAATTTGATTTTTTGGATCATGTATTAAAAGAAGTGGATAGACTAGATCATTATGCGAAATCAAATCAAATGAAGTTTTTGTTGGATTGTAAAGAGTTTGAAGGGGGAGGAGAGCATCAGTGGGAAATATGCTCTGATCCTCAATTAATTTCAGTAGTGTTAACTAATCTTATTGAAAATGCGATTAAATATGCGTCTGTCTCACCTGTTAAAATTGATTTAATAAATGAATCAGCTCATGTGATTTTTAAAGTAAGTAATAGTTTTGAATCTACCGACTTATATCAAATCAACGGAGAAAAACATAAACTGGGCCATGGTTTGGGCTTATATATAGTCCAAAAAATTGCGACTCTTGTTAAAATAAAAACTGAAAAAAAACTTGAAGATGGTAAATTTGAATTTTCAATAATTATTTCAAAATCTTTAATTTAAAAAACGCTCATCATTTATTCAAATTGCTTTTAACCATTGTCTAGAGTTTAGTTTTTACTAAGTATATTTGGTCTAGCTATTTATTTTAGGACTCATAAAATCTGAAAAATTACCGAATGTATCTATATGAATTTAGAAATTTTTTAATTTAAATTTTAAGTAATGTAAATCGATATAGTTTTTTATGATAATTAAATCCTTTGATGAAGAAAAATTTAGAATAAATGTAATCAGTAAATTAGGTTTATGGATTGGTATATTTATTACAATTGCTGTTATTCCACGTTATATAATATCAAAGATAAGTTTAACTTTGTTAGTTATTAATCTTGTAATTGGATTATTATTTATTTTATTCTCATACAAAGTTAAAAAAACAAAGGGAAAATCAATTCAGTTTTATGGTTATGCAATTTTTATTGGAATAATACTAATTGGTTTAAATTCAGGATTTGGAAATGGTGGAATTAAAGCTCCAGCAACAATAACATTTATAATAACCCCTCTAATTGCTTTTTTATGTGTCGGAAAGCGGGGAGCTTTAGTTGCACTTTTTGGTTCTATTGCTTCTATTTTAATTTTGTTAATAGCTGATCATTTTGATTTTATTAAACCAGTTGTAGATATAGATAATTATAATAATTATAAATCTTATATAGATATAGTTGGATGTTTTTGTTGTTTTGCTGCTGCATCAGCATATGAATCTATTAGAATTGAAAATGAAAAAAAATTAAATATGAACCTTTCTTTTTTGCACTTGATAACCAACTCATCACCATTAGCTTTTTTAGTTGTAGATAATAGAACTGATGAAATTCTTTATTTCAATCACAAATTTTGTGAAATTTGGGGCATTACTGAAATTGAAGAAAAAATGAGATCTAAATTGTTAAAAAATAATGATATCATTCCATTTTGTTTGCCAGTATTAGTTGATATTCCTGCTTTTGCAGAATCATGCAAACCACTTCAAAGCGAAAATAATAGAATAGTTATTGAAGATGAAATCCCTTTTATAAATAATAGAACCATTCGTAGATTTTCATCCCAAATTAGAGGTACCAATGATGAATATTTTGGTCGACTATATATTTTTGAAGAGGTTACAGAAAGAAAAAATGCGATACTTGAGCAAGAAAAACATCGAAGTCAAATGATTGCAACTGCAAAAAAAGTCGCATTAGGAGAAATGGCTAGTGCTATGGGACATGAGATAAATAACCCTTTAGCAATAATAAGTGGTAAAGTTTCTATTTTGAGTGAAAAGTCTAAAAAAAATATTTTAGATAAGCAATATCTTGAAGATAGTTTAATGGTAGTTCAAAGGACAGTAGATCGTATAGTTAAGATTATTACAGGGTTACGTAATTTATCTAGAAATAGTGATGATGACCCAATGATTGAAACGCCAGTCGCGAGTATAATAGAAAATACCTTAGAGCTGTGTTACCAAACTTTTAAACATACAAATATCGAATTAAAAGTCGAAATGGAAAGTAATTTAACTATATTTGGTAGGGCGGCACAGATTTCTCAAATATTAATGAATTTATTGAATAATGCTTTTCATGCAGTTCAGGATCACGATGTAAAATGGGTACTGCTTAAAATTAAAGAATTGGATGATTTCATTGAATTTAGAGTTTCAGATAGTGGACCAAAAATTCCATTGGAAGTTCAAGAAAAAATGATGCAACCATTTTTTACAACAAAGAGTTTTGGAAAAGGAACAGGATTAGGGTTAAGCATTTCGCTTTCAATTGCAAAAAGTCATAATGGAGAACTTTATTATAATAAGAATTCTGAGAATACAGAATTTATTCTTAAAATTCCAAAAGCAAAATTAATTAAAAGCTCTATTGCCGTATAGTTCGTAAGTTTTTAAACTTAGAATAATGTAAATTCTTATCGGTGGTTCGTAAGGGATTAATATCTAATCCCCCACGTCTCACATAGCGGGCGTAAACAGTAAGTGAACTGCAATTGCAATAATTAGTTAAATCCATAAATATACGTTCTACACATTGCTCATGAAACTCTTCGTGGAGTCGAAATGAAATTATATACTTTAACAAAGATTCATGATTTATTTTTGGACCAGTGTAGTCTATTACTATTGAGCCCCAGTCTGGTTGACCTGTAACAAGACAATTTGATTTCAATAAATGACTATTTAATATTTCTGAAGTAACATTTGATTCTTTACTTTTTTCGAGCTGAAGAAGTTTTGGATTATAATTATATTCCTCAATATTAATATCAAGATGATCAATATTTAAACCAGGCAAATTTGAAAATTCAGTTACTTTGAGTTCTATTAATGAATTTTTATCAATAATGTTAGTGTTATTATTTTTGTTTTTATTATTTTGATTATGACTACTATTGTTTTGAAAACTCAATTGTTGGATTGCTACATTTACATTAGAATTTGATTTTTCACTTAAATCTTTTTGAATAATTTTTTCTACATCTGATTTATTTTGAAATTGTGTTTGATTAAATGAGTTCAAATAAAGTTTAAAAGATTTTGATTCTATTATGTTTGAACTCTCACAGGGGATTTCGCATATCAATAATGCAACCTCAGGTTTGCCTTTATTATTTAACCAGGATAATTCATAACCAGTCCATTCATCAAACCCCGAAAATGGAAGTGCAGATTGGACATCTGAACTTATCCCTAGCTCTTCTCTTTTAATTGAGCGAGGTATCGGTACTAACAAATTGGGATCATAATGAGTTGGGTAAGAAGTTGGTCGTCCTAAGGGACTTTTTTTTAAATCATCTGAAGTGTTGTAATTTGAATTATCCATTTTCAATTTATAACTTTTTACAAGACCTTTATCAAGGTCTTGTTTTATAGTTTAACAGGACCTTAGTTGAGGTTAAAAATTGGTTCTAGCGCTAGCAATATATTTCATCTTAAAATGTAGAATATATATGGGGGCTGATCATATGAAGAATCAAAAAGATTATTCGGTAGGTGAATTTATTTTACGTGAAAATGATGTTGCTGATTGCGCCTACGTTATTATGAGCGGAGAAGTTGGAATTTATAAAAATGGACTTAAAGGAAAAATAATTCCATTAGCTGTGTTAAAAGCGGGTGAATACTTAGGTGAGCTTGGTGTTGTTACAGGTCAAACACGAACTGCAGAAGCAATTGCTCTGACTCCAGTTTCTGTTGTGCGAATTACAAAAGGTATTCTAGAAGATGAGTTATCAAAAGCACCAGCATGGGTTGCTGCATTACTACTTGGGTTGATTGAAAGATTAGTTCGTGCGGATGAATTGCTTCGTAAACATCAAACATCAGATGAAATATTGCTTCAAAAAATAGAACCCGTTGTTAAGAACACCTTGTTAGTTAGTAAAAAGAAAGCTGCTGGTTGACTTCGAATTTAATCTCATTGGACAATCATTTAATATAAAATTCGCATGGGGGATTGATGCGTTTAGCTAGAAAAATTATCAAACTCAAAAGATTATTAGCACTTCTACCATTAATTTTAAATTTTAAAAGTTATACATCAAAAGCTGATGAACGAAATCCCTCTCCAGAAGCTTTAAAGAAAATATATGAAATTCAAAAAAAATATAAGTTTGATATTAGTAATCCCTTCTGCATTGGCGATAAAGAAGATCCATTTGAAATGGGAGCAACTATGGCAGATGGACCTTATAAAGGGCAGTGTATAGACGCTGAGGTCAATCGACCACCTTTTATTTTAGATGGAACTACTTCCGATTATATTGAAGTTGCAAATATACGTCATGCAGATCAATGGTGGATTGGCAGAATTGAGTTTGGTGGTGTCGAAAAAGTATATTATGAAATGGTTGAATTTGATAATATTGTTCCAGGTGTAAGAAATGGACATGTCGAATTACGTTTTGTAATGAAAAAAGATCGCCCTATAAAATTACGATCACAAGTGGTAACCATTGATAAAACAGAAGAGTTAGATGACCTTGTTGTAAGTTATAATGCCTATGGAGTCCATGGAGTACCTTTTGATGCAGTACAGGGTATAGAAAAAAAATTTGGACTATTAGGGCGTTTGGTTTCAACCTATGATCGCGCCAATCATCAAATTGTTTTTAGTAAGGGAGTTACTTCTCAAATAGAACTTCAACTTGATGAACATCAAAAAAGTTTATTACTTTTAAGAGCCATACATAGATCAGATTTTTTAATTAATTATCGTACTATTTATCATACATTATTTAATAATTGTGCGACTTCGTCCTTTGATTTAATAGATGATACCATACCTAGACGAGCAGGAGTTCCAGATTTTATCGATGAGTACAGCAAATGGTTGGGGCCAATAAAAGACATTTTTAAAAATGACTGGTTTGCAATTTTACCACACATCAAAGATTTAATTTTTCAACCATCAATTGATGCACTTGGAGCACGAGGATTAATAAAAGGTTGGGGGCCAACATTAAACGAAGAGTATAATAATGGTGAAGTTTCACTTCGTAAGGTTCAGAAACACAGAGGGACAATCAGAAATCCTGATCATCCCTTAGTGCCAACTTATAATTAATTATTTATAATCAAGAACTTTATTTTCTTTTTTGCTCTCTGCTTCTTGTTCTGCTTTTTTTGCATCATCAACTTGTTTCTTTTTACCAGTCGTAGGATAAGTAATAAAACCATCACGAGCATTGTATGCTTTGCAGGTAGTTGTGAGGCTACAAATCGCAGCTTCAGCTTTTTCTTGAACTGTTAATACTCTTCCATTTTCATTTGCATCATCACCATTATACAAAGAAGCATATTCATTATTTAATAATGGAAATTGATTATCATTTGCTTTTTCACTTAAAAGACCACGATCTTTTAAATTTTGTATTGAAGGCGCATAAGCTAGATCTTCGATATTTTGAACTGCCCCAGCAAGATATAAAAATTTCCCATCGCCACCAAAATCTTCGACAGCATTACTTACAGAATTATAACTATTTACAATAGGCTTGCCATAATTTGTATTTGCAACAGCTCCAGTTAATAAACCAGCAGTATTATCTACATATGCTAAGACAGAAGAACTCGCTTGATAAGCGATACTATTTCCAATGGCTTTTTCATTTTCTGAAACCTCAATTGGGGATGGTTTTCCAAGGCTTTTATGTGCAGCTTTGGCAGTAGCTGCAATTGTTTTTTTAGACATCAAATAACTTTGCAAAAATGGAACTGCATTTGAGCCTCCACCATATTTAGCTAAGAGTTCAGGGAACGCATTATCAAGTAAATCAAAAGCTTCTGTTGTACAATTTCGAAGGGCTGTATGATAAATACCTCTATACCCCATCGATTGAGAATGTCTAAAGCTAGTTAATAATAAATGAAACATTGCTCCTTCTTTAGAAAGTTTATTTTCATCAATTTTGTGACCACTGGATTGAATTTCCTTGTTTCGTTTAACAACAGCATTCCAATTTAAATCTACTAATTTAATATCACTTTTATCCCAATTGATTTCTTCAACAGATCGATCAACAGTTGCAATTGCTTTTCCAACTAAACCAAATGTTCCACTTAAACCCGCCTCAACATCATATCCTACGCCATTGACTCCATAGGCGTTGAAAGTAAAAGTTAAATCATCAAGTGTGTCAGTCTTAAAAGGTTGATCCTCGGTCACAACTTGGCTTTCTAATTGAATTGGTTCAGAAAATAAGTACCGATATTGAGTGTGAGCCGTAACAGCTTTAACAATTTTATTATTCGATTGAGATTTTTTAATAACTATATCTTCCAAAGCAGGTACTGCTTCTACCATTTTTGATAAGTCAATGTCCATTTCGCCAAACTTAACAAGTTCAAATTGTACTTTTTTAACTGAATTCTTTTTGATTTTACCAATCCAGAAGTGTCCTTTATATCTAATATTTGCAACAGTGATTTCATCAGAATTTTCATCACCATTTAAAATAATCACAGGTCTATTATTACTTAAATCCATACACTCAGACCTATAGGGACCTGATTGAATAACCACACCAAAATCAAAAGGGTCATCTTTATCGCCTCGACATTGAGGGATAACATCACCGTTAATTAAGTTAGAAATAAAATTTGTTTCACTACTTAGGTTATATTTTGAAAATAAATTATTTTTATGACTTAATGCTACTGCCGAAGGAGCGAGTGCTGATTGCGCAACTTCTAGAGTAGCGTAGCTTAATGAAGAATTCAAAGTTGAACTAAGTCCCAATAGAAAACCAAGTCCTAGATTGGTAGCTTTTTTAATTTTTAAGCTAGTTTTTTTCATAATTAGGGTCCTTTATCTTATGTTATAAAAAATTAATTGTATTCAAACTGCTATGTACAATAGCAAAAAATAACTTTTTTTTCACCTGTTATGATTTTGACAGAAGTGACATTTTACATTTAATATTACACTAAAAATTTAATATTAGTTAACTAGAGGAGTTTAAAATGAATTTAGGTGTTCCAGAGATCATCCTAATTGTTGTAGTCGCCCTATTATTTTTTGGTCCAAGCCGTTTACCGAGCCTTGGTAAATCAATTGGAGAGGCTATTCGTGGATTTAAAAAGGGAATAAGTGATGATGAAGGAAAGAGTTCTATAAGCTCAAAAACCTCTGAGCAATTACATGAACCTCGTCAGCAAAATCAAAACAATCATAACAATCAAAACATAAATGTTGGTAATGATAAAGAAAAGGATTCTAAAAACTCTTAGACGCTCCACTTCTATATTGATTAAATTAAAAATATGTGGGGACTATATTGTTTATTATAATTAGATTTTTTAAATTTAATAAAATTAAAATAAGTAAAATACAACAAGGAGTATACATGAATAAGGTTTTAAAAACGGCAAGTTTGCTTGTTTTGTCGGTTGCAATACTTAATGGTTGCGAAAAAAAAGCAAAGTTAGATAATGATATGCAAAAAGCAAGTTACGGTGTTGGGACTCAAATTGGTAACAACATGAAACAACAAAGTATTGAAATTGATGCAGATGCATTAGTTGCTGGTCTTAAAGATGCAATGACTGCAAAAGAATTAAGACTTAAGCCAGAAGAAATTCAACAAGCACTTATGAAATTACAAGAATCTGCAATTAAAAAACAAACTGAGACTGCTGATAAAAATAAAAAAGAAGGCCAAGCTTATTTAGATAAAAATAAAGCTGATACAAATATTAAAACTACAGCTTCAGGTTTACAATACCAAGTTCTTAAAGAAGGAACTGGAAAATCTCCATCTGATAAAGATACTATTACAGCTCACTATGAAGGTAAGTTGATAGATGGTAAAAAATTTGATTCTAGCTACGACAGAAATCAACCTGCTGAGTTTCCAGTAACAGGAGTTATTCCTGGTTGGACAGAAGCTTTAAAAATGATGAAGGTTGGATCTAAATGGAAATTGTATGTACCACCTGAATTGGGTTATGGTTCATCACCACGTCCTGGTATTCCACCAAATTCAGTTTTAGTATTCGAGGTAGAATTACTTGGAATTAAGTAAGGATTTTTTCGAATTTAAAAATGATCCTGTGATGAACTTTAAGGACCTCTTCGCGTTTGCAGAACGCGTGGGGGTACCTGATCCCATCGCAATGAATCTTACAACTGTCACAGCAGATAATAAGCCATCATCGAGAATTGTATTACTTAAAGAGGTTGATAAAGACGGTAATTTTGTTTTTTACACAAATTATAATTCTTCAAAATCTCAAAATATGAGTAACAATCCCAATGTTGAGTTATTATTTTTTTGGCAACAAATTTATGTTCAAATTAAAATATCTGGTACTGTAACCAAGACCTCAAGAAAGGTCTCAGAAGCCTATTTTAAAACGCGACCTCGTATTTCTCAACTTGGAGCATGGGCCTCTTATCAAAGTGAGCTCATCGAAAATTACGAAGTTTTAGAAGATCGTTTTAAAAAGGTCGAAGAAAAATTTAAAGACCAAGAAGTACCATGCCCACCTCATTGGGGTGGGTATATCGTTTATCCTGAGGCCTTTGAGTTTTGGTTTGGTATGGAAGGCCGACTTCATTACCGCTACATCTACGAACGTAGCGGCGATGGGGGCTGGCTCCGCAAAATGAAGAGCCCGTAAGTTAGTTGGTAAGTAGAAAATATTATCTTAAGTTAAAAATTCCAGTACACATCATTGGTGAAACTTTAGATGATTTAATAGATTCAGCAAGTTTCAGTACAGGGTTACCATATGTTGCTACTGTGTTTGGGTTATATTTTTCTTGTAAATTAGCCAAATGTAAAATCACATCTTTTTCATATTGTTCTGGTGTCATCAATGTATTTGCTTCTTTTGATTTTTTCCATAAATCAAAAGCAGTATCAGAAACTGATTTCCAGAAGGGGCCAACCATTTCTTTTAGACCACCTTTATTAAATCCTTTAGATGTTGGAGCAGTTCCCCATCTTTGATGGTAACCTACGAAGATAATGCTTTTTACCCAAAATTTAGTTCTCTCAAGAAAACCTCCTGGAGATACTAATATATAATTTTCAGCATTGACTAGATCAACTTTATTCCAATTTTTAAACCAAAGATAAAGTTTTTTAATATAATTAGGATCATAGTCATCAGCTAATTTTCTTTTTTCTCTTTGTTCTTTAATATACTCTTTTATAATTTTTGCTTTCTTATCACTTTTTGGATTCCAAGAATATCTTAAACCGTAACCATATTTATCAACCATTTGTTCTAATATTAAATTTTGCTCTGTTTTAACAACATATGTATCTGATTCAATTTTATTAAATGTTTGAGTATGCTTACCCCAAGTTTCTGGAAGTGGAACGATTCTTCCAACTAAATTTGAAGTAATTTCTTGAGTAATAAATGGAAACGCTTTGACTTGAGTTGGGTCAGTAATTTTAAGATAAAAATCAACGATTTCATTTACTGCTTTATCTTTAATTTGCTGAGCCATTGCTTGATCATTTTGTTTTGCGGCTTCTAATAACAACTGATGATAATGTAATTTTATTTTTGTCCAATATGAAAATGTAAGATGATTTGGATCTGCTTCATAAATAAATCCTTTTTGAGTATTTACTTTAGTTAGTTTTGCAGGTTTTGATTCACTTTCTGCAATTAAAAACTGTAAACTCGTCATCTTGTTGCCGTAACCTTTACCAAAAGCTTTATCGAGTAATACTTCAAAATTTAAAATATCATGTGTACCTAAAAATAATTCATCGTTTGAAGTATTACTATAAATTAAACTCACAATCTTTTGAGCTAATGAGTTTGGTAATACTTCCTTTGAATTTAATTCATCTGGTTTAAACTCTCCGATTTCTTTTAATAAATCAGTTAATAATTCGGATTTTAATGTAGCAGTAACTAAATCTTTTGTGATGTTTGCAGGAATTAGATTTCTTTTATTATTTTGACCAGAAGGATCATATACTGTTTGATCTCCATTAGCAGGGTCTAAAGTTTCCCAAAGCCAAGCATGCCTTTTTGCGATATAATCATTAATAGTTTCTAAATGTACACTATTAGTGTCTAATCCTAAAGAAGCGCCTCTATTTAAAATTTCTGGTAGTGCAAATTTATTAAAAAATTCTAAAGTTCCTCGTACGGGTAATTGCTCTCTCAAGGAAGCATTTCCAGCGTCAGCCCAAAATTTTGCTTCTAACTCTTTTGCTGGATGTATTGTTAAGTTGGTTAATTTTTCGCTTAATAATAAAAAATGTCCCTCTAATTTTATAGCGGAACTTTTAATTGCATTTTTGTCATTAATATTTTGAGCATTTTCAAGTTTTGCAACTTCAATTTGTAATTCGGAAATAATTATATCTAAGTTTTTAAGAACAGAAGCATCATAATCACCCATGATATGATCTCTAAATTCTTTAGGAAACATTACATTTTCAGTATCTAGTGCAGCTAAAAAAACTGCTATTTGAGCATTATTTATAACTGTTGCACTTAATTTTTCGGGCGTAATCTCATCTGATACTGTCCAGTGATGGGAATGGCCAGTTTGAGAGTAACCAACATGGAAGCCCATTAAGTCGACTATGGTATGCATTCCAGCAGCGACTTCTTTCCAATTTCTATTTTTTATTGCTAAATTAATTCTTGAATAACCACGAGGATCACCTTGTTGAACTGTACCTTTTCCTAATACTCTATCTTTAAAAGTTAAAACATCATTAACTATATTTTTAATATCTTGAGGAAGAAATGTTCCATTTTCAATTGCTGTGCGCATTGAAAAGTGCATTTCACCTACTGCGAAAGTAAATGCAGATGTAGCAATAGAATGGTCAACACTTTCATTGTACATACCAAACATCATTGCAACTAATGGGTTCATTTCAAACTCCATTAACTCGTATGCTGTAAGATGCATATGACCTGAAGTAGATGCCGCATGGGCTGTTTGAGGAATTGAAAGTGTTAAGCTTAGTGCTGTTGAGCATGTAAGTAAATACTTAGTAAAATTTTTAGAAGGTTTACAAAATTCAAATAAGGGTTTCATAACGTTTCCTCATGATGTGAAAAGTTGTGTAGTTATTTTTTGTATTTATTAACTGTGAAATATAAACGAGGAGTAACTTTTTATCTACTGTAGAGTTTTAGACAGTGCTGTAAAAAAGACTGTAAATATTAAATACAGTCTATTGTTGTTTAATTTGAATAGACTGTTATTTTTTTAGTTTTAAAAAACAAAGTGACAGATTTTGTAAATATTTTTTATTTTATTTAAGTTAAATCAAATAAATCTTAACCAAAATAAAACATAAGGATAAGGATTATTTTTGCGTGATAAGTTTCCTAGATATGCTTTTCAAGAAAGCCCATGGGATCTTTTTCAAATTGCGAGTAGTTTTCAAAAGTAATATAAATAGGGTGTGATTTTGGAAAATGACTTAAGAAAGTATTCATGCCCTTAGTTCCTTTTTTGCGACCACTTTTAACTTCAATCGCAAAAATTTTACGTCCGACTTTTAATATAAAGTCCACTTCATGTTGACCCTCTCGCCAATAGAAAAGTTCTTCCCCTGTACGAACTAATTGCGCTCCAACAGCAAGTTCGAAAACGCGGCCTAATTCATCACTATCATATTCATCACGAATTGTTAGATAATATAAACAAGGAGCAAGTGGTAAAATTTTGGGTGACGAAGATTTTGTTTTGATTACTTTAGCAGAAAATTTTTCAAGAGCTTTCATTAAAAAAGCTCCTTCGTACATTGATATATAATTCTTTATTAACTCAACATTGCCTTTTTCTTGCAGCTGCCCTAAAAGTTTGGTGTAAGAAATTTCTTGAGCAGGGTAGGCCATTAAAATTTCAAATGCCTGACGGAATAAAGCTGGATTCTTTACATTCTGAAACTGCAAAATATCTTTTTCAATAACAGTAGTGATAATCGAGTTTTTAACATAATTAGCCCAATCGGATCCTTTGATAAAAAAATAAGACCCTGGGTAGCCACCAAACTTTAAATATTCTTGGAATGTTAAACCATAAGCTTTATTTGATTCATGATAGTTCCAATGGTAAGCCTGATTTAATTGAAAACGTCCGGTGAGACTTTCGGTAAGTCCCTTTTGAATCTCTAAGGAGCTTGAGCCCAATAAAACACAACGAATAGTCTGTTTCTTTCTTTTAGATTCATCATATAAAGATTTAATAACTTCAGCCCAATTGTGACATTTTTGAATTTCGTCAATGATAAGGATTTTTTTTTCTGCTAGAGACACTAGCCATTGCTCTCTGAGCCAGTTGGAATCTGCATTAAAAATTTTATCAGCACTTACATAATGAGCTTGGGTATTAAAAAAATCTTCTATTAATTTTAATATTGATGTGGTTTTTCCTACCTGGCGTGGTCCAAGTAAAACTTGGATTAGACCATTGTTGGAATTGATATTTTCATTTAACTTATTGATATAATTTAGATATATAAAGTTTTTCATTTTTAATAGGATAACCTATCAAATTTGATAGGTCAACCTATCATTTTTAATAGGAACTTCTATTAAATTCAAAGAACTTATCTTCTGAAAATATCAGTAGGGTTAACATTTTGACTCTTGATTAATAGTTTGTTCAGTATAAAGGTCAAACTAGTTTGACTTTGTTCAGTATAAAGGTCAAACTAGTTTATATGAAGCTAGCTCAATTAAAAATAGAAATTGAAGATCAACAAATCGAATCTAAAGAATCTATTGAAAATCCCTCAATTGTTATGAGGTTGCAAGCCAGTGAGTTTCGCGAATTTTTACAGTCTAATTTGATTAAAGTTATAGTCGGTGTAAGAAGATCAGGAAAATCAACATTAGCCTTACTGAGTATGAAAAAGCATAAATATATTTATTTTAATTTTGATAGTGAAATTTTAGGAAGTATTGAATCTAACAATCTAAACCAAATTTTTGAAATAGGATTAGAAATTCAACCTGATGCCCATTTTTTTATTTTTGATGAAATTCAAAACGTAGAGGGTTGGGAGCTTTTTATAAATAAGTTACATCGGAAGAAAAAAAATATTATTCTGACAGGAAGCAATTCAAGATTATTAAGCAGTGAACTTACAACGCATTTGACAGGTCGAGTTTTAACACTTGAATTATTGCCATTTTCATTTCGTGAGTTTTTAGGATCTAATTTTAAATCTGAGCCTCTTAAAATTGAAGAGAGAGTCGAGCTTAAACGAAGGCTGCAAGATTATATTGATACAGGGGGGTTCCCTGATTTAATTCAATTTGAAAAAGGTAGTAAGATTGCAAAGCAATATTTATTTGAACTTTACGATAGAATAATATCGAGGGATTTGATTCAAAGACGGAAAATTCGAAATATTAAAGCTATTAAGGATTTATCGTTATTATTATTGTCATTAAATTCTAGTCGATTTACTTTTCAATCTTTAAAAAGAAATTTAAATTTTACAAGTATAAATACAGTAAAAAATTATGTAGATTTTTTTTGCGAAACATATCTTGGGTTTATAGTTGAACCATTTTCCTATAAAGTAAAAGCAAGAATTTCATTACCTAAGAAGTTTTATTCTATTGACCCTACATTGGTCGAATCAGTACTTAAAGTTGCAAATCGAGATTTAGGAAAAAAATTAGAGAACATAATATATCTAGAACTGAGACGTCGAAAATATGAAATTTACTATCTCTATCAAAATAATTATGAAGTTGATTTTGCACTAGTTAGAGGACGCACTTTAATGGAACTCATTCAAGTAACATGGGACATTAGTGATAATTCAACTTATTTAAGAGAAGTAAGTTCACTTATAAAAGCTGCGAAAGAATTTAAAGTATCAAATTTAACAATAATAAGTTTTGAATCCAATGAAGATAAAATCTTAAAAGATGGATTTGAAATTAATATTTTACCTGCATGGAAATGGTTACTAATGAATTATGATTAAAACATTGCATTGTTTGGGGTGCGTGGAAACGGAATAACATCCCTAATATTAGTCATACCAGTTAAGTACATCATCATCCGTTCAAAACCTAAACCAAATCCCGCATGGGGGAAGCTTCCATATCTACGTAAATCCAAATAAAAAGAATAATCTTCTGGGTGGAGACCAACTTCTTTCATTCGAGTTTCTAATAACTCTAAATTATCTTCTCTTTGAGAGCCACCAA
>SXSU01000029.1 GCA_005793345.1 Bdellovibrionales bacterium
AAACATGTTTTTTTTTATCAGCTAAAATTTTAAATTTACCAAAAGCTAACTCAACAACATCATCTGTAACTCCGATATAACCAAGATCACTTAATTTGTCTTTAAAAGCATGTCGACCAGAATGTTTTCCCATAACTAAAGAAGTTTGTTTAACACCAACACTTTCAGGTGTCATGATTTCATAAGTTTGTCTGTTCTTAAGCATTCCGTCTTGGTGAATACCTGACTCATGCGCAAAAGCATTTTTTCCAACGATAGCTTTATTAAACTGAACAGGAAAACCTGTTGCATTAGAAACTACTTTTGATGCCTTGCTAATTAATTTTGTATTTATTCCAGTCGTAAATGGCATTAGATCATTTCTTGTTTTCATGGCCATTACTA
Organism: Bdellovibrionales bacterium; assembly: GCA_005793345.1. Taxonomy (GTDB): domain Bacteria; phylum Bdellovibrionota; class Bdellovibrionia; order Bdellovibrionales; family Bdellovibrionaceae; genus SXSU01. The sequence goes on from SXSU01000029.1 coordinate 385, forward strand.
TTTCTTCAAGTGCAGCGTTTCCTGCGCGCTCACCAATCCCATTAATTGTACATTCAACTTGTCTTGCTCCAGCCATAACTCCAGCTAAAGAATTAGCAACCGCTAAACCAAGATCGTTATGACAGTGGATTGAAAGAATAACTTTATCAATATTTGGAACTTTATTTAATAAAGTTTCAAATATTACTTTAAATTCAGAAGGTACTGAATAGCCGACCGTGTCAGGAATATTTATAGTAGTCGCTCCTGATTTAATAGCAAGTTCAACTGATCTGCACATATAATCCATGTCGGTTCTTGTTCCGTCTTCGCAAGACCATTCAACATCATCAGTAAATTTTTTGGCATAAGATACACTTTCTTTAATGGCATCTAATACTTCCTCTGGAGATTTATTAAGTTTGTGCTTCATATGAAGCGCGCTTGTAGAGATGAAAGTGTGTATTCTAAATTTTTTAGCATGTCTTAATGCTTCATGACAAGCATCGATATCTTTTTTGGTTGCTCTAGCTAAGCCGCATGGAGTTGCTTTTTTTAATATTTTACTAATCTCCGTTACAGCTTCAAAATCTCCTGGTGAGGCAATTGGAAAACCAGCTTCAATAACGTCAATTCCAAGTTCATCAAATACTCTAGAGATTTGAATTTTTTCTTCTAAACTCATAGAAGCACCAGGTGATTGCTCACCGTCTCGCATAGTCGTATCGAAAATTATAATTCTATTTTTATTGTTCATATGTTTGTTTTGGATTTAATATTTCGGCAAAAAAAAAATATTTAATCGCTTTAATATACAATCAAAAAATAAACTTGCCAATTCTTTTTGTACTTTAAGACTAAAATAGACCTTAATTTTTAGATTGATCTACTAATTTATTCTTGGTAATCCAAGGCATCATAGCTCTTAACTTTTTACCCACTTGTTCAATTGGGTGTTTTGCTAAATCAGCTCTCATTTTTAAGAAATTCTTTTGACCATTTTTACACTCCTCCATCCAATCTTTGGTAAACTTGCCAGACTGGATGTCTTTTAAAACTTCTTTCATTCTTTCTTTAGTTTTGTTGTCTACTATTTTTTTTCCAGAAATATACTCTCCATATTCAGCTGTATTTGAAATTGAATAATTCATATTTGCTATTCCGCCCTCATAGATCAAATCCACAATTAATTTAACTTCATGTAAAACTTCAAAATAAGCCATCTCAGCTGGGTAACCAGCTTCAGTTAGTGTTTCAAAACCATTTTTTATAAGTTCAACTAATCCCCCACATAAAACTGTTTGTTCGCCAAATAAATCTGTTTCGCATTCATCTTTAAAATTGGTTTCAATGATTCCAGATTTTCCTCCACCGATGCATGCGGCATAGGACATGGCAAGGTCTCTTGCTTTACCAGAACTGTCTTTATGCACTGCCATCAAACATGGAACGCCACCACCTTTTTGATATTCGCTTCTTACTAAATGACCAGGTCCTTTTGGCGCAACCATAAACACATCTAAATCTTTTCTTGCTTCAATTAATTTGTAATGAATATTTAATCCGTGAGCAAAAGCTAAACTTGTTCCCTCTCTCATTCTTTGTTCAACGTGATTTTTATAAATTTGAGCTTGTAATTCATCAGGAGTTAGAATCATAACCACGTCTGCCCAAGCCGCAGCATCTGACAAAGACATAACTTTTAAACCTGCTGATTCTGCTTTTTTAATACTAGTAGAATTTTCTCTTAAAGCTACAACGACTTGTTTAACACCGCTATCTTTTAAATTTAATGCGTGAGCATGCCCTTGACTACCATAGCCAAAAATAGCAACTTTTTTTTCTTTGATTAAATTCACGTTAGCATCTTTTTCGTAATACATTTTCATTTTTTTTCTCCTAATTATTTAAATATCTCTGATCCTCTAGTCATTGCTACTGCACCAGTTCTTGAAACACTAACTAATCCCCAAGGTTTGATGTCTTCAATTAATTTGTCAACTTCTCTTCTTAAGGCAGTTATTTGAATAACAAAAGACTTTTTTGTTTTATCTAAGATCACTGAATTATATTTTTTACATACTTTTTTAACTTTTTCTTGATTTTTTGCAGACGAAACAATTTTAAATAAAGCAAGCTCTCTAAATAATATATGTGGGTCGCTTCTTTTAAAATCTGCAACTTTATGAACACAAATAAGCTTCTTTAATTGTTGTTTGATCTGTTCGACAACTTCAGGTGTACCAACTGAAACAATTGTAATTCTAGATAAGTTTTTTAATTTATCCACCTCAGCAACTGATAAAGATTCTATATTATATCCCCTTCCAGAAAATAATCCTATCACCCTTGCTAAAACTCCTGCTTCGTTATCAACCCAAACAACAATAATATGATGCTCTGCTTTTCCTAATTTTGTAGGTTCGCTATAAGCTGATTTTGATTTTGCCATTAAACTAAAATTTTACCTTCTGCTGAAATTTCTTCTTTTTCATCTTCAGGACCTAAGATCATTTGATTGTGTGCTTTTCCAGAAGGTATCATAGGATAACAATTTTCCATTTTATCTACCATGCAATCAAAAATAACGGGTCTATCCGTATTGATCATTTCATTAATTTTTTCATCTAACTCGCTTGGTTTAGTAGCTCGGATACCAACACATCCATACGCTTCTGCAAGTTTTACAAAATCAGGTAATGCAGCAGTGTAACTTTCTGAATAATTTTTTTCATGTAACAATTCTTGCCATTGCCTAACCATTCCCATGTATTCATTATTTAAAATAAAAATTTTGATCGGAAGTCTATACTGAATAGCGGTTGATATTTCTTGCATAGTCATAAGAACTGATGCTTCTCCTGCGATATCAATAACTAATTTACCCGGATGAGCAATTTGAACACCGATAGCTGCGGGTAAACCAAAACCCATGGTACCTAAA
>SXSU01000002.1 GCA_005793345.1 Bdellovibrionales bacterium
GGAGCTAGGAAATTAACCAGCTACCTCTCTATAGAACAGCAAATTTATATTAATCATAAAAAAGTTTACAGGTTATGTAATGAAAATAATTTGTTACTCTTTAAGCGTGGTGAATTAAATAAAAAAATCTTTAAGAAAAAAAGATGTAGTTATTCTGAAATATTGAGTCCTAATAAATTGTGGCAATTTGATCTTAAATATATCTGGATCCATGGAGAAAATCGTTGGTGTTTTTTTCTGGGATTTATTGATGTCTATTCAAAAAAAATAACTGGATGGTATGTGGGTCGCACCTGTAAATCTGGTGATTTGGTTTTTACTCTAAATGATGCTTTAAAAAAGGAAAATATAACCTCAGAAAATCAATTAATAATTAGAAGTGATAATGGACCACAAATGTCGAGTAATAAATTTTACTTTTATTTAAAAAATCTAGAGAAGAAATTGAGTCACGAATTTATACCACCAAGAACTCCAGATAGAAATGCTTATATTGAAGCTTTTAACTCAATACTTGAATCTGAATTTATAGCGGTTAGATATTTTAATACCTTTGAAAGTGTTTATAAAGAAATGATTCAATTTATAAATTTTTATAACAACAGAAGGCTTCATGGTTCATTAAGGAATTTAAGTCCAAAAATGTATTTAGAAAAATTCAACAACCATCGCCTAAAGGCGATGGAATGTTTTGCATGCTAAAGCATGTTTTATATTGGGCCTAAAGGCCCTTCCGGCTTAAGCCGGGACTCTCTATTATAAAATCATCATCATCTTTTTTCGACTGATGTTTATCGATATATTCCTTTATCATCTCATCTGTCACATTTCCTGATGTCGCACAAAAAAATCCTCTAGCCCATATATGTTGGCCCCAATATTTTTTCTTCAATTCTGGAAACTCTTGTTGAATCTTAAATGAAGATCTTCCCTTCAATAATTGTGCTATCTTACTTGGTGCTATTAATGGCGGAGCCGATATAAGAACGTGGATATGATTACTACTCACCACCCCTTTTAATATTTTAATATCATAAGCCATACACACTTCTCGAATTATTGTTCGTATCCTGATCCCTATGTCGCCACTAAGTACATTATATCTATACTTCGTTATCCATACAAAATGGTATTTTATGTCATGCACTGTGTGTGATCCTTTTCGATAATTTTCCATCCAAATCTCCTCCTTTTTTTAGATTTGGACAATACACACCATTTCCACACAGGCATTCCGCCTAAAGGCGAAGGATTTAAACCATTCACTTAGAAATTAAATAAAGGTGAAATTACACCTCAAGTCGTCGCGGTATAATTGTCCATATAAAAGGGGTTGACAGGCGTAAGAATGAAGTGATCTTCCCATGAAAAACTGGACACATTAATTAAGTTAAGACTTCGCTTTACTGAAACTCCAATAACATTATATGATTAGCCATCAATTATTGCATTGATGACGGTAAACACTCAGAAAAACTTTTTGAAAATTCAATGGAGTCTTGGAACTCAATTATCTTATCATTACTGCTTATATTGCAATCCCAAACCTCATCATCAGCAAAGTTATCTATGATGACAGTTGGCTTAATTATACTTGAAAGATTATATTGGTTAACCGCGGCTAAATGTTCAGAAGTCTGAGAAGGACTTGCATCGTCTCCCCAGCTTTGAGCTGCGGCTCTTTCTATTCCTGTATTATCAGCGCAATATTCTTCAGTGCGACCTGATCCAGCTCCTAAGCTATAAGTTTCAGGTGTAGTACCATATATATTAAAAATAGCAAAATCTCTATATCCAATAGTTTGACATGATTCAACTGTTTGTGCAGCCATGGACCTAAAGCCTTCGTCTGAACTGGCATAGCTCCAGTAGTTTTTTCCAATTTCAAACTTAATATATTTATGACCTATACTTGAATTTGATGAGTTTTGAAAATGACTTTGGGAATAAATTAATTTTTCTTTCCATTTACGCTGACTATAGCGTCCAATTAAATCCACATCCCAGAAATGACCATCAGTTTTATTTTTAACGGTTGCTTTAGTTTGTCCATTAACTTCGTGAGTTGTCATTGCCATTGTTTGCGTGCCTGATGTGCAAACTCTCATTTTAAGGTTAGGAACTTTATTTTCGCCTTTAGTTCCATTTAATTTAATCAATATCGGAATCTCATGCCCCTGTATGGATAGAGGAAACTTAAAAACATTGTGTTGGCCATCTAGCTTAGCACGACCATCACGAATAAGTTTTTCAGAAATACAAGACCAAACATCAATACCACTCATTAAATTTGATACCGAGTAGCTTTCATTGTAAATCACGGCCAAATTTGACGGAGTGTTTTGGGGTAAGCTTTGATAAGTCAAAAGTGATATTCCACTCATAGCTGATAACGTCTTGAAGTTATTTGAGGCGGCAATTTTTAGTGAGGATGAACTTGAATCCTCAATCGGATCCAGGAATCTCGGGACTTCCGTATCGGCCAAATTATCAGCTGAGATTACACTATCATTTATTTTTTTTGAACAGTTTTGAAAAAAAACAACAAATATTATTGAAACACCTATTATTAAAGTTTTGTTTATGTAACTTAGAATAGTCATATAATACCTCCAATTGCAGATAAATATCCCACGGATATTTAATTCTGTCACAAATTCAATGCAATTCAATATTTAATTTTTAGAATCTCAATTTAATTCACAATGATAGGTGCATGGTTCGTTGTCGTTTCATTTCGTCTACTTCTGCGAGTGCTATTTTTAAGGATTCAACAGACTCTTGATATTGTTAATTTCAGTTTAAAATAAAAAGATAAATAATTTAAAAAAAATTCGACAAAAAAATAACATCAACCAAATTGATGAAGTATTAGAAAATCTTATACATTGAACACATCAGACACAAGAAAATTTAAGTTACCACTTCGATTTTTACATTAAGAACAGTTTCAAATTGCAGCACTTATCAATAATTTTTGAAACTAATGTAGGTGAGCATCTAATAGCAAGTATGTTAAGAGGAACCCAATTGTCTGGCTGATAGTATAGAGAACCTTTTAACTCCAAAGAAGTTACTATGTTATGAAAAACCTATGAAAAGAAAGTATTTGTGCAGTAGGCCCCTGTCCGGTGACTTTTATTGCTTGAATGTTTAAAACTCTACAGTGGTTATTTTATATCGACTATTATATATTTATACAGCAAAATGCCATCCGGTTAAATAAAGGTAAATAAATCCAAAACATTTGAAACGGTATTAAAATTAAATACATCAAGGAAATTAAATGAAATTAGTTTTTAGTTTTTTATCTAAAATTATTTTAATTTTAGGTTTAATCTACGTAAACGTAAGCTTTGGTGTGGAAACTCTAACATGTGATACATTATTTAGTGAATTTGCAGCTTTAAATAAACCTGATCAGTTCTCTGTAGTAAACTTATTTGCTCGATTCAGACAAAATACATTGGAATTACTTTCACAGTCTGAATTTAAAACTCCATCTCATGTTCGACAGATTGCCAAATCTCTTGGAACTAATTATTTGAAAGCAATCGAGATTTTAGATAATGAAGATTTCGATGTTGCAATACAGTTAGACAATAAATCTCGTGAACATATTGTTTCAAAAGGAATATTGAATTTTAGACAATCGGGAAGATCTCAAGGCACTATGACATCAAGAGATCTTGTTGAGTCGGATTACTCCGCAATGACTACTGGTGAATTCCAAACTTTACCAGATAGCATAAAACCAAAGTCCGCATACCTTCGTCCAAAAATTGGATCTACATTGAATCCCCCTGAGGCAATTCAATATCTCGGGGGTGATCGGGTAATTTTAAAAAAGTCTAGAATATTAGATAGAAGCACTTTTACAATCGGTGACTCCTTTAATAGAAGACACTATTGGCGAGACCTACCAGACCAATACATTGCCAATTCCTGGGATCAATTATTTACGCCCTGGTCGGAAAAAGATCTCTTAATTCCCGCATTAGCTTTGGGAATTCGCGAAAATAAGTTGGGATTTCCAATGTTTTTACTTAAAGAAACTGAAAAGGATTTCAATGAATATATTAATGAATTTGGACGAGGAACATTTTTTAAAAACAATGTTATTATAAAAACATTAGAGGATGGCACTATAATTTATTCACCTATTGGAGGTACACTTGATTTTCCCGAAGGAAGCCCTTTTTCAAATTCATATGTAAAATGGGGGGCCAGTTTCGATTATGTCGAAATTCAAATCTGGGATTCTATTGATGCCAGTGATATCGAGGCCTTTGAGTTTACTGGAATAGCACCTGAAGACGATGTAATTCAAAACTTTATTGCAAATGGAATTGAAGTTCGTGACGCGAATTTTTCTCCACCCCGAAAAGTAATTTTAAAATAATATGGCTATATGAGAGGTGCTATAGTTATTGACTCATTAACTTTAGCTTCTGCAAGTGCTCGCTCTTTTTTAAAAAGAGCTGCTTCAGCGTTTACTCTACCATGACTACATTTAGCTAGATGAGTTACTATTGAAAGAATATTTTTTATAAGCTTTAATTTTTTATAATACTATTAAAAGATTTTCGCGAAGTAGATTTAAAAATATAACGAGTAGATTTTCCATTTGATAATTTTGTTATCAACTTTTTTATTAATGCTTGTTTAAGTAATAAATTCGCTTGACGCTTACTTACCATTAATATTTTAGCAAATTCATCGCTTGAAAATGTTTTGCCTTTTTTTACTTTTTTTAATTTATTAAATGGTAAAATCCAATAATTAAGATTTCGAAACTGTAGAAATCGTTTTATTCCATACATGGAATTTCCATTTAAAATAAAATCACCTTCAATTATTTTAATTAAAAATTCTTCATTATTATTTTTAGACCATTTATTGAACCGTAAAATTGTGTTTGCAACTCGACCTGGCGATGTAAAAGGGTTAAAAACTTCTCCAGGGTAAAGTTTATTAAATACTTCCCCCACTCTGGGAGGTTTATAAATATCACGAGTTAAAAGTTCTATAAGATTAAAATTTCCTTCTGATAAATCAAAACGATCATAATTTTGATCGAGAGTCCAAGTAATTCTATCAGGAATTTTATTTAAAACACCTGGCACATAACTAAATTCAGCATCTTTAATAACAATGTTAAAGTGTTTTGCTATTCTATCTTTAAATCCTTTATAAGGTGTTCCTAAACACACACTTCGAAGAAGATTTTTATTATTTGTTAAACGAGAAAAATGAAAATCACAATCCCTTACAGTTTCCCAATCATGGTCAATAATTGCATTATTGCGAACTTGAAAAAATTCTTTATGAAAATTTAAATTATTTGGATCTTGCGTTAACTTTAAAATTAAATCCCATTTCAAGACATACTGTAAGTACCTTCCCTTGTTTTCTTTAAAAATATACTTGGCTTCATCTAAAAAAACTTTAGCCTGTGGAAAATTTTTAGTGAGAATTTCAATTTGTGCGGCTAGTTCAATTGAATTGCCATATAATATTCTTGTTGAATTTTCAATTTTTAAACGAGGAATCAGATAAGATAAAATTTTTCTGGCGTTTTTAAAATCTGCAATTGAAACATAAGATGCTGCAAGATTTAATTCGCCAATTAATTTTTGATAATCATTAATTTGAGTATTTTTTATAAATTTTTTTAAATGAGGAATTGCAGCAATATAGTCCCATCTTGCAAAATTTATAAACGCATTTGTTAAATAACGTGTCTTTAATGTTTTTGTTTTTAATAAGTATTTTTCAGCATCTTCCAAGGCTCCAATTTGTAATAATGAAGTAGCCCATGCACTATAAATCTCTTCTTCTTCAACATCATATTCTTTATCAGAATATAATATATCTCTCGCTAGAATTTTCATCGCAAGCATTGGGGATGTATTTCGATTTGCTAAATTTGCTAGTTGAACTTTTTGTATTAATGATGGTTTATTTTTAATCGCAAGCAAGATATTCTCAATAACTTCTGAGCGTTTACCTTCCCTTGTAAATATATTTAATTTTTCAATAATTTGTTGAAACTCAGAATTAAGTAAGGCCATATTAATATTATAATCAAAACAAATTTATCTGATAAAGTCGAATATTTTCATTCTCAGGTCCTGTTAAAAATATTCGACTTTTAAAACTATCAACACTAATACTCCAATAAGAATTATTTCCCACTGGATTTAATTTTAAAGGGGGGCGTCCGTCAATTGGAACAAGTATATTTTCTGCCAATACATTATTATTGTTTTCTTTTAACGAAATTGTAAAACCCAATGAAGTTCTCATTGCAGTTTCTATAAATTGAAATTGAGAATTTATTTGATTTAAATAACGACATTCTTTTGATTTTAGATCAGCCAAATAGAATATAAAAGTTGAAGTTAAATGGTCATATTTAACTACATAAATTTTATTTTCTGCAAAATACCCGATTCTTCTCGTTTCACCTTGGGTATTTTCACATATAAGTTCTGTTTTACTATTCTCTAAATTTTGATATATAATTTTTAATGGACGATTATATGGATCAAAAAATACAACATGATCCATATTATAAATAATATCATTACGCAAATCCCAAGGGTCTTTTCGAAATGGACCTAATAAATTATTTAAAATATTTTGCTCACCCCAAGGAGCAACTTTTAAATTTGTATATATAATCTGCTTTGTCTCTAAATTATAAAAAGCCTTCTTTCGATTTATAATTTTTAAATCTTCAAAATAAATCCATTTTTTTTCATCAGATACCCAATTAATCTTAACATTTGTGGCTACTTTATAAACTTCACCACTCGATAAGTTAAGATTGTATAAAAACACATCTTCTGGAAAAGCACTGCATTTTAAAAAAATCAAAACCTGTGGATTATGAATGAATATTTGATTGTTACTATTTGCATCTATAAAACCAGAATTACAACCTTCTGGTATTTGAGTTGTGAAAAATTTGTCTTGTTGACTTAATAAATTATGAAATTTAATTAATGTTTTATTAGTAATACTTTCTTTAACTAAAAAAATAACATCATCAGTATTTGGCAATATAACAGAATTGGAGTATTCATTTGCATTTAATTCAAATTCTTCAGTTACTTTTTTATTTGTAGTATCTATAACCCTAACTGTTATTTTATTTGTAAGATAATTTTTTAATGGCAATATAACATAGCCACTTTTGGAAATTTGATTTTCAATTACAGTACCTAAAAGGAAACCACCCAATCCTTCCTGTTCTTCTGTTCGATCATATAGTGGTAATATATCCTGTGTTCGATCATTATAAGCTAAGATTGTTGAATTTTTCATTTCACCAAATTTCCATGAAATAAATGGAAATATATCTTCACTAAATGGTAAACTAGAAAGCAAAACAAAATCCGTTCCTAATAATTTTTCTGTAAGATTAACAACTGAGTCATCATCTAATATTTTAAACATTTGAGTTTTATCTTTGGTATTTACATCAGCAAAAAAGAAAGGTGTTCTATTGTTAACAACGCTAAAGCGTTTTATATTATAATTTGAAACTAATTTAGATTTCCATGATGACGTATCAAGAGCTCCACCAATAATACAATTTAAAGTTTTTTTATTAGAATCAAAAGTAATTTCTCCTTGATGAATTTGCTCAATTGAACCTTTAGATTGTGTAAATTTCAAATTTAGATTTAAATTTTCACTTTGATAGTTTACATAATCATATGATAAAATTCGACTTAAATTGTTTTTAACACTACTACCCTTAGTTGAATAGAGATTTGCGGTAACACCTTGAGTTTCTCGATCAAATCGTATTATAACTTCAAAGTTTGGTTTTTCAAATTGATCTCGGCATAAGACTTCAACAAGATTGTTTGGAATTTGAATTGGTCTTTCTTCATATTTTACAAAAATCTGTTTATTAATAGCAACAACTTCATTTTGAAATTGAGAAACTAATACATTGCTCAAATTCAAACTACTTGATTCTTCAGAACAATTCTTTTTATTAAAATTTACTATACTTAGTTCATTAAAATCAATAGTTGCTAATTGCTTAGGAATTTCTATTTTATCGGCACAGAAATTATTTGGAATAAAATTATAAAATAAACCAACTATCTTTCCTTGATACCCACCACCATTACCACCCATTTCTGAACTAAGGCTTTTTGTTCCATTATCAGTTTTACAGTTTTGAAAGAAAAATAAAATTCCAAAGGAAAATAAAATATATACAAAAAATATTCGACCATTATTTTTTTTTAACATAATTTGTTAACTTCTCATGATTAAGACTGATCTCTTTGCAATTCTATTAGACATAATCATTTGCAGTTATTTTCCTCTTTGTTTGGGGCGATTTTCAATCACCCCGTATTATGAAAATCCAAACTAAAGTTTGTATTTTCATAATAAC
>SXSU01000030.1 GCA_005793345.1 Bdellovibrionales bacterium
ATAAATAAATAATTATAAAAATTCAACACACATTTTTTTAAATATATTATCTTGTTTCGAGAACATTTTTTTTGCGCTTTTGGCATCTAATTCATGTTCATATCCAAGTAAGTGTAACACTCCATGAATTAACATATAACCGAGTTCTTCTTTTAAACTTAAGCCATGTTCTTTAGCTTGTTTTTTTATAACATCAAAACAAATTATTAATTCGCCAAGATCATCGTATTCGCCCTTAAAACTTAAAATATCAGTCGCATAACTTTTTTGCCGAAATTGAAAATTTATTTTTTTTGCTTTAGCTTGATTCATAAAAACAATGACTATATTTTTATTTGCTATTTCTTTTCTATGTGATTTCAAATGCGATTCAAGCAAAGAATTTAACCACGTTTTGATAAAACGAATTGGGATTTTATTTTTAGATTCATTAATTATTGTAAGTTCATTTTTAGATAACTTATTTTTTAATTTTATTTGTTTTTTTATTTTCATAACTATTCTGAATCTCGTATTCATTTTATTTACATATGTGCAAGCCAACTTTAATCATGAGCCCCATAAGTATTCAAGAAAATAACGGCGCAAGATTATGTCTCATATAATCGCGAAGCGATCAGACTTAATCATTAGCAGTTAAATAAGGGGTGATTGAAAATCGCCCCCAACAAACAAGAAAATAACGGCGCAAGATTATGTCTCATATAATCGCGAAGCGATCAGACTTAATCATTAGCAGTTGTTAAATAAGGGGTGATTGAAAATCGCCCCCAACAAACAAGAAAATAACTGCTTGTGATTATGTCTGATATAATCGCGAAGCGATCAGACTTAATCATTAGCAGTTATTTTATTAACTGCTCAATTAACAGAGTTGAATTTTTGCAAATTTCATTAAGTTCTTTATTCGAAAAAATATTCTCACTTTTATTAATTTCGCATTTTTTTTCAAATGCAAAATATGGTTCATAAAGAGAATCTGATAGTAAGTTTTCACAAAGCTGTTTTTGCAATTTTTTTAATTTGATAAATTGCGATTTTTTAGCACTGTCGATTTTAATCTCTGAGGTTCCCTTACTATTTAAAAGTTGGCACCCTCGATCTAGAGTACATATTAATGATTCGTCACCTGCAAAAAAAGTTAAATTTTTTCCTTGTAAACGCAAAGTCCAACTATTTTGTAATAATTCTTTTAATCCTAAAATAAGTGAAGCATCTCCAAAAGGAAGTTTAGAATGAATTTTTTTAAATGAAATATAATCCTTTTGAAAAATTGAAAATAAAATATCTTTTTTTTGATAAATTAAAATATTTTGATTTTCTAATCGAAAAATAACTGATGATAATTTTGGATCTATAAAAAAAAGTGATGTATCATGTTTATAAAAATAACTTTGGTTTTTTTTATTGTAATCGATTAATTTCTTTTGAGATTTAGCAAGTTGTTCCCAGCTTTTACAATCGTAGGATATTTCATTGGAGTGTCCATCAAATGAGTATAAAACTAAAATATAAAAAAATATAAATTTAAAAGCTTGCTTTAATAAATAAAAACTCAATTTAAGGAATCCTTTCAAATTTTTGCACATTAGATATCACCAATAATCAGTAAATCCGACCTAGTTTTCTTAAAACATCATCTGCGACTTTTGATGTTACTTGATTGTATTCTTTAAATTCCATAGAAAAACTTGCACGTCCCTGACTCAAAGATCGTAAATCTGTTGCATATCCAAACAATTTTTCTAGTGGAACATCAGCATGGACTACTTGATAAATTCCTCGAGATCCAAGGGAATGAACTTTACCTCGTCGAGAGTTGATGTCTGAAACCACTCCCCCTAAAAATTGATCAGGTGTTAACACTTCAACTTTAAAAAGTGGTTCCATTAATGTGACTTTTGTTTTTGATAAAGCATCACGTATAGCCATACCCGCAGCAATTCGAAATGCAGTTTCATTAGATAACTCTTGAAGAGCTACTAATTTTTTTACTGTAACCTTCATCCGTATAACTGGAAAACTTGCAAGAGGACCAACCTCAAAGGAATCTCTAATCCCATTTTCAACTGCACGAATAAATTCAGCTTTTAATTCTTTATTTGGTTGGATAGAACAATGATACTCATTAGTAATAACACTTTGATCTGTATTATTTATTGGTGCCACTTCAAGATAAACTTCCGCAAATTGATTTTCATTTGCAACTTGTCTCTCATACTTACAATGTCCATCTTTGGTTTCAAAAATAGCTTCTCTATAAGATACTTGTGGCTTTCCTGTATTAACACCTACTTTGTATTCACGTAATAATCGATCAACTAAAATTTCTAAATGCAACTCACCCATTCCTGAAATAATAGTCTGGCCGGTTTCGGGGTCTGTTTTTAATTTTGCAGAAGGATCTTCTTTTATTAACCTTTGCAAACCATTTATCATTTTCTCTTGATCACCAGATGATTTTGCTTCCACCGCCATTGAAATAACAGGTTCAGGATAATTAATTGTTTCAAGCATTACTATGCGATGGGAGTCACAAAGTGTGTCACCAGTAATCGAAAATTTTAAGCCTATGACAGCGCCTAGATCACCAGCTTTTAATTCATTAACTTCTTGCCTTGAATTAGCATGCATCTTAACAATTTTTTGAATACGTTCTTTTTTATTTTCCCGTGAGTTTAATAATTGATCTCCAACTTTTACAACTCCACTGTAAACGCGAAGATAAGTAAGACTCCCAGAAAATAAATCATTAGCGATTTTAAAAGCTAATGCCACTGCAGGTTCATCAAAATTTGTTTTACAGATTACTTCAGCATCATGGGCAAATGGGTTAATTCCCTTTACTTGCGGTTTATCTAAGGGACAAGGTAAATAACTTACTATAGCATCCAACAATGGCTGCACACCTTTATTTTTAAAAGAGGCACCACAAAGTACAGGAGTAAACTTTAAATTCAATACTCCTTTTCGAATAATTAATTTTAACTCTTCATCTGAAGGCTGATATCCATCTAAAAACTTTGCAAGCATATCATCATCTTGTTCAACTATTTTTTCGACGATTTCATTTCGCAGTTTTTGCACTTCTTCTTGCAAGTCTTCAGGTATATCTCCAATTTTAAAATTAGCACCTAACCCATCTCCCCTCCAAGTGTAAGCTTTTTGTGCGATGAGATCCACAACACCTTCAAAACTCTCTTCAGCACCAATTGGGATTTGCAGAGGAAGTGGTTTCGCATCTAACCTTTCAACTAATGTTTGAACACTAAATCTAAAATCCGCCCCAACACGGTCCATTTTATTTACAAAACAAATTCGAGGAACTTGATGTTTTTCAGCCTGTCGCCATACAGTTTCAGTTTGTGGTTCCACACCATTTACACCATCAAGAAGCATAACAGCTCCGTCAAGAACCCGAAGTGAACGTTCAACTTCAATTGTGAAGTCAACGTGTCCGGGGGTATCAATTAAATTCAAACGATGATTGAGCCATTCACATGTTGTTGCTGCTGCAGTGATTGTAATTCCTCGCTCCTGCTCTTGTTCCATCCAATCCATTACAGTATCACCGTCATGAACTTCTCCAATTTTATGACTTTTACCAGTATAAAATAAGATACGTTCTGTCGTTGTAGTTTTTCCAGCATCAATATGTGCCATAATGCCAAAATTTCTAGTGTATTTTAAATCTTCAGTTTTTTGTGGATCGAGAGCACTCATCTAAACCTCTATTTACCAACAAATACTCATGATAAAATCTAACATCATTTTAAAGCTAGATTTATTTATGAGTAAATACTTAGTTAATTTTTTGTTTGTTTGGAGTGATTTTGAATCACCCCTTTTGCAATTACAAACGAATTATATCAATATATGTTTCTAAAACATTAACCTATTTTACATAAAGCAATTTATCAATTTATTTTGTAGTAATTGTTCTGGTGGAGCTTCACTCCAAAGACTTAAAATATATCCCCCACCACCTGAACCTGTAGGCTTAACTGCAAGGGCACCATAACTTTTCAAGAAATCCATTTCTTTTTGCATCACTGGTGGAATTAATCCCCAAGTTCGAAATGAAGATTCAGCTTCGTCAATTGCAATTCGAAGTTCATTTAGAGAATCTGCACTTCTATCTTTTGTTAAAGCCGAAAAAGACCTTTCGACCGACTGCTTCATTTTTGCATCAATTAAAGGAGCTAATTCAGGATTATCATTAATCCAAGATTTTACCTTTTCAACACAGGCTTGCGTAAATCCTTTTTCTCCAGAATAGGATAAAAATAATTTAGGCTTCCATTTCAACTGAAAGGGTTCGCGAATTCCACTTCGATTAAAATAAAGTGGTTGTTGATCAAGTGCTACAGCAACATCAACACCGCTACTTTCACCATGAAATAAGTTTTCTAATTTTCGACTCATCTCATACATTTGTGATTTTTGAACATGTCCCCACTGATGAAGAAGTTGAACTACGGCAACACAAAGTGCAGCTGAAGCGCCAAGCCCCCCTCCCAATGGTAAATCACTTTGAATAAGATAACGTCCATAAAATTCTGAGCGATCAATTTGCAATAATTCAAGACAGCGATCCAATAATCCATAAAATAAAATTTGATAATCAGGGCCTGTTGTACCTAAAAATTCAGCACGAATTTCTAAATCTCGAATTGTGTCTGAATTTGTTTTTTCCTTGATGGGGAAATAATTAAGATTAAATTTCTTACCTTCAAAAGGAAATACAAGAGCAGAACCACCTCGAAGTACAGTATGCTCACCTGTTAAAATCCATTTACCTGCTGTTGTTATTGATAGTTCTTTCAAAATTTTAAATCCTAATTTTTTCAATTTGTTCTCTAAATTAGGTATATAACAATTTTAATATACGGCAAGTTACTTTTTACTTACCAATATCTTTTTTTATAAACATTAAGTATGTATCAGCATTCGTTAAAGCCCACTCGATCATAGACTGTGAATATTGTGTTGTTGATTTTAATTGGATTAAAACCTCATCTAAAAAATTAATTACTAAAGTTCTATTATCAAAGCAATCAACCATTGTTGGCCCCTCAAAACAACCTTCCTTACGTAAGTCAATACGTAGAATCTCATGTTTCATTTTTAGAATTGGATTTTCGATTAAATAGAATTGTGACTTATCCAGGTTGTTTAGATTGAATTCATTTTTAAGCTGTACTTTTAAGTATGTAACATCATCACGAATATCTTGAATTGACTTTTCAACATATCCCTCATCATTTGTTTTGATATTAAAATTAGCAAATCCAATTGATGAATTAAATAATAATACCAGAATTAAATTTAGAATTAAATTAATTGATTTAAATTTCATTTTTAGATCTACCTTTTCATTATAAATGTTAATGCGATAAATTTAGTTATTCGTTGGTAAACAAATTTGTTTTAATTGATCTTCAGTTGGTTTTAAAAATGGTACGTCCTTAGAAATACTTTCAGAAGGTATACCTAATTCTTCAACTGGGAGCTCTGTAAGTTGTTTAAGAAGATCCAACGAACCTTCTTTAGTCCAAATACTTAATAGTTCGAAGTCACTATAATTTTTAATATTTTCATTAGGGGTTGAAGAATATACAAGTTCTGTAGTTTCAGATCGAATTACAGATAATGGCGTAACGACTTCAGCTTCACAATCTGTGGGTTCTCCATATGAGTATGCATTTATTAATTTTAAGTTAAAAGCTGCTAAATTTAAGTCTTTCATTTTTTGAATTGAACCTACATTACGTCCTATTTTTTGAAATGACTTATAAACAAATTCAGAACAATTTACAGTTTCGTCATTTAAAACTTGTGAACTATTATAAAGAGTTGGTTTAAACATACTTACAGTCATTTCGCTCACCAATTTTATTTTCTCGTCATCAGATAGTGGAACTTTTAAACGCACTATCGTAAATAGACCCTTTGGATTACTCTTTGCACTTCTTCCAATAAATGACTTTAACGACGTTTTTTGAACAATGGGCACATTTGCGTGATATACTAAAAGTGATTCTTCATGATCACTTTCCTTAAGCTTCTCCTTAACTATTATACCAACATGACCGTAACGTGATCCAGTACCAGATTCAAAAAATATTGTCGATGGATCTGCAAGTGTCTCTGAAATTCCGATAATATCGCCAGTTTGCAAGTTTAATTTTTTAATTTCTTTATATGATTGAAAATTCTTACTAAAATATTTGTCATCAGCCTTATAAAGCTTATCTAATTTCATTTTCACTTGATCTAATGTATTATCATCAGCATAAGATTGTATTTGAAAAGTTATTGTTAAAGTAAAAATAAAATATAATAACATTTTTTTAAAATTCAAAATATTTTTCATAAAATCACCTCTATTATACAATTAAATTATTTCTAAAAATCGCCATCCTAAACAAGGGAAATATAGCACTAGTGGAGTTTTACTTTCAACTGTAAGTATTTGGACATCTCATGCATTTTTTGTCACTACTGAATATTGTTAATTAAAAATATATTAATTTTATTAAAATTAATTTTTAATTGATTTAAATAAACAAAAATAAATATTAATTTAATATTCGTTATTAAAAAATAAATAACAAATTTTGAATATAAACAAATAATTGAATTAACAATTTATAGGAGAGAATTTTATGATGTCTTTATTAAATAGTTTAAAAACTCTTACTCTTGCACAGTTACTCATTTCATCAATTTGTATTGCGGATTGGGCACGAAAACCTGATGTACCTATTCTTAAAAACGAAAATGGATACTCCTATTATGATCACAATGAACTTAATTTTTTCACCAAAATAACTAAACATTATCCACAACAATATGACATTTACGATCTCTCTTTTAGAAACCCAAATAGAATTCCAGACTGCAGTTCTATAGAAACAGGATTTGAGGAATTCACTAGATATTGGGATTACTCTTACTCAGTCTCCTGGGGTACTAGGTACGAACCATCAACTAGTTGTTTTTACAGTTTAGTTGATGTTGCTGAGCGACCTTATAGAGGGGGAATTGGACCAGGTTATGAATTTCAATATCTATTTGTTAAAAACTATTATTTCCCATCTATTGATAAGCACATTGCTTGCTCTATTTCTGTCAGTGATCATACATATTATGAGAATGGATTAGTTAATTTGACCTGGATAATTCCACCTGTTGGTTGGATAACTACAGATGTTCTCGAAAACAATGCCCGTGAATTTTTATTATTTAATAATGTCATTCAGGATTACTATCGAATTTTGAATAGTACAGGAAAAGAATCAGTATGTGACAAAGCACAGTTTGCAACATCATTTAAAAAAGCTTTTGAAAATAGCACAAAAATACAAAAGTCAACATTGGAATATATTAATTCAAAATTATAATCATCAGATCTTGATTGCGCTTTTAAAAAATATTGCTATCTGACTTAGTTTTTTAAACATTAGAGTAGAGTTTATATTTCTGACTTAAAAATCTATAATGTTCTAAAGCATTTTGCATTTGATTTGGTCGATATAATAGATGAACATTTGCTCCAGCATCCATAGTTGCAATGGGACCATCGTTATTTTTTTTCCACTCATCCTGTACCCACCGCAATACTTCTAAACTTTCAGGTAACATATAATAAAAAGGAGGATTTGATGTTTCGAATAAACAATGCATATCCCAAAAATCAGCCCAGGTAAGATCAAAAATCTGTTTCCAATTTAATGATTGAAGAGCTTCAATTAATTGATTGGTACGCTTTTCTGCCCTTAGAGTTCGATCTTCATAAAGCAAACTACTCTGAACTTTTTGGTGGGCATCGCTTGATGAAACTTCTTTTTTTTGATCATCTACAATCACTACAATATGATGGAGATTTTTAAAGGTTGTATCTAGTTTAAAAACTTCTTGATCTCTCCAAACAACAAATGGAGAAAAAAAAGAACGACATGACGATCCTGACCCTTCTCTACTCACCATTGCCAATTCTGATATATTGATGTTTTTTTCTAAGACATCCAGATCGCGAAAATTTGCATAAGCTGCTTTTGTTAAAGCAGCAAAACTTGATGCTGAAGATGCTAAACCACAATCTGATGGAAAATGATTGATTGAACTAATGATAAATTGACCTTTGTATTGAGGTGCAAAAATTGAGCGGCATTTATACCAATGCTTCATAAATTTTTGTTTACCATTTTCACTTAGCAAAATATCGTAGCTTGCTTGATTTGAAATTAAATTAGAATTTTTAACCTCGTTTATACTTTTTTTAAACTCACTCCAAGGTATCCAAAGATCCTCTCCACCTTGAAGTAAGCTTGAAAACTTATTCATTAGTAATGGATTCACTTGTACAACGGCCACCTCAGATTTTAAGTAATCTAAGGTATATGATAAAGAACTATTTGATGCTCTATTTATTTTTGAATCTGATTTCCCCATATACTTTACTAGGGCAATATTAGAAGGAGCTGATTCGACCGTTATATTCATAATATTCACTCTTTTATTTTATTGAGCTTGTTCAGTCTTAACTGCTAAAGGAATATAACCATAGGCAATACCATCTGTTTGACGAATATGTGATTGAAGTGAACCATTTGGATTTATTACACCAGAATCAGGAAAATAAGGTTGATTGGCCGCCATTAAATAAGATTGTGTATTTATTGCTGCTTTTTTAAAATAAGTCATTCCTGTATTCATTTGCGCCCAAGATGTCGTTAAACCAAGTACTTTTACACCTGATTTTTTATATTGTGCTAAAAGTTTACTATCGTAAACATCTGCACATACCAACATAGCATAATTTCCAATCTCTGAATTAAAAACATTTACTTCAGTTCCAGGTGTAAAATAAGCTGTTTCAACGTGAAACAAATTCCACTTACGATGTTTTAAAGCTACTTTTCCTTTTGGATCAATTAATACCGCAACATTATATAATTTTTGAGTACGAGAATCTATTTCAGCTAATCCAACTTGAATATACACTTTATGTTTTTTAGCAACCTCACCTAAATATTTGGTTGTAGGCCCAGGAATAGTCTCTACATAAGGTAAAATTTCTTCACGAGTTAAAAAGTTTTCATCAGCAGGAGGTAATTCTGGGTGAGAGGGATAACCAACCACACTCATTTCTGATGATAAAACCCATTTAGCACCTTTTGCAGCAGCTTCTGCAACTTGCATTGCAATTGTCTCTCTATTTATTTGTTTAAAAGCTTCTGCGTCTTTTAAAGTAGTATTTAAAGGAGCAACTGGAGGAGCCCATTGAACAACCGCAACCTTTACAAACTTTTCCGGGGATGATGGAGTTTGAGGTTCAAATATTTCTTGAATCGGTTTTATACCTTCTTCAACAGCACCAACTATATTCGCATTTAGAAAACTCATTGAAGCAAGAACTAAAACTATAAAATTTTTCATTGTCACACCTTTCTAACTTAATTTTGTAAAGAATTTGAACATTAGTACATTTTTTTCATTACTGTAAATAAAAAAATATAAATAAAATGACAATTTTAATTTTCTGTTCTGAAAAATCTACTATAACTAAAAAAAAATAAGCACTTCTCAATAAAAAAAAGTAAGATCAAAATTAATTCGAAAGATTTGAATTAAAAAACAAACAAGTAATTAACGCCACAGGATTATGTCTTCATACAGTCGCGAAGCGATCAGACTTAAACAGGTGCAGTTATTAATTTAAGGAAGAATTGTTTATGTTACCTAAAGCTTTTATCAATATATTGAAAAATATTTTACTGCTTGTAGCAATCACATCATTGACTAAAACAGCTCTTGCGGAACCAAGTCAATGTGAAAATTTATTTGTAAAAACTCAACATCATCTCTCTGAGATTAATAATAACTCTTCAAAAACTGCAAATAAAAAACAATCGTTAAATCCTACAAATTATTCTGCTTCGCAATCCATTTCTGAAGTCAAAAAAAACATTTCTTTAGGTTTAAAAATTTATACTAAAGATATTAACCCTAGTAAAAATCCAAATGGTTTTGCACAAATTGGTTATGAGTCGGAATATTTATTTGAAGAATCAGCTTTAATTTTAAAAGATTACGCTCCAGATAATAAAGTTTTTTCAACTAAAAAATGGGATTCATTGTCTGATCAAGAACGCATCCAATGGATAAAAAATAACTTTCAAAATAAACCAGAATTTGCAACAAAAAGTGGTTTAAAAAAACGAATTAAAAATGATTTTATGCCTGATGAACTTATTGTAGATTCAACTGGAAATATAGAAATTGTACTTCCTCCTTTTGATACTTATAAACAATGGGAAAACGCAGTAGATTTTATAGTCGCTCGTTATGGTGTTGGTTCACAACAAGCCATGGTATCAAAAGATCGTGCTTCAGCTTACGGAGCAAAACCTACGATAGCCGAACACCTCGGTTGGTTTGTTTATTCAAATTTAAAAGATATGTTTATAAAATTAAAATCAGGATATGAGCGTTATAAAAAAGATAATACAAAACTAACTGCTCTCAGTTTTGATCATCCATTTTTAGGTCCCATGAATAAAATAAAAAGGGATGTTTTTGAACATTATCTTGCTGAAAATGCTTTTTTTCGAAAATACGATGAAGACTCTAAAGCTTTTGTTCGTAAAAATGATGCCTCTTTTAAATATACTGGTGGACCTTCTTACAGACCCGATGTTGCAGGACCTAATAGATACGCTTGGGAAATTAGAAATGCTCACAAGGATGTGGATGATTTAAAAAATAAAGTAAAAAGAGATTTAGTTGCTCATGCAATTGGGCTAGAACCTTATATTGAATTTTCCAAAGTTCCTGCCTTTGATAATGAAAAAACTTTTGATAACTTACCAGCAACTGTACAAACTGAACTTAAAAAATTATTTCCTTCTAAAGCAGATCCTCGCTTTGAATATACGGCCAATGAACACCGCGTTCTTGAAATGTATAGAAATTTTGCTTTACCATTTTCAAATTATAAGCCTCTGGCACAAGCACTTGGTTCAAGCCCACTACAGGTTAAAAATTTAAATAGAAAAATAAGTGAAGCCCAAAAGCTATATCTTTCACGTTTAGTAAAAATATGCGAACAAGCTTCTCTTGGACAAATCTCATCAAAAGATGCAAAAGCCCAAATCATGGGTGCCCTAGGAGAATTTGCAGACACGTCAGGAATTGCAATCGCTTTTGAACAAAAAGCAAAGTCCATTGGGCACGAATAATCGATAATAGACACTGCGAATACTATGTTAGACTTGCTCCATTTAATATTTTGGAGTAAGTCTTTTCAATGGCAAAAAATAAAAGTCGAACGATATATACCTGTCAAAATTGTGGCTCCCAAAGAACTCGATGGGAGGGGAAATGCTCGGATTGCGGATCTTGGAACTCCTTTGTTGAAGAAACTTATATTGAATCAGCTGTTAGCAATAGAGGTTGGGCATTGGGATCACCATCCGGAGCTTCTTATTCTCAACTTAGCTCTGATCCCAAAAAATTAGAATCTTTCAACCTTGAAAAAGCCTCAAATGAAAATCTTGAAGGGACTCCACTAAATCCTCCTCGAATGTTTACACATATCAATGAACTAAATCGTGTACTTGGAGGTGGGCTGACTCGTGGAAGCCTCACTCTTATTGGCGGAGCTCCAGGTATTGGTAAAAGTACTTTGTTATTACAAATGGCAGAAGGGCTTGCTAAAGAAAAACACCGAGTCCTTTATATTTCTGGAGAAGAAAGCATTCAACAAACTCTACAGAGGGCCCAAAGATTAAATGTAAAATCAGGACTAATTGAATTAGCAAGCTTTAGTGACGTTCATCGAATTATAGAACTTACACAAAAAATTAAACCTGATGTTTTGATAGTTGATTCTATTCAAACTATCTTTTTACCTGAAATAAATTCTGCACCAGGATCTGTCTCTCAAGTAAGAGAGAGTGCAGGACATCTAATGAGTTTGGCAAAAAATGAAAACTATTCCATAATATTAGTTGGCCATGTCACTAAAGAAGGTAATCTCGCAGGGCCAAAAGTTTTAGAACATATGGTTGATACTGTTTTATCTTTTGAAGGTGATCTGTCTTACCAATTTAGACTTCTTCGATCTTTAAAAAACCGATTTGGTCCCACCCATGAATTAGGTGTTTTTCAAATGAATTCTATGGGGCTTCAAGAAGTTCAAAATCCCTCTGAATTATTTTTACAAGAGCGTGGAGAATCATTAGTTGGTTCTGCAATTTTCTCAAGCCTTGAAGGAACTCGTCCCCTACTTTGTGAAATTCAAGCCCTCGCAGTTTCTACTCCAATGGCAATGCCAAGACGAACATCTTTAGGTGTAGATATAAATCGATTACATTTATTAATTGCTGTAATTGAACGACATCTTAATATACCCATGTATCAATTAGATATATTTGTAAATGTCGTGGGCGGCTTAAAACTTTCTGAAACTGGTTCAGACGTTGGAGTAATGGCCGCATTATTGTCAGCAGAAAGTCGAATCTCCTTAGATGCAAAGACTTGTTTTATGGGAGAGATTGGTTTAACTGGCGAAGTTAGAGCTGTTTCATTACCTGAACTCAGAATAAAGGAAGCCCATAAACTTGGTTTTAAAAAAGCTATATTACCTTTTTCAAATAAAAAAAGTTTAGAAAAAGAAGAGCTTCCAAAAGGAATTGAACTTTCGTATATTAAAAATATTCATGACCTAAAAAAGCTGTTAAAAAATAATTCGCAAATTTTTTCTGAATAACTGCTTATGATTAAGTCTGATCGCTTCGCGATTTTATGAGACAAAATCATGCGCCGTTATTCTCTTGTTTGTTGGGGGCGATTTTCAATCTCCCCGTTTATTATTATTATTATTATTATTAT